>JBAHZU010000091.1:0-24182 GCA_037132875.1 Pontiella sp.
TATGGAAAGCGGCGACCTCAACGGCGACGGCATCGGCGACCTCGTCGTCCTCGCCCACGACAAGCTCCTGATTTATCTCGGGGAATGAGCCTTCCCCTTCTCATCAGCAATGCCCAAACAATAACGATTGGACTCATCGCATCCGCAGGCGTCCCCGAAAAACATCCCATTTAGAAATGAAGTTCCCTTGGCCGGCCCTTCACTTCCCGAACCCTATTTACCCACGGATCGGTAGTGTTCTCCTGCGTGCAGATCCCGCAGTTATAATCTACCTTTCAGGGGCCGCCTAATCAGCTAGGTATACGATGGGGTCATGATCTGCTATCTTATGCTATGGGCTAGAAAACCCGACGGAGAAACACGCCATTGAGGGGTGTCTTCCGAGGAATACGTTATCAACCGCCTTCGTATCTGCCGAACATTAACGCGGGCTTAAAAGAGAGGTTATAAATGATGAAACCCCGAATTCTCGTTACGCGTTCCCTGATCGTGAGCGTGGCCATGCTAACGATCGCCAGCGTCAATGCAGCCCCTCAAAAGAAACCAGCCAACACATTCAATTATCAGGAAACTGTTGAAATTCAGCCGTTGAATCAGCCGTTAGAAAATGAGCTTGCGCTTTGGTACAACGCCCCGGCAACGCATTGGGAAGAAGCCCTCCCGGTGGGGAACGGTCGCCTCGGAGCCATGGTTTATGGCGGGGTCGCGCATGAATTGATTCAACTGAATGAGGAGTCGATCTGGGCGGGCCCGCCGATTCCAGAGGTGAAAGAAAATATTAGGGAGACGATCGACCAGGTTCGCGAGTTGCTGTTTGCAGAAAACTACCAGGAAGCACAAACATTGCAGCAGTCGGTCATGGCGGACCGCATTTCTCCACGCAGCTACCAAACGATGGGCGAGCTACGTTTTGATTTCGACATCGAGGGGAAAGCCACCCAATACCGCCGCGATCTGAATCTTGACACCGCGGTCGCCACCACCACCTATAAGATCAAGGGGATCACCTACACCCGCGAAGTCACCGTCAGCCCTGCAGATCAGGTGATCACGGTGCACCTCACAGCCGACCAGCCCGGCTCGGTATCCTTCCGCGCGCATGTTGAGCGCGGCGGCCTATTTAAGGTTTCCAAAGCAGGGAACGATTCACTGGTGGCCCAAGGACAAGCCGCACAGGGACAGAAACATCGGGGAGTAAAGTTTACCACCGTCTACAAGGTCGTCACTGAAAACGGAACGATCCTCATCCAGGATCAGACGATCGTTGTTGATTCGGCAGATTCCGCAACTCTGTATATCGCGGCGTCGACCGACTATAACCGCCATGACACCCCTCATCCACTGACACATGATCGAGTTGCGGCCAGTCAAAGCACCCTCGCCACGGCTCTGCAGAAACCCTATGCCCAGCTGAGGACGGATTCGATTGAAAAACATCAAGAGCTGTTCCGCCGTGTTACGCTCAAACTAGGTACCCCGTCTGAAAAATCGACCCTCGCCCGTCTGCAGGATCTCCGCCAGGGCCAAACGGATCCCAACTTCGCCGCGCTCTTTTTCCAGTATGGCCGCTATCTACTAATCACCTCGTCGCGCGAGGGCAGCCTGCCGGCGAATCTTCAGGGAATCTGGTGCAAAGATTTGGAAGCCCCCTGGAACAGCGATTACCACATCAATATCAATATGCAGATGAACTATTGGCCCGCCGAAATCGCCAATCTGTCGGAATGCCACCTTCCGTTCATGGATTATATCGAGCGCCTCGTGCCCTCCGGACAGCAAACTGCGCAGGATCTTTACCATTGCAAAGGATTTTTGGCCGGGCACGCCTCGGATGTCTGGCATTTCACGGTTCCCTTCGGCAAGGTTCAATATGGCCAGTGGGTCGTCGGCGGCGCGTGGTGTACCCAGCATTTTATGGAGCACTATCGTTTCACCCAGGATCCTGTTTTTCTGAAAGAGCGCGCCTATCCAATTCTGAAAGAATCGGCCCTCTTTTTTCTCGATTGGCTGGTTAAAGATCCCACGACGGGAAAACTCGTTTCTGGCCCGAGTACCTCCCCCGAAAATAGATTCATTCTTCCTGGAACCAAAAAACAATGGAGCAACCTGACCATGGGGCCCTCCATGGATCAGCAAATCATCTGGGATGTCTTTTCCAATACGCTCGAAGCCGCCGAACGTCTTGGAATTAACGATGCATTCACCAAAAAAGTTGCCGTAGCGCTCGCCAACCTTTCCATGCCGCAAATCGGTTCCGATGGCCGCCTGATGGAATGGACGAAGGAATTTGAAGAAATGGATCCGGGACATCGCCACATTTCTCACTTGTTCGGTCTATTCCCCGGCCGGCAGTACAACCTAAATAATAGCCCAGAAATGGTAGAAGCGGCGCGCAAGTCGATCGACGGGCGATTGGCCAAAGGCGGCGGGGGAACCGGCTGGAGCCGAGCGTGGATTATTAACTTCTGGGCCCGCTTCAAAAATATTGAAAAAGCACACTATAATTTAGAAATGCTCTTTAAAAAATCGCTCTATAACAACCTGTTCGACAAACATGCGCCCTTCCAGATCGATGGAAACTTCGGGGGTGCAGCCGGTATTGTGGAAATGCTACTGCAATCGCATGCCGGGGAAATCGAATTGCTACCCTGCCTGCCGAAAGAATGGCCGGAGGGCGCAGTGACGGGCTTGCGCGCACGCGGCGGATTTGAAATCGATTTCTCGTGGAAACAAGGCCAGGTCACCTTCCTGGAAATCCGGCGCCTTGATGGCCTCGACCCAGCAACGGTTAAAGTCCGAATGAATGGAAAGATCCAGATGATGGAGGTGAAATAGGATGAAACAACCCCTTCTCATTTTCACCGCACTCATCCTCGCGGGGCCCGCCTCGTTCGCCGTGCAACCCACGCCCGAACGGCCCAACGTCATCCTGCTCTACGCGGACGACTTGGGCATTGGTATGTTGGGCTCCTACGGACAAAAGCTGATCCAAACACCCCACATCGACCGGTTGGCTGAAGAAGGCATGAAGTTCAACAATTATTATGGAGGCGTCTATTGCGCACCCTCCCGTTGGACCCTGCTGACCGGTATGCACGACGGCCGCAACGGCGGCTGGGGACAAAGCCCGGGCGGGCTTCCCATCCGGCGCGACACGGGACAAATTACCCCCGAACACTATGAGCAACAGCTCGAACGACTGAAACAAAAGCGGAAGATTCCGCCGAACGAAGTCTTCTTGGCGCAGGTCGCCCAGCAGGCGGGGTATAAAACCGCTCAGTTCGGCAAACTTGATCGCGGCTTTCTAACGTGGAACGAACGGGTCCGGCGCTTTGGATGGGACTTCCACGAAGGCTATTACTGCCACGTGCGCTGCCATGGATTCTACCCCCCGTACCTCTGGCGCAACGGGGAACGCTTTGAGCTCGAAGGCAACACCGATCCCTATTGCGGAAAGATGAGCGAAAAGGGTGACGAACCGGTCGGCTCCGGCGGAAAAACCTATTCGCAGAATGTCTTCATCGAAAGCATTCTCTCCTATATCCGCGAAAATAAGAACGAGGCCTTTTTCCTCTACCACCCGACCCAACTGCCGCACGGCCCCGTTGCCATTCCCGAACTGCACCCAGACTATGCGGACCAGGAAGGCTGGTCGCTGGCCGAAAAAAAATATGCCTCAATGGTGCGTATGCTCGACGACCACGTTGGCCTGATTATGGCCGAACTCAAAACGCTCGGGCTGGACGATAAGACGGTTGTGGCCTTCACCTCCGACAACGGCCACGAACTCTACTATGGCCCAAAGAAAACCTTCCCCAAAACCCGTCCCGACGGAGAACCGACCAACCTGACCGATAAAAAATGGCGCACCTCCGAATGCGGCGACCTCTTTGATGGCGCAGGGGGCCGCGCAGGGCTCAAACGCTCTGGATATCAGGGCGGTATGCAGTGCCCCATGATCGTTCGATGGCCTGGAAAAATCAAACCGGGCACAGAAACCGATCACCTGAGTGCTCACTACGACTTCATGGCCACCCTGGCGGACATCATCGGCGCCCAAATGCCCAAAGGAAAAGACAGCCTTTCCTTCCTGCCCACCCTGCTGTCCCAACCCCAGATCAACGAACACGACTACGTGATCGTCAACAACCACTTCAGCCGGATGGGACGCAGTGCGCTGATCGCAAAAGATGGATTCAAGCTGGTGGAGATCGACCGCAAGACAAACGCGTTTCAGCTCTACAACCTCCAGGAAGACAACGAAGAGCGTTACAACCTCGCAGACCAATATCCGGAACGAGTTTTACAGCTGAGAGAGATCTTACTTCGCGAGCTGAATTCCCCCCGCCCGGATCTCTAGACTCCAAATCAGCGGGTTGGATAAATTTCGAAAGCGGACCGAGCGGAGCAGGCCCCTACCCCCGCCGAACGCCAATCTCGTATCTGCGGAAACTGAATGCCTGATTTTTTTAAGGACACCATCCATAAGGATCCTTTAAAATCCACCCCGTCCTGCAACTTTACCCAAAAAACTCCGGCGACCCGTTGCAGAAAACCCGAAAAATCAATTGCCATATTGCGCTCAGCTTGGATGATGGGACGCGACTTTTCCAAACCATTTGGGAACTGGGGAAAAACTATGAATTTACAGGACTTAAACGATCTCAAAGCCAAGGCCCTTGGCGAAGCACAAAACGCCGCCGATGCCGATGCGCTGGAAGCCGTGCGTATTGAATATCTGGCCCGGAAAGGCCTTCTTCCGAAAGTGATGATGGAACTGAAAAATGTTTCGAAGGAAGAAAAACCGATGTTCGGAAAAACCGTCAACGAACTTAAGAACGAGTTGACAGAACTGATCAAACAAAAACAGGCCGCGTTCTCCATCAGCGGATCCTCGGGAGGCGCGGGCTTTGATCTGACCCAACCGGGACAGTGGCAGGGCCTCGGCACACGCCACCCAATCACCCAAGTCACCGATCGCATCACTGGAATTTTTCAGACCCTTGGGTTCACGGTGGCCGATGGACCCGATGTGGAAACCGTTTGGAATAACTTCGATGCATTGAACACCCCCGCCGATCATCCATCGCGCGATGAACAGGATACGTTTTATCTGAACAACGGCGATCTGATGCGTTGCCACACCTCCCCGGTACAGGTGCGCTATATGTTGGAGAACAAGCCGCCCGTGCGGATCATCTCCCCGGGCCGTTGCTATCGCCGCGACACGCCGGATGCCACCCATTCGGCCAACTTCCACCAAGTGGAAGGTCTGTTTGTGGACGAAAACGTTTCGCTGGCCGATCTGAAGGGCACCCTCTCTTACTTCGCTCGCGAACTGATGGGGCCGAGCGTGAAAATCCGTTTCCGGCCGCATTTCTTCCCCTTCACGGAACCGAGTGTGGAAGTCGATTTCACCTGCCATGTCTGTGACGGAAAGGGCTGCCGCGTATGCAAAAATAGTGGCTGGATTGAAATCCTCGGGGCGGGCATGGTGGATCCCAACGTGTTCCAAAATGTCGGATACGATTCCTCTACGATCAGCGGATTTGCATTCGGCATGGGGATCGAACGGATTACCATGATTCTCTACGGTATTCACGATATCCGGAACCTGTACGAAAATGATATGCGATTCCTTTCACAGTTCTAGGAGGCCTTCCAATGGCAGATCTGAAGATTCATAAAGCGGACGCTCTGGGTGAAGCAACATTTGATTCCCCCCTGAAAGATAAAATCGCTCGTTTTTATGAGGGGGAAGCCATTGCCTGCGATGACCGGACGAAAGAACTGAGTCAGCTAGATCATATTTCGGATATCGAATATTTCGAACTGGCAGGTCCTCGCAAAAAATTATTTTACGACCCCAAAGAAGTCACGGTGGGCATCGTGACCTGCGGCGGTCTCTGCCCCGGATTGAACGATGTTATCCGATCGCTGACCTTCTGTAGCTTGGAAAGCTACGGCGTTAAACGGGTCCTTGGTTTTAAATATGGCTATGAGGGGCTCGTGGCGAAGTACTACCACTACCCCATTGAGCTCACCACCGACAATACCGACGAGATCCATGAAAAAGGCGGGACCATTCTAAAATCCTCCCGCGGCCGGCAGGACGAAGATGAAATCATCAACACCCTTGTTCATTACGGGGTGGATATTCTTTTCACGATTGGGGGCGATGGAACACTGCGGGGTTGCCGCGACATTGCCACCAAGCTGAAGGAGCGGAATCTTCCCATTTCCGTCGTTGGCATTCCGAAAACGATTGATAACGATATCAGCCGCATCCAGCGTTCGTTCGGATTTGAGACCGCGGTTGAATCCACGTGGGATATCATTACCAATGCTCACAACGAAGCGCGGGCCTATCGCAACGGCGTTGGGCTGGTCAATTTGATGGGCCGCGAATCGGGTTGGATTGCCGCATCGGCCGCGCTGGCCAATAGCGCTGTAAATTTTTGTCTGATTCCGGAAGTGCCGTTCGATTTAGACGGACCGAACGGATTCCTTGAAGTGCTCGAAAAACGACTCAAGCGTAAAGAACATGCGGTGGTGGTGGTGGCAGAAGGCGCCGGACAAAAGCTCTTTGAGCATAAGAAAGGTTCCTCCGACAAATCAGGCAATAAACGCCTTGAAGACATCGGTGATCTGATGAATGAATCCATCAATGCCCACTTCAAGAAAAAGGGCCTTGAGGTCAATGTAAAATACTTTAACCCGAGCTATAACATCCGCAGCCGCCGCGCCAATGCCAACGACTCGATGTATTGCTTGCGCTTGGGCAACAATGCCGTTCATGCCGCCATGGCCGGATATACCAATATGATTGTGGGCCTGCACCACGATCGCCTCGTTCACCTGCCTATTCCGATGATTGGAGGCAGCAAGATGATCGATCCCAACAGCTGGTTCTGGCAGACCGTCATCCAAGCCACGCATCAGCCGGCCAGTATGGTGAATGAATAACAAGAAATGAGAAGGGGCGGCGGAAATAGATTTCGCAGCAAGGGTTTAACCCGCCGAACCCCACGGAGGGTTCACCCCGCAGAAAATAGCCTGTAACTCCCCCCTCATTCCTGCGGCAAGCGAGGATCCGGTCTTTTCAGGATTCCTCGTTACGCAGGTCCTATCGGCAGGAAATATCGCGCCAAGCTTCGGGCAGTTTCCCAATGAGATCGCTCGCCGTCATGGAGGCCTGCGATTGATCGGCAGCCGCCAGGTCCCCCGCTTTTCCATGCAACCAAACGCCAGCACAGGCCGCTTCGAAGGGATCAATTCCTTGCGCCGCCAGCCCGGCAATCAGCCCGGCCAACACATCGCCCGACCCCCCCGTGGCCATGCCTGGATTTCCGGTCATATTCACCGCCACGGGAAGCCCGGGCGTGGCCACGAGGGTTCCTGCGCCTTTCAGCACCACGGTGGCCCCCAGTTTGTCGGCGGCCATACGGACCATCCCAAAACGGTCTTCCTGCACCTCTTCGACCTTCAAGCCGAACAGCGCAGCAAACTCGCCGGGATGCGGGGTTAGAATCACTGGGCAAGTGGCCTTCGAGATGGCGTCAACATGATCGTTTAGCACCGCGAGGGCATCGGCATCGAGCACCAAGGGAACGGTTGAGGTTTCCAAAAGGTGGAGAATTTGTTCCCGCGTGGTGGCCGTGCGGCCCATCCCAGGGCCTGCCATGATGGCTGTCCAGACGAAATCGGGCATACTGGAATGCACCATGGCTTCGGGAATGGCGGGTGCAACCCCTGCGTGGATGGCCTCCGGAACCCATGCGGAAATCAGGCCAGCACCCGACCGAAGGGCTGCGCGGGTGGCCAAGATGATGGCCCCGCTGAAGCCTTTGGTTCCCCCCATGCAAAGCACGTGGCCCAACGTGCCTTTATGCGCGTCACGGGGGCGGCGAGGGAATAGGGGTGCAAGATCAGACGGGTGAATCAGTTCGAGTTCGTCATCACCGACCACTTCATCAATAAATTCGGGCGGAATCCCAAGATCGACGACCTCCATATTGCCAACCAAATCCACGTTCTCGGCCTCAATACTTCCAAGCTTTGGAAGCCCCATTGTAACGGTTAAATCCGCACGAACGGCCATGGCCGAAGGCATATCAATGGCCACGATCAAGGCCCGGTCAGCCTGCGCATCGGCAAAAGCCAGCGCATCGGCCATCACCCCGTACGGTTCTCCAGAAACGCCGGTTCCCAGCAGGCCATCCACCACTATTTCGGCATCCATTCCACGGTCGGCCACAAAGGCCCAATGTTCCGCAGTATCGAGCACTTCCAACGGTACGCCGGCCTTTTTCATCTTTTTAAAATGGATCAGGGCATCGCCCTTGATTTTATGTTCGGGAGCGGCGAGCCAGCATTCCACCGGCCACCCGTCTTCCTGTAGCAGATAGGCCGCCACAAAAGCATCGCCCCCATTATTTCCGGGGCCAGCCAAGAAGAGCACCGGCGAGTCAACCAGTTGATGATTTGCGGCCAAGGTGCGAAGGGCATCGGCCAGCCCTTCCCCGGCGATCAGCATCAGCTCTTCTCCAGAAATTCCGGATGCGAGGGTACGCGCGTCGAGGGCCCGCATTTCTTCAGCAGTAACAATTTTCATAAGACGTAATCCGTAATGCGTAGTTTGCTAATGACATAACAGAATCGTTACGCATTATTCTAAAAGTGCAACGGCCCAGTTGCAAGGACGAGGGGCCCAACCACGGAGCGGCTTCAACCTCCGGGCACTGCATGCTACTGCTTATTATTCGGGGTATAAAGAGGGTTACACCTCATAATCCTGCAGGCCTTCGAGCACTTCTACAACCGCAGCTTCCAAGCCTTGGAAAACAGCGCGGCAAACAATGCTGTGGCCAATATTGAGGGTGTCCATATGCGGAATGCAAAGAATGCCCCCCAGATTATCCATGCTGATTCCATGTCCAGCATTCACCTTCAGGCCCAGCTCATGGGCATGGTCCGCGGCTTCGATTAATTTTTCCAACAGCACCGCACGCTCATTCGGGCCGGCATCGCAATAGCCGCCAGTATGTAGTTCGATGGTGGGAGCGCCCAGATCTTTACACGCCACTAAGGTTTCAATGTGTGCATCCACAAACAGACTCACCTCAATGCCCGCATCGGAAAGGCTCGCGATGGTCTCCCGGAGCGCTTCAAAATTGCCCAGCACATCCAGCCCGCCTTCGGTGGTAAGCTCCTGCCGCTTTTCGGGAACAATACAGACCTCGGCCGGCTTAACACTCAGCGCAATTTCAATAATGGATTCCACATTGGCCATCTCCAAGTTGAGTGGAAGCGGCTGCAGCTCTTTGAGCCGAAAAATATCGTCGTCTTGGATGTGGCGACGATCTTCGCGAAGATGGGCCGTAATTCCATGGGCTCCGGCACGGGCGCAGATGATGGCCGCATCGAGCGGATCAGGATATACCGTTCCGCGGGCTTGGCGCAGGGTTGCAATGTGGTCGATATTGACACCTAACTTCATGGTCTCTCCTTCTTTTCAGGGGCAAATAAATCTGCCAAGTTTTCCAAGGGCTGGAACCCGCATTACTGCTGGGTCGATTTGATGTTCTTCATGGGCTTAACTTGAACCTTATCATGTATTTTCGGATCGTAAACGGCCATCGACCGAATATCGTGAGCCCGACTATGGTTCAATACCTTTTGACCGGCGAGATAAAGAAAATGCAGATTTCGTCCATGCTCAGGGAAGGTGGCAACCCCCAGGGTAATGGTGATTTTTAGCTTGGTTTTCCCCGAAAAGAAAACGGTATTTTGAACCTGTGTGGTCACCCGCTTGCCAATGAGATCCGCTTCTTCCAAGGAACATTGTGCCAACACCAAATAGGCAAAATTTTCATGGCGTCCAATCAAATCTTCCGAACGCAGGTGGTTCTGGAGAATCTGGCTCACTTCTGCCATTACGCTATCGGCAACGGCCTCGCCATGAAATCGAGTGATATGGTCCATATTATTCAGACCCACACAAAACAGCGCTGCTTTTTCTTTCTTCCGGCGCAGTTCATTCATCGTCCGTTGCATATAGGCCGATATTGCGGAAGGCTTCAGCACACCGGTCAACTCATCGAGCATCGAATCTTTTCGGCGATCCTTCTTCTTTTCCTTTGAAGGCCCCTCTTTCGATTCAAGAGCGTCTTCGGGCTCACTCTCTTTTTCATCCTCTGCGTCAACATCCTCAATTTCAGGCAGCACGATGGGCTCCTCAGCAGACGCCCGATCCAGCGCATCCTCCGCGGCTTTAACCAGCGCTTTACCACTGAGGGCATGCCCGGGGTAGGATACGATTCCCACGCGCGCTCCCCCCGGAGATAAAGCATCCACCGCCTGCTCCAAAGAGCGCACGATCCGAGATAGAATCACGACCCCATCTTCCGGTTCCGATTCTAGCAGAACCACAACCGTGCGGTCGTCGAATACATAAATGACATCCTTTCTGCGCACCGCATTTTTCACCCCGATAATCACCGACGAATCCATGTTTATCCGATGGTCCAAATCGGGAAGGCGAATGAGCGCGATGGAGAACGATGTTCCACGCCGAGCGCAACCGGCAAGATAGCGGGCCAACTGAACGCGCAAAATTTCGCGCGCTTCCGCCCCCATCTCTTCCGGAGAGGTGTGTTCCGCCTTCTCGACAATCCCGAGAAAGCGGTAATAGCTGGCGACCAGAGTGATGATAAAAAACGACACCCCAATCGCGGCGGCAACACCACCAATGCTGGTTATGAGATCAAACTGTGCTGCAATCGCAGGAAAATACAGGGGCATGATAAAAAAAAGGCGCGGCTCTAAACCGCGCTATTCCGAAAAATCAGGGGTTAGTACAAAACAAATTCAACGCGACGATTTTTGCGCCATGCGGCTTCATCGTGCCCCATGTCCGCAGGCATTTCTTCGCCCATGCTCTTGGTCTGAACGATGGTGGGGTCCACACCGAGGCTGATGAGATAGTCGCGCACGGCCAGAGAGCGGCGTTCACCGAGCGCCAAGTTATATTCCCGGCTGCCCCGTTCGTCGCCATGCCCTTCCGCAATCACACCCTCATACGTTCCCTTCCTCAGCAAGTCCGCAACCTCTTCGCACTTGCTTGCTTCTTCAGGATTTACCTGCGAGCTGTCATAAGCAAACATCAGCGGAGCAACCACACTGCGGTCGCCATCGGCCGGAAATCCACCAAAATCATTCAGGGGCATATCGCCGAGGAGCGGATCACCATACATATTGTCCGAACCGTAGAGATCCGCATCATTCGTATTCCGCGAGCGACACCCGCCGATGAAGGTGAGCGAGCTGGCTACCACCACAAAAACAACCAATCTAAAAATCATATTTTTCATTACAAAACTCCGCTTACATGGATTAAGGAGATACCGAAGGCGAATGCCAACCGCTCGACCCTGAAACTAAAGCTACAGGAGAATCTTTAAGGGTGTCAAGAAGGTAGATGGCGGAACGATAATTCGAGGTGCGGGAACACACAATATGGCGTCCATCAGGAGCCCAGCGCGGATCTTCATAGTCCGCCCAATCGGTCTCCAGCGTACGCATCGTTCTGGACTTCGGATCCCCCACCACCACGCAATATTTTCCCCCAATTCGACTACACCACGTCAGATATCCATTCTTACCCCAATCCGGAGCCACATTCTCGGTTCCGGAAGTGGAAATCCGCCGCGGCCGTCCCCCGTTCTTTGAAATAATATAAATATGCGGGCGCCCGGACGAATCCGAGACATAGACCAGATGATTTCCATCGGGCGACCAACACGGACTTGCCTCAATCCCAGGGCGAGTGCGAGTCAGACGGGTCAAACGTCCCCCGAAACGCAGGCTCTTCAGATACAATTCTGGGTTCCCATCTTTGGAAAGAATCACCGCCATGCTTTTGCCATCGGGCGAGATGGCCCCACTCGCATTCAGCCCGCCATGACTCGAAAGCGGATCGCTGCGCCCGGTAATGAACACATTCGGAAAGCCCCGCTTATAGGACGTATACACAATATTTTTTCCATCCGGCGCCCAACGCGTCCCCACCACAATGCTACGGTCCTTGGTGATTTGGCGGATATTTCCACCATCAGCATCGCACACATAGAGTTCTTTATACCCGGAGCGCTTTCCAACCATCGCAATTTTAGCCGAAGCCATACCCTTTTTACCGGTCACGGCATACGTTATTTCGTCGGCCACTTTATGCGCCAGCCCGCGGGCAACCGCGGCCGTGGCATCGTAGGTTTTTCCGAGCAGGCGCTGACGGCCCGAAACTTTATACACCTGAAGATCGGCCTTCATCCGGCTACCGGCCCGCACCTGCCCCGTCACATTCACCGCCCCCCCCCGAGAGGTCACTGAAAAATAGCCCGAGCGATTCAAATCGGCCTTGAGCACCGCAATAAAGGTTTGTGAAGCCGCATCACGCCCCACGCGATAGCCCGCCAGGTTAATGGCAATTTTGCCATGGCCCGCACGCTCCACCACGGCTCTTTGTGCCAACACGGAGGATGCAGAAAGCATCCCCGACCCCAAAAATAAACGTCTAATCATATCCCAATATCCTCGAACAGAATCCTAATCCCTAATCCGGAACTCTACCTCAACATAATCATAAGAAAAGCTAGAAGGTGGTTTCGGCACGGTGCTGACAGAATGTATGGCCCTCGCCACCGAGTCATCAAAGGCCGCATCGCCGGAACCCTGGATTTTTACACTCCGCGTAATCGTTCCCCATTTAGAAATATAAATCCGAAAGATCGTCGATGCGGAAGGAGCCGATGAACGGGGTTTCGTCCACCGGCGATCGAAATAACTACCGATTTGTGAAACATAAGCGGCATCCGCGTTCGGATTTCCTACGGGGCCGGCGGCCGACGTTGGAACACGGCTTTGCACATTTCTGAGCGCCTGCTGAATCTCTGCGCTCGAGACGGCGGGCTTGATCGGCTTCGTCGCCGCAACGGTTTTCCCAAGCTTGATCTCCGACACATCGGTGGGGGTCCATTTCGGTTTTTTCGGTTCCGGCTTAGGCTTAGGCTGCGGCTTTGGAACCTCTTTCTTCGGCGTCGGTTTCGGGATCGTTTTTTTTACCGGTTCGGGAAGAGGGGCTGGCACGGGCTCCGGCGGCGGAGCAGGAGCCGGTTCGGGTTCCGGCTCGCTCATCTGTGCCACCTCTTGAATGGCCACGGCCGGAGCCGCCTGACCGAATTCAACAAACATCTCGATCTCCAGCTTTTCTTTCGGCCGAAAACAGCCTTTCAGCCCAGACATCATCATAATACACAGAATAATAACCACATGGATGCCCGCGATACGCAGGGCCACTTTGCGTTGGAATGTGTTCATGCCCGACTAATCCGCCTCCGTCACTAAAGCCATTTTAGTGATGCTCGCATCGTGTAAGATTTTCATGATGGCCACCACGTCGCCATAGGGCAGCTTGCGGTCAGCCCGCACATAAACCGTGGTATTCGGATCGTTCGCCCCAATCTCCATCATAGCCGACAGGAGTTCTGCTTCAGAAATCGGCACATTATCCAGATAGAGCTGCTTATCGAAATTCAGGCTAATGGAGCGGGTTTCCGACTCCATCATATCCGCGGCCTTCCCCTTGGGCAAATTAATGGCAATGCCCTGCTCAATCAGCGGGAAGGTGATAATAAAGGTAATCAGCAGAATAAAGGTCAGATCCATCAACGGGGTCATGTTGATATCGCTGATCTGATTCAGATTAACTAGAGAGGTTCTTCGGGCCACGGATCAAGCCTCAATCACGTAGGAGTTCTGGATTCCGGAGATAAACTCCTGCGCAAAGTTATCCATTTGCACGGAGATCCGGCGAATGCGCGCCGTCAGCAAATTGTATCCGATCATGGAAGGAAGCGCGACAATCAGCCCCACAATCGTCGTCAGCAGTGCGCCAGAGATTCCGGGAGCCACCGCCGAAAGGGCCGCCGAACCCGACTCCGCCATACCGGTAAAGGCATCCATCACACCCCAAACGGTTCCGAGTAGCCCCAGAAAAGGGGCCGCACTCACCGCCGTGGCGAGCAAGCCCATTTGATCTTCCAAATTCAGTGCTTCGTCTGCCACGTTTCGATCGACCACCGAGCGCAAGGCTTCAAGCTGACTCAGCGATAGGCGACGGTGCTCGTCCGATGCGGAATCGCCCATCAGCACCTCTTCGGGATCAATGCCGTGTGCTTGCAGCTCCCTACCGAGCGCCGTGCAACCGGCATTATAGATTGTATTGAGCGGGGTGCCCACATATTCCTCGCGCTTGGCAAACAGCGTGGTTGGAAATTCTTCTGCACGAAATGATTCCAGGAAAATATCGGTCATGCGGCTGGCATACCGCAATTGCGCCCCTTTGGTGTACATAATGGTCCAAGCCATGGCCGAACCAATGAAAAGCATAATCACAATGGACTTGCCCGGCAACGTACTGTCCCAGAAGGCCGAACTCACATCGGCAATCGGCAGGGTGAAAATCAGAGAATTGAAAAGTTCCATGGTTAAAAAAATTCCGTTTTAAGATTATTCGTTAACCATCAACAGTTAACTGCCTTCGCAAAAAGCGCATACATTCGCAATGACCTACCCAACATATTTCCAACCCTTGGAAAAGCAAATGAAAAACCAGAAGTAGCGTAAAAAAAATACCGCCCGCGGGGGACTAGAGACAAAAAAACTCATGCCTCGAAACGAAGCATGAGTGAAAAAGTGGCGACCCCTACGGGACTCGAACCCGTGTTGCCAGGATGAAAACCTGGAGTCCTAGGCCACTAGACGAAGGGGTCGCTAGATTGTTTTTTCCGAGGCGCCATTAAAATGGCGACCCCTACGGGACTCGAACCCGTGTTGCCAGGATGAAAACCTGGAGTCCTAGGCCACTAGACGAAGGGGTCATTCGGTAAAAACGAGGGCGTAATGTAGCAGACCTTTCGAACTCGGCAATAAAAAATTTCACTTTTTTAAATCCATCCTTTTCCCGCCTTCCCGCTTTACTTCGTTTCGTCCAATTGGCAGGGTCTTAAACCAATCACCCGGGGTGCCTTTCCAACGTATGGAATGTGCTGAGATCATACCCGCCGAACCTGATCCGGATCGTACCGGCGAAAGGAAGCGTGGAGCATTTTCTCAGCGTTTCCGGGTTCCGGGAACGCTTTTTTTTGTGGAGAGAAAGATGAAACTAACCGTAAACGGCGAAGCACATGACCACCAAGGCGATGGCACCCTCCACGCCCTATTAAAGGAACTGGGCGCTCATCCCGCGCACACCGCACTCATGGTGAATGGCGAGGTCATTCCTTCCGAGGATTGGAAGAACACCTCGGCCCATGAAAACGACGAGATCGAAATGCTCGTCTTTGTTGGCGGCGGCTGAGACCCGACCGCATTTAATTCCCACCCTCCCCTCGGCCTTCCGAGGTTAATCCAAGTTTTCAGGAGTCATCATGCAGAACGACATTTTAAACGTAGGTGATCAAGAACTGGGCTCGCGCCTGTTTCTCGGCACCGGAAAATTTTATAGCACCGAAGCGATGATTGAAGCCGTGAAAGCTTCCGGCACCGAGTTGGTCACCGTGGCGCTGCGCCGTTTTAATCGAAATCAGGCAGAAGACGACTTATATGGTCCGCTCTCTCAGCTCGAAAACGTAAAGCTCATGCCCAACACCTCTGGGGCCATGAATGCCAAAGAAGCCATTCGCGCCGCCATACTCGGCCGCGAGCTCAGCAAGAGCCCCTTCGTGAAACTTGAAATTCATCCCAATCCGCATCATTTGCTGCCCGATGCCATCGAAACCTTCGAAGCCGCCATTGAGCTCGTCAAACAGGGCTTTCTGGTATTGCCCTACATCCCCGCCGACCCCGTGCTGGCCAAACGCCTTGAAGACATCGGCTGTGCCGCGGTCATGCCGCTGGGCGCCGCCATTGGAACCGGCAAGGGGCTCTCCACCGCTGAAATGATTAAGATCATCATCCGCGATGCCAACATCCCCGTCGTGGTCGATGCCGGCCTGCGCTCGCCATCCGAGGCCGCCTGCGCCATGGAAATGGGATGCCATGCCGTGCTCGTGAATTCGGCCATTGCCGCTGCCGAAGACCCCGCCGCCATGGGTGCCGCCTTCAAAACCGGCGTCGATGCCGGCCGCATGGCCTATAAAGCCGGCCTCATGCCGACGTCCGAAATTGCCGTTGCCAGTTCACCCTTAACCAGCTTCCTCTCCGCCGATGACTAAAGAACTCCCCAACTGGCTCGACCCCTCCCGCTGGCTTCCCATGACAGGAAGCGAAAACAAAGACGCCATCCGCGCGGCCATTCTTTCCGAGCACCCAACGGAACGAGAGCTGGCCCTCATGCTATCCCCCGCAGCCGGCGAATTTCTGGAGCTCATGGCCCAACGCGCGCAGGCCATTACCCGTCGGCATTTTGGGCGAACCATCGCCCTCTATACCCCGCTCTACCTCTCCAACTTCTGCAACGGGGGGTGTCTTTATTGCGGCATTGCCGGCGACCGGCGCGCCAAACGCGCCGTGCTCAACCAATCCCAATTGCGGCACGAGATGGAAGCCATTCAGGCCATGAAGTTCGAAGAGCTCGTGTTGCTGACTGGCGAGCGCATGCCGGAAGCCGATGTGCCCTACCTCAACGAATGCATTTCCATTGTCTCGGAATATATCCACAACGTCACCATTGAGGTGTTCCCGATGAAAGAGTCCGAATATCGCAATCTGGCCACCGCCGGATGCACGGGCGTTTCTCTCTATCAGGAAACCTACGATCAAGTGGTCTATGAAAAGATGCATCGCTGGGGCGACAAACGCGATTTCTTCAATCGCATCGATGCCGCCGACCGCGCCTTACGCGGCGGATTCCGCACGATTGGTATCGGCGCATTGCTCGGTCTTTCCGATCCGCGCTTCGATATGCTGTGTGTCTACCGACACGCCAAATATCTGCTCAAGAACTATTGGAAAGCGGGCGTTTCCATTTCGTTTCCCCGCATTAATCCGCAACTCGGCGGATTCCAAGCCGACCATCCGGTCGATGAAAAAATGCTGGCACAATATATTTTTGCCATGCGCATCGGTCTGCCCGAGATTCCCCTTGTGCTCTCCACTCGCGAGCCCCAGCGCGTTCGGGATGGATTGGCCGGTGTTGGCATTTCAAAAATGAGTATCGCCAGCAAAACCACCGTCGGCGGATACAGCGACGACTCCGAAGAATCTACGGAACAATTTTCGATTAGCGACGAACGCAGTATTCCAGCATTCTGCGAGATGCTACGCGGCAAAAAATTGGAACCCATCTTTAAAAACTGGGATGCCACCTACCGCGAGCCCGCAAGCTATCAGAAAACCTAATCCAAGCGCGCTCCTTACGACAGCAAGGGAGCCCGTTTCTTATAGTTATCCAGCAGCCGTTTCTTCAGCTGTTTTTGGTGCATTGCATGAGGCGCCTGCTGGGAGACTTCGGCCAACAAGACCACCAAGGATCGATAGTCTGATAAACTAATTTTCTCGGGGGCGATCCCGTTCTTGCCCATATTATGATAGTTCGCCAGCGGCAGGCAGACCGCACTGGTTTCATACCCGAGCAAGGCCAAGCCAGTGGACTCGCAACTACCGCCGGGCATCAGCGATTCCACATAGTTTAAGCCCCGCTCTTTTTTCAGCCCCAGTTTTTTTGCGGTTTTCCGAAGGTTGGATGTCAGCTCAGGATTAAAGACCGTCGAGGCATCGCCCACCCGCACAATGGCGCCCTGTCCCACCTTGGCATTCGGCTGGGCTTTGGAGGCTTCAATGCCCAAGACGGGCCAAGCGGGATCGATCAGCTTATTTTTGGCCGCGGCAATGGCCCCCACAAATCCGACCTCCTCGGCGCGGGTTAAAAGGCCATGAACCGTCCGGCGGCCTCCTTCCGACTGCACCCGCGCAAGAACCGTCAGAATGGCGGCCACTCCGCAGAGATCGTCCACCACCCGCAGCGAAAGTTGATCGCCCCGTTTCTTCCACGCCGGCAAATCCCACATGCCCAACGTGCCTTCCGGCAGATCCACCGGTCCATCAAGTTTAATTCGGCACGTCAGAAACCCGCTCTCTTTATCCCGCCGAACCGACTCCACCGTTCCACAGCCCTCTTTTCCAAACCGTGGAAAAAAGCGAACGCGGGCCCCAGCGAAATAGGATTCCATGACACTCCCGCGGAACCAGGCCCGCACCATGCGGCCCCGCTGGTGAACGACGGAGAATCCGGGATGATCCATATGCGCCTGCAACACCCAAGGCGTGCGGGGCCGACGCCCTTTGCCCGGATAGGTCAGCAAAATATTTCCCGCGGAATCCTGCTGGAAATGGATCCCACTTTTTTCCGCCCAGTGCTGAACATAGTCCTGCACCTGCACTTCGCAAAAGGGGGCGGTCGGCAAAGAGACCACCTCCTTGAGGATTTTTAGTTCATCGTTGCTCAACGACAGGGTTTCCAACCGTTGGCATTAAATTTCAGCCTTTGGATAAGAACCCAGCACCGTCATCAACGTGCAGTGTTCCTGCAACTCTTCGAGAGCACGTTTCACTTCGGGATCTTCAGAATGGCCATCCACATCGACGAAGAAATAGTATTCCCAGTTCTTGTTCCGACTAGGGCGCGATTCAATTTTAGTCATGTTAATATTGTCGGTATTGAAGACCGAAAGCGCCTTATAGAGCGCGCCCACCTGATGTTTTACGCCGAACATAACCGAGGCCTTATCGTTGCCCGTCGGGGCACTGTATTCCCGGCCAATAATCAGGAAGCGGGTCGTATTGCCCTGCATATCCTGAATGTCTTTTGCGAGCACATCAACATCATACATATCCGCCGCCATCACGCTGGCAATGGCCCCCGCTCCAGGGGTTTCCAGGGCCAGTTGCACCGCCTTGGTGGTGCTCTCCACCGGAGACAATTTCACCTTCGGCATATTCGCCGTCAGCCAACTGCGACACTGCCCAAAAACCTCTTGCTTGCTGAAGATCAGATTCACATCCTCTTGGGGCTGATTGGAGAGTAAGGTGAGCGAAATGGGAAGATACGCTTCCGCACAGATTTTCAAGGGGGTGGTGGCAAACTGGTCGAAGGTATGCGTCACGGCGCCTTCGGTCGAGTTCTCCACCGGAACCACGCCATAGTCCGCCGTCCCGCTGGCCACGCGGTCGAATACTTCCGCAATGGTGCTGGTTGGAATATAGTCGACGCTGACGCCAAACTTATTTCGAGCGGCTTGGTGCGTGAAGGTGGCCTCGGGGCCGAGATAGGCAATCTTCATATCGGTTTCCAGCGCCAGGGCCGCCGACATGATTTCGCGATAGATCGCATGGGCCGATTCATCGGGTAGCGGGCCGGGGTTGAGTTTTTTGATTTTATCAAACACCGCGCGTTCGCGGGAAGGCACATAGATTTCTGCCCCCACCTTTTTCTTCTCTTTCCCAATTTCGAGCACCACATTAATGCGCTCGTTCAGCAGGCGTATAATTTCGCTATCCAGCGAATCAATCTTCTCTCTAAAAGGATCTAAATTCATAGTCTTCTCTCCATGCAATAGTACGACTGTACCATGAACTATAAAAACACACCGACCGTTAAATCAGGCAACACCCTCCCGGCCGTGCGCGGGGTCTCTCCGCATGGACGCCACTCAAAAGCAACCGCCACGAGGGGGCACGACAAGAGGCCCCTGTTGCATGAACCGAAAGGTTATTCCAAGCCGACCGCCACCCGCGCATGCTGCAACGTTTGGCGGGCCAGCACCGAGGCTTTTTCCGCACCGGCTTTCAGCACGTCTTCCACATAGTCCATATGCTCCACCAGCTCGCGGCGCTTTTCGCGGATCGGGGCAAAGTGCGCGTTGATTTGTTCGAGCAGCTCCATTTTGGCATGGCCATAGCCCATACCTCCAGCCCGATAGCGTTCGGCCAGGGTGGCCTGTTCGGCTTCGGTCGACAGCAGTTTATAGAGCGCAAAAATCGTGCAGGTTTCCGGATCCTTCGGCTCGTCCATCTCTTTGCTATCGGTCAAAATTTTCATGATCCGCTTTTTCAGCGGCTTGCCTTCCATAAAGATTTCAATCGTGTTGTCGTAGGATTTCGACATTTTCTGCCCATCCACCCCCGGCACCACCGCCACATTTTCACGAATCGACGGCTCCGGCAGGGTAAAGGTCTTGCCATACGTCAAATTGAACTTTGTTGCGAGGTCGCGGGTGACCTCCAAATGTTGCTTCTGATCTTTCCCCACCGGCACCACCTCGCCCTGCACCGCAAGAATATCCGCCGCCATCAGCACCGGATAGGCAAAAAGGCCATGCACCGTGGAAAAACCTTTTGCAATTTTGTCTTTATAAGAATGGCAGCGCTCCAATAGGCCCATAGGACAAATATTCGAGAGCAACCAGGCCAGCTCGTGCACTTCCGGCACATCGCTTTGGCGATAAAGCGCCGTGCGCTCGGGGTCAATCCCCGCCGCCAAAAAGTCCAGCGCCACATCCATCGTCATTTCGCGCAGAGCGTCGGCATTCTGCACCGTGGTCAGGGCATGACAGTTCGCAATAAAAATATAGGCATCGCCCTGTTCCTGCAGTTCAACGGCTGGTTTCATGGCCCCGAAATAGTTGCCGATATGCAGTTTACCCGAAGGTTGTATACCCGTCAGAATTCTCATCAAATTTCTCCAAATCGTTCTTTAATAAACAGAATGGGCCTTTTTACCGGTTCCGTGCCCCCGATACCAATCCATAAATGAAAAGTAAAACAGAGGCCCACCCGCAAGAAGGGGGCATTTCAACCCCCGAAAGGCGTTCTTTCTTTTCCTCGGAGATTGCTCCTTTCGCCGGACCCACTTCAGCGGAAGCCCCTCCGAGCAGGCCCCACGGACGCCCTATTTAATTGAATAGTCTACCCCAGGAGAGTATCTATTTTGAGGAACAACCGAGGGCTATATGACGGAGCACACCGCCACATCCGAAAAACAGCAAAACGGTCTTCCGCCTGCCCAGACCTCGGCACTCGGGAAAAGCCGCAATATGGCGCTCGCGAAAAAGCTCGGCCCACCGATGCCCGACGGTAAACCAAGGGGGAAATAATTCATGAAACCAACTCTCAGCATTGCCACCAGCCTCCGCTTCTGGATGATCGTTGTTGCCATTGCGCCCCTGCTCATCATGTCGTTTCAAGGCTACCATTGCGCCCGGCAGGCCATTTTACAGCTCAAGATGAGCCAGCTCGAAACCATCTCCATGGCCAAACAGCACCGGATCACCGATTGGCTCAACGAACGCACCCGCGAACTACACGGGCACACCGCCGTCTCCGACGGAGCAGCCTGCGCATGCCGCGCCCAAGAATTACTGGCTCTCAACCCCGCCTATGAAAGCATCCGCCTCTATGCCCACGATTGGACCCTACTCTCCTCGTTCGGCTCCAAGCCCCCGCACGGCCCCCTGCCCGCCGCCTTTCGCACCCGCCTCAAAAGCAATCCCTCGGCCATCTCCCTTCCCCTCCTGCAAGAAGATGGGCTCATCGGCCTCTATATTGGGGTTCCAACTCCCGCAAACGATCAATACATCGTGGCCACCCTCGATCTCTCTGCCCCGCTCGATTCCATGTTGGCCGAACCCCTCGGAACCGACCACGCCATCACCTCCTTCCTGGTCCTCAACGATGGATCCGTACTCCGCTCTCTTGCCACAGGAATGGAACGCCAGCCGTCCCTCACCCCCCGGGGGTCCCCCACGAAGGGCAGCCTTCACCCCAAAGTCTACCGCAACATTTCCGGTGAGCCCGTAGTCGGCGTCGCCGTTTGGGTGGAACCGCTCGGCGGACACTTGGTTTCGGAAGCCTCCACCCACGATGCCTTTGCTTGGGTTGCCATTCTGCGCACCCGCGCCGCCCTCACCGGGTTGGCAACGCTGGTGCTGGTGGTGGTGCTGGCCGGTAAAATTGCCCATCGTCTCACCCGCCCCCTCCGCCATCTGGCCGAAGTGGCCCACACCGTTTCTGAAGGCCACTACACCTCCCGCATGCAGCATTTTCCCGGGAGAGAACACGCGGACGTGGCCGATGCGTTCAACCACATGCTGGATGAAATCGCAACCGCCCAGCAAAAACTCGCCCATGCGGCCGTGCTGTCGGCGATCGGACAATTGAGTGCCAGCATGGTCCACGAAATGAGAAACCCCCTATCCGCCATCAAGATGAACCTCCAGGTCTTGCAAAAACACGTTGAAAACGATCCCCTGCATCAGGAGCTGGCGGAGATTGCTTCCGATCAGGTGCGGCGGCTGGAAACCATGCTGACCGATCTATTGCAATACGGGAAAAAGATTGAGCTCAACATACGCGCGGTCAATTTCGAGGCCTTTGCCGACGATGTGCTCCAATGCATTCGTCCCCCCGCAGACCATAAACACGTGTCGATTACCTTCCAGAATGATCGCCCCAATGCGCCCCTATACATCGACCGAGAACAGATGCTCCGGGCCCTCTGCAACCTGGCCGACAATGCCGTGCACGAAACCCCAGACGGGGGGGGCGTGCAAATTACCCTTTCGGGTAGCGCCACCCATCCCGACGAAATCATACTCACCGTATCCGACACCGGCCCGGGCATATCCGACCGAATTGCGGAAAAACTATTCGACCCCTTCTTCACCACCAAAAGCAAAGGGGTGGGACTCGGGCTGCCGAATGTGAAGAAAATCATTGAATTGCACGGGGGAACCATCGCCTTCCAGAACCAACCGGACGGCGGCGCCCGGTTCACCATCCAACTACCCACCGCGGGAAAACAGCCATGAACCGACTGCTCATTATTGACGACGACCACGGCCTATGCCGATCCATCCAGCTCTTGCTCGGGGCGGCGGGATATACCGTAAAAACGGCAGGCACCGCAGCCGCAGGATGGCCCCTCATCGAAACGTGGGACCCCGAGATCGTGTTTCTTGATCTGGTGCTTCCCGATGCCGACGGCTTACACCTGCTGAAGGAGCTTTCCGCTCGTTTTCCATCGATTCCCGTGGTGGTCATCTCGGGGCGGTCGGATATGACCGCCACCATCTCGGCCATGCAACGGGGCGCCTACGACTATATTCGAAAACCCTTCGATTCGGACGACATACAGCTCACCCTCGAAAAGGTGCAGCGCGAGCAAAAAAAAGCACAGGACATCTCGGTGGCCCCGCCCCGCCCCGCCACCACCCTGCCCCACGAAATCATTGGTTCCGACCCCCACGTGCTGGACATTCTAAAACAGATCGGACGGCTGTCCACCAGTCGGGTCAATGTCTTGATCACCGGGGAGAGCGGAACGGGAAAAGAGCTCGTCGCCCGTGCCCTGCACGAAGCAACGGCTCCGGGAAAACCCTTCGTTGCCATCCATTGCGGCGCCATTGTGCCCACCCTGCTGGAAAGCGAACTCTTCGGCCACGAAAAAGGGGCCTTCACGGGGGCTGACCGTCAGAAAATCGGCAAGCTGGAACGGGCGGGCGAGGGAACCGTCTTCTTTGATGAAATTGGCGATATGGAGATGGATCTCCAAGTTAAACTGCTCCGGCTGCTTCAGGAAAATGTATTTGAGCGCGTCGGAGGTGTTGAGCCCATCCGCTTCAAAGCCCGGCCCCTTTTTGCAACCCACCGGAACCTCGGAGAACGGGTGCAAACGGGCACCTTCCGCGAAGACCTATTCTATCGGGTTGCGGTAACCGAAATCCACGTTCCCCCGCTGCGGGAACGCCACGGGGACCTGCGCCTGCTGGCCTACCACTTCCTGCGGACCATTGGAGACCGGTTGAAAAAAGCGGTGTACGACATCACAGAAGACGCGTTGATCAAACTGGAGCAGCACCGTTGGCCGGGCAACGTTCGCGAACTCGAGAACGTACTCACTCGGGCGGTTGCTCTTGCACAAAGCCCCACGCTGCTCGCCGAAAACATCGAGTTTCCGACAGAAAAGTACAACCTAGTCCCCTCGCAAGCAGGAACAACCGGCTCTCTCGCCATGGCCGAGAAGCTCCATATTGAACACATGCTAAAGGCTCAATCTTGGAACCTGACCCACACCGCACGAGTTCTTGAAATTTCACCCACCACCTTGCGTAAAAAAATTAAGGATTACG
>JBAHZU010000092.1:0-15926 GCA_037132875.1 Pontiella sp.
ATCGGCGTTGATGAAGAAACAATCGTTAAATATGTCGAATACCAAGGACGGAAGGATTCAGACCAGCTCCGAATGGAGCTGTAAATAGGTGAAGCGAAGCGGAGCCTATAGAACCACGGGTTTACCCGTGGGTATCTATAAACACCGCATTCCGTTCGTTCTATTTGAGGAACATAGGGGCCTACCACCAAAACAGGAGGAAATGAATCACTTAGGAACGGTCAAATAACTCAACTCTTATGAGGGATAGACTGAACACTGAATAAAAATACAGGTAGAAGCAATGGCCTTTCCTTTCGACAGATAATCTGCCTATGCTGTGGGCACTATTAAGCGATCAAAAGGAGAACGTATGGATTCACTCGAAGGAAAAAAAGCCCCGGAATTCACACTCGAAGGCAGCGATGGCCAGCAGCATTCCATTAAGGACTATCTCGGGAAACGCGTTGTGATTTATTTCTATCCTCGGGATAACACCCCGGGCTGTACGAAAGAATCGTGCGGGTTCCGTGATCTGAATGCAACCATTGGCGATCTCAACACGGTGGTGCTCGGCGTGAGCAAAGACAGTCTCGCTTCCCACGATAAATTTATTGGTCTCTTTGACCTGCCCTTCACCCTGCTTTCCGATCCGGATACCACGATGATGGCCGATTATCATGCTTGGGGCGAAAAGGTGCTCTACGGAAAAACATCCATCGGTTGCATCCGCTCCACGGTGATTATTGATGAAAAAGGTGAGATCATCAAACACTGGCGAAAAGTCCCCAAAGCCGAAGCCCATCCAGCGAAGGTACTTGAAATTCTTCAGGGCCTCTAACGCGTTCTGACTAGATAACAAGATGCTTAGGATATCAATCCGGCCCGTCCTGTTATCTGTCAGAAAACCTTAGAACCACCAGATGGCGCGCTTGCGCGGATTGCCAAACGAGGCAAAGTCATCGCCTGATTCCCGCAGGACGTCATCGAATTCCGATTCGGTGAAATCGTAGCCCTCTTCATTTGCCGCCGCAACAAAAGCCGATTTTGGCTCTAGCGTATCGTATTTCAGTCGTAGGTCGCGGCTATCTCCGCCAGCGATCAAAAGGCGTTCTGCTTCTTTTTTTGCCATGGTCTTTCTCCTTGTGTGATTAGTTGATCTTCCCCTTAAAAGGATGTATCTCTAATAACATAAGGTGTGCCAAGTTTGCGAAACGGCGAATCTCATTGATGGACAACATGTTCCAACGATTGGGAGAGATTCAACCAATTCCATCGATTGGAAATTTTTGTCTAACCCGAGCGAAATCGTCCCCCATTTAAATCATAACCCGTTGACACAACGCCTATAGCATCGCGGGTGACAAATATTTCCGACCCATAAACAATCAAAACAAAAAATGCAGGATATTTCCGAATCCAAAAAACCGCTCGATGGCTACTTCAGCAGTGCCTCCCAGAGGTCTTCTTTAAACCCCGTGATTCCTCTGTCGTTATCAATCAGGAACGGCCGCTTGACCAAGTTCCCATTCGAGGCCAACCATTCGAAGGCTTTTTCAGGCGTCATGGTAGGCAGTTTATCTTTCATACCGAGCGCTCGGTAATCCTGACCGGATGTATTAAATAACTTCCTTACGTCTCCGACGTGATCGAGCATTTTTCGGAGTTCATCCACGCTTGGAGGCGTTTCACGAATGGGAAGCTCTTCAAAGGCCACCTTTTGTTCTTTCAGCCATTGAGTTGCTTTGCGACAGGTGCTGCACTTGCTGTAGGTATAGATTTTCATACGCATGATGGAGCGGAGTTGGGCGGTTAATGTCAACGGCATTGTGTTCACGACTGAACGACCCCAGCAAACGGATCACAAAAAACGCCTCCGGAGACCGGAGGCGCTTTCATGTTCCAAACGTTGGAATCGTTTAGAGCGATTTCATGTTGCCCATGGCCGCACGAAGTTCTTCGCCGACCACTTCCACATCGTGGTAGCGGATTTCAGCATTCACTGTAACGAGCACTTTATTGTCGACCGTGTTATCGGACAGCGTGAGCCCTTTTCCGATGACGTCGGTTTCGATGCCTTTCATGAAGTCTTCCAGCAGCGGAACCGCGGCGTGGCAGAACAGGTAGCAACCGTATTCTGCGGTGTCGGAAATGACCCGGTTCATTTCGAACAACTTCTTCCGCGCAATGGTATTCGCGATGAGCGGCGTTTCGTGCAGAGATTCGTAGTAAGCCGATTCCGGTTTAATGCCCACTTCAACCATCTCTTCATAGGCCAGCTCCACTCCCGCTTTAACCATGGCCACCATCAGAATCGCGTGGTCGTAGTATTCCTGCTCGGAGATTTCTACGTCGCCAGCCGGAGTTTTTTCGAATGCGCTTTTTTCAGTTTCTGCGCGCCAGGTCAGCAGATTAACGTCGTCGTTCGCCCAGTCCACCATCATGGTGCGGGAGAATTCGCCGGTGATGATATCATCCATGTGCTTTTCGAACAGCGGACGCATGATCAATTTCAGGTCATCAGCCAGCTCGAATGCTTTCAGCTTCGCAGGGTTGGAAAGACGATCCATCATGTTGGTGATACCGCCCTGTTTGAGCCCTTCCGTGATGGTTTCCCAACCGTATTGAATCAGCTTGGAGGCATAGCCTGCGTCAATGCCCTTTTCGACCATCTTATCGAAACAGAGAATGGCGCCAGCCTGAAGGAGGCCGCAAAGAATGGTCTGCTCGCCCATCAGGTCGGATTTAACTTCGGCCACAAAATTGGATTCCAAAATACCCGCGAGATGACCCCCTTGGGCAACCGCGAGGGCTTTAGCCAACTCCATGCCATTCCCGTTCGGATCGTTGGCAACGTGGCAGGCAATGAGGGTTGGAACGCCGAAGCCGCGCTTGTATTCTTCGCGTACTTCAGAACCTGGCGATTTTGGCGCAACCATGATGACCGTCAGGTCTTTACGGATGATGGTGCCTTCTTCAACAATGTTGAATCCGTGTGCATAGGAGAATACGGCACCATTTTTCATCAGCGGCACCACCGTTTCAACCACGTTGGTGTGCTGCTTATCGGGCGCAAGGTTCATTACAATATCGGCCGTTGGGAGCATTTCTTCGTAGGTACCCACGTTGAATCCGTTCTCGGACGCGTTTAGGAACGACTGGCGCTTTTCTGCAATGGCTCCTGCACGCAGTGTGTAGGAAACGTCGAGGCCGCTGTCGCGCATATTAAGGCCTTGGTTAAGGCCCTGTGCGCCGCAACCAACGATGACGATTTTCTTGCCTTGAGCCGCTTCGGTGCCGTTGGCAAATTCAGAAGCATCCATAAAACGGCAGGTGCCGATTTCTTTAAGTTTCTGCTTCATGCTGATTGAATTAAAATAATTTTGACCCATTTGATGATCTCCTTTGATTAATTGAAAACGCACGGAACCTACTGGAAAATGTATGTTGCGTAAATTGATTTATTCGGCATACTATATTGCATTTTGCGCAACAAATGCGGCCCATTAAAAATAGCCGAGATACCAAAAAGAGTGGATCTATGGACGATTCATTAACGCCCTAGCCAACCCAGCTTCGCTTCATGAAGCTTATTTTCAGGGCCCAAGAAATTCTATGACCATTGATGCACTAGAAACATTTATTCGAACTGCGGAGTTGCTGCATTTCGGGCGTGCGAGTCGGGCGTGCAATCTGAGCCCCTCGGCGCTGACGCGTACGATCCAACGACTGGAAGAAGAGGTGGGCCAACCCCTCTTTTTGAGGGACAACCGCAGTGTTGCGCTAACCAAAGCGGGCAAACAGTTGCTGGAATATGCTCGCAATGCGGTTACCGAATGGACCCATTTCCGCGAAGCACTCACCACTGAAGAAGCGGTATCTGGCACCATTTCAATCTATGCCTCCATTACGGCAGTTTATAGCCTGCTCCCAGAACTGCTCGAAGCCTACCGGTTGAAATTCCCGGAGGTGCACCTGGGCCTGCGGACCGGTGCGGCGGAACGAGCCATTGAACAAGTGTTGAGCGGGGAGATCGATCTGGCTGTGGCGGCCCTGCCCGACCGCAAGCTTCAGCGTCTGGAATTCATGCCCTTGGCTGAAACCCCGCTGGTTTTCATTCAAACCAAAACGGCCGACACCCCAACCGCAGGGAAGTTCCAAGGGTTGGAACCGATTGTGGTTCCTCAATCTGGAACCGCCCGCAACCGGCTAGACGAGTGGTTTCGGGGAAAAGGACTCACCCCAAACATTGCGGTCGAAGTTTCGGGCAATGAGGCCCTCATTGCGATGGTTCGTCTGGGAACCGGTATCGGCGTGGTGCCGAAGCTGGCCTTGGAACGCAGTCCATTTCGGGACGATGTTTCCATTCTTCAAAAAGCGCCAGTGCTTAAACCCTATGTCGTTGGTCTTTGCTCCAGCAAACGCAACCTAAAGCGCCCGGCGGTGAAAGCCATGTGGGCCTTGGCGGAAAAATTATAGCCCAAAAAATACCCGGCCGTCTCGCGACGGTCGGGCCTATCGCGCACGGAGAACAAAATCCGACGCGTGAATGAAAAGCGATTGGTGTGATTAACCTACGGCTTCCGGGCCTTTCTCGCCCGTACGAATCCGGATGCATTCGGGCAAATCGATAATGAAGATCTTTCCATCTCCGATGTTTCCGGAACGCGCGCCCCGAATAATCGCGTCGGTGGTCGACTCCACATATTCATCGTTCACGGCGATTTCCATGCGAACCTTTTTAAGCAGATTCACTTCAATGTCTGCGCCGCGATATGTTTCGTGATAGCCCTTCTGCTGACCACAGCCCATGGCGTTAGTGATCGACATTTTGTACACCTCAGCATCGTAAAGCGACTGCTTCACTTCGTTGAGCGCTTCGGGCTGAATGTAGGCAATAATTAGTTTCATAATAATGATCCTTTCTTGGGTCGAGATCGGAAAGTCCTTCGGTCTCAGGTCCGCAGACTTTCGACGTTCAGACTTTCGCCACCGGCCTTTTTGTTAGACATTCGTGAAGAACTGGAACCCGTGATACGCTTCCATACCGTGCTCGCCGAGGTCAAGCCCCTTGAGCTCTTCTTCTTTGCTCACGCGGATGCCCACGGTGTACTTCAGCACCAGGAAGATAATCAACGCGGATGGGAAACACACCACTGCGTAGGAAACAACACCCAACAGCTGCGGGCCGATGGAGTGGTCTGGGCTGACTGCAACAAACAGCGTGCCGAGGATACCACAAACGAGATGGACGGTGGTTGCACCCACCGGATCGTCGAGCTTGAGGCGATCAAAAACCATTACTGAAACTACTGCAACCGAACCACAGACCAAACCAATGATGATGGCCCAAGTGACAGATACCACATCTGCACCCGCCGTGATTCCCACCAGACCGGCCAGCGCGCCATTGAGCACCATGGAAAGGTCGGGCTGTTTCTGAATGATCCAAGAAGCCGCCATGGAACCAATGATACCTGCTGCAGCTGACAAGGATGTGGTGACCAGAACGAAGGATACGGCACCCGGATCAGCAGACAGTACGGAACCGCCGTTGAAACCGAACCAACCGAGCCACAGCAGAAATGCGCCGATGGTGAGCAACGGCATGTTGTGCCCCTGAATGGCTTTAACTTTTCCGTTTACATATTTACCAATACGCGGACCGATTACGATGATACCGGCCAATGCGCCCCATCCGCCCACGGAGTGGACCAGTGTGGAACCCGCGAAATCGTAGAATCCTTTCGCATCCAACCAGCCGCCGCCCCATTTCCAGGAACCGACCCATGGGTAAATGATGGCCACGTAGATCGTGCAGAAAATCAGGAACGGGCCGAGTTTAACACGCTCCGCAACGGCACCAGAAACAATGGTGGCCGCGGTGGCGGCAAACATACCTTGGAACAGAAAGTCGGTCCAGTAGGTGTAATTACCGCTCGCATAATTGATGAGTCCGTCTGCGCCTTCCGGTGCAGCCACACCGAATCCGGCGAAACCAAAGAATCCGGATGCACCTTCCGCAAAGCCCGGATACATCAGGTTAAAACCAATGAGGGTGTAAGTCAGCAGACCGATCGCAACGATGGCGGTATTTTTAAATAGAATATTTACCGTGTTTTTTGCCCGGGTCAGGCCGGTTTCCACCATGGCGAAACCGAGATGCATAATGAATACAAGGAAGGTGGCTACCATCATCCATACATTATTTACAGTGAACATGGCATTTTCTGCCATGGCCATGGCATCTGCCGCCGTCACTTCCGCCTCTTCGGCCATGGTGGCCATCGGCAAGGCGACAGCACCAAGCGCGAGCGAAAGCATCGCGATTTTCTTTAGTTTACTCATTTTACATCCTCCATAATTTAAACATTTTTGCATCTGACCGGTCGCGGCCGACTGAGGAGTTATAATGCACAAGGTGTGCCATCGAGCTCATCCCATTCTAACAGACTTATTTCACGACAGTTATGAAATATACTTACTCTTCAATAAGCATTTTATTTTCTACAGGAATGTGTGCCTTCTGCTATTTGATACAAATATGTCCTCCATGGAAGACGCAAAGATGCCGTTCTAACCTTTAAAAAAAAGGCCAACACCGCCGCTTAAGCCTCAACTTCAGCGACCATATTTTGATCGACCAGAAAAGCCTCTACCTCGCTAATACGGCCAAAACCAAGCATACAGGTTGCCATCCGCTTCGCTTCCGCAAGCTCCATGCTATTCACCAATCGCTGCACCGTCGGTGCATGAATGCTCTCAATACTGAATTTTTTAAGTCCAACGCCGAGCAGGAACGGCAACATGCGCGGATCAGCAGAAAGGTCGCCGCAAATGGACACCTCTTTACCGTGCGCCAGCCCAGCAGCAACAATACGATTAATGGACCGAAGAATGGCCGGATGGTGACCCAGATACAGATTGGAAACCATCTCGTTGGTTCGATCAACCGCCAGCATATACTGAATGAGGTCGTTCGAGCCGATCGAAAGAAAATCCGCCTCCATCGCCAGTTCTTCCGCCACTTCCACCGCCGAAGGCAGCTCCATCATGACGCCAAGTTTGGTTGCTGGATTATAGGCCACACCTTCCGCATCCAAGCTGTGCATGCACTCATGAACAATGTCGCGCGCCTCGCAGAAATCATCCACCGAAGAGATCAACGGGAACATAATCCGCGTATCTGCATTGGCCCCAGCCCGCAGGAATGCCCGAAGCTGCTGAATGAAAATATCTTTATTCTGCAACGAAAAACGAATTGCCCGCATTCCAAGGAAGGGGTTGGCTTCGTTGACGTTGGAATAATAGGAAAGCATTTTATCGCCGCCGATATCCAGTGTCCGGAAGGTCACCATACGGCCCTCCATCTGATCGACGAGCTTTTTATAAATTACATACTGCTCTTCCTCGGTCGGGAAATCGTTCCGCACAATAAAGGGGAATTCGGAGCGATACAAGCCCACGCCCTCCAGCTTGAACTCCCGCGCCGGTTTCAGATCGCTTAGCAGGTTAATATTGGCAAAGATTTCAATCCGTGCCCCACATTTCGTGAGCGTCTGCTCCTTCATGTCGGACGCATCGTGCATCACCTTCCAAGCCGAATCTAACTCGCGATATTTGGCATAGACTTCGTCGCCCGGCTGCAGATAAATAATTCCCTGCTCGGCATCCATCAGCAATTCTTCGCCATCCGGGATACTGTCGGCCTGTTCGCGGCTAATGGCCACCATCGGAATCCCCAGCGAGCGGGAAATGATGGCGTTGTGCGAAGTGACCCCGCTGCTGATAATGAACCCTTCCACATTTTCAGCGGAAAGTTTCAGAATATCAGAAGGGAGTAGCTCGTGGGCAATAATGATCTGCCCGTGGTAGTCGCACGTATCGGACTCTTCATTCAAAATGTTACGGGTCAATCGATTGCCGAGGTCTTTAACATCGAGCACCTTTTCCCGAATCAGCGGCATTTTGCTCTTCGAAAACACCTCCACATGCTCATTCACCACGGTTGCAATGGCCTCCACGGCCTCGGTTCCGGATTGAATGAGGCCGGAAATCCGCCCGGCAAACTGGGCGTCCTCGAGAATCAACAGATGCGCGCTAAATATTAATACGGCGACGTCGGCCAGATCTTCGCTCATCTGCCGTTGCAGCGAGTCGATCTGATCGGCCGTTTTTTCTACTGCTTTCGCAAAATCCTCAACCGTATGCGGTACCGCATGCTGATCGGGCACAACACGAGGCATCGTATTGATTGAATCCAATGTGTTCGCCGTGCCGCGAGCCGTACCCGTGCTGGCCGAACGACCTCGAATAAGGCCTTCCCGCATCACCTTTTTCGGAGGAGGAGCAATGGCGGTTGCGGCGGCCGCTTCTTCGCGCGCGTCGCTGAGCAACTGCACATTTTCGATCATCGTTGCAAGCTGAGCGGCAATGGCACGCAGGGCTTTCACATCGTTAGCCGTAAAGTAGTTGGCCTCGCCCGCCTGAACAACCAGTGCCCCGATCCGGCGCAAACCGCGCAAAATGGGAACGGCCAGAAAGGCTTCATAATCTTCTTCGTGAATCCCTGGAAAAAATTTATAAGCGGTGCTTTCGGAAGCGGTTCCAACACAAATTGGACGTAGGTCATGCACGGCACGCCCCGTGATTCCCTCTCCGAGCCCCAGCGAAACATCCCCGATGGCAGCGGGATCAAGTCCTTGCGTCGCTCGGAGGGTCAGTTGCTTGCTTTCTTCTTCATAAATATAGATCGAGCACACATCCGCATTCATATGCTTCGCCACGGAAATTACTACTTTCTGTAATAATTCTTTACGGGCCCGACCTTCTTCAGCCAATGATATCAGCTCGGCGATATCACATACTAGATCTACATTTCTCTTTTTCATGATTTTTTAAACACCGTTAATGAGCGGGAATATATCCCGCTTGATGTCCAGAGTCAAAGGTTAGAAATTATCCAATTTACGAATAGACCTTACCCGCAACCTTTCGTACTATTTTCGTTCAATGGAAAGCCCTAAATTAATGAATACACCTTCTGTCGATCAACTGCTCGAACTTTACCGCCCCATGGTGGCCTCACGCTATACTGACCAACTTCAGTCGGCTGCTGCGCAACGTGGAGAGGTCTTTTTCTATATTCCGTCTTCGGGACACGAAGCCGCTGCAGCCCTTGCGCCGCATCTGATCGAGAGCGACTGGTTGCACCTGCACTATCGCGACCGAGCGCTGGCTTATGCCCGCGGCGTCTCCTACGAAACCGTCTTTTACGGCCTCTTCAGCAAAGCAGAGTCCAACTCCGGTGGGCGGCGGATGCCCGCTTTTCCGTGCGATCCCTCGCTCAACATCATGAGCACCCCCACCCTCGTGGGAGCCAATGTGCTCCAGGCGGTTGGCGTTGCGTCGGTCATTAAAGACCAGGCCGAACATCCATTTGTGCTCGTATCCGTTGGCGATGGCGCCACCCAGCAAGGCGACTTCTATGAAGCCGTTGCGGAAGCGGTTCGAGAAAATTTGCCCGTACTCTTCCTGATTGAAGACAACCGATTTGCCCTTTCCACCCCGACCCAAGGAAACACCTTCTATTCGCTGCCCACCGGCGAAGCCGACACCTTTCTTGGCCTTCCGGTCCATCGGGTTGATGGCTCGGATGCCGTTCCAACCTTTGTGAAATTTGGCGATGTGGTTTCCGAACTTCGGAAAACCCGCGGGCCGCAAATTGTGGTTCTTAATGTGGAACGGCTCGAAAGCCACACCAATGCCGATGATCAATCCACATATCGATCCGAGACCGATCTTAAAAATGCCCTAGCCCATGCCGACCCCTGCGCCAACCTTCGCGACTTCTTGCTCGCGAACGGCGCCGAGGCCCATCAGGTGAAAGCCGTTGAAGACGAGGTGAAAGAAAAGGTCGATGCGGCCTTCCAGCTTTCTCGTAGCGGAACCACGCCCAAAGCCAGTTTTACCGCAAAAAAACCGCTTCCCACTCCACGGGAAGAATATCTGGGCACGGAAGAAAATCGCGAACTCAGCATGCTTGAGGCCATGCGCGAAGCCCTGAAGAACCGCCTTTCCACCGATCGGAAGTCCACCTTATTGGGCCAGGATATTGAAGATCCAAAAGGCGATGTGTTCGGACTTACCCGAGGACTTTCCTTGGATTATCCCAAACAGGTGAAAAATGCGGCCTTGGCTGAAAACACGATCCTCGGCGTTTCAACCGGACAAGCCCTTGCAGGCGGAAATCCCGTGGCCTTCATGCAGTTTGCCGACTTTATGCCCGTGGCCTACAGCCATATCCTCTCCGAAATCGGAGCCATGTATTGGCGAACCAATGGCCAATGGGAAGCGCCGGTACTCATCATGGCCATTGCTGGCGGCTACCGACCGGGCCTCGGCCCGTACCATGCTCAGACCATGGAATCCATCTGCGCGCACGTTCCCGGCGTCGATGTATTCATGCCCTCCACCGCGGCCGATGCCGCCGGCTTGCTAAATGCCATTGCCGAAGCCGGACGCCCATCCATCTTCCTCTTCCCCAAGAGCCTGATCAACGATCGCTCAACGGCAACCTCGGCAGATATTGACCAACAGTACGTCCCCATTGGCAAAGCCCGCATAGTACGGGTGGGTCAAGACATCACCCTCGTGAGCTGGGGCAGTTGCATGCCCATGGTTGAGCGCACCGCCGAAGCGCTGAAAGATATCGGCCTTAATGCGGAAGTCATCGATCTCCGCACCATTTTCCCATGGGATGAAGAAACGGTACTCGCATCCGCACGGAAAACCGGAAAACTCGTGATCATTCACGAAGACAACCAGACCGCCGGAATGGGCGGGGAAATTGCCGCCGCCATTGCCGAAAAAGCCGGTGCCAGCGTGCAGGTGGCACGTGTCACCCGCCCAGATACCTATATTCCGTACGATTTCTCCTGCCAGATCGACGTGTTGCCCTCCTTTAAACGCACCCTCGAAAAGTGCTGCGACCTGCTCGACATCGACCTCCGTTGGGAAAAGCCCGTGGAAGAAGAAGCCGGAACCGTCATCGTGAAAGCCATTGGCTCCAGCCCCTCGGATGAGACCATCAATGTGGCCGATCTGCTCGTGAGCGAAGGCGACGAAATTGCCGAAGGCGATCTGATTGCATCGGTCGAAGCCGACAAAGCATCCATGGATATTACCTCCCCAGTGTCAGGAACCATTTCTGCGATCCTCGTGAACGAGGGCGATACCCTGAGCGTTGGAACACCCATGCTGAAGATTGCTTCCGATGAAGCCGCTCAGCTGAAACCGATCACGAAAGAAGATTCAGGCACGCCAATTATGGAACGTCGCCGAAACAGCACGGACGACTTGCAGGTCGCCCCAACAAGCGCACCACGCAAAGCAAACTCCATTTATATTTCCAACATCACCACCGTGCTCGGTTCGCGCCACATTACCAACGAAGAGCTGTTGCAAAACCATGGCGAGTGGGATTCCGATGCCATCCGCAAACGGACCGGAATTGAAAACCGCTACTGGATTGAGGGCGATGAAGATGTCTTGAGCCTGGCAGTGGATGCCACGCGCCAGCTGCTCGAAAAAGAGCAACTGACCCTTTCGGATATCGGCGCTCTCATCTGCTCCACCGGCACACCCAAAACCATGACTCCGTCGCTCGCCTGCCAGGTGCTGCACGAACTCAGCCCAGCCAAGGGCGAAGTGCTTATGCAGGCGCACGATGTGAACGCCGCCTGCTCCGGCTATATGTATGCCATGCAGTCGGCTTATGATTTCCTCACCAATGCGCCGGATAAAAAAGTGATTGTCATCACCGCCGAAACCCTTTCGCCGATGGTCAATATGGACGACCAAAAAACGATGGCCCTCTTTGGCGATGCCGCCACCGCGTCACTCGTCAGCTGCGAGCAACGCCCCGGCAATGTGGAACTGAAGCTGAACCGCCCCTTCCTCTCCGCCACCGGTGTAGACGAAAAAGTTCTCTATGTTCCAAACATGGGAAGTGGCGAAGTGATCGAGATGGAAGGCCTAACGGTCTTCAAGCTGGCCGTGCGTAAAATGATTGATGTTCTCGACAGCGCCTGCAAAGAGCGTGGCATTGCCGTGGATGCGCTCGATATGATTGTCCCGCATCAGGCCAACGAACGCATCATTGAAGCCATCCGTAAAACGATTAAATTCCCGCCGGAAAAAATGTTTAACCACATCCGGAAATATGGAAACACATCATCCAATACCATTCCAATTGCCTTGTGCGAACTGATTCCAACCCTTGGAAAAAATACCAAGATCGGCCTAACGGCCTTCGGAGGCGGCTTCACATTTGGTGCGGCGGTGGTGGAAAAAGTCTAACCGCTCCCGTCCCAGAGTCATCGCATGCCCGGCACCAACCATGGCCAATACATTTCCCGCAGTCGCGGCCTGCTCAAAAAGGTCCAAGGCCTGGACAGGATCGGATTTAAAGAGGGTTGCCCCTTGTTTATATAACGCAAGGCCATCCCCGCACACGGATAGGGTAGTCAGTCCGATAAAAAGCAGCAGGATTATTCCTCTAAACATTAGAATTCCTCCGGTCATAAACAACCAATTTTCTGGTCGGGCATCGCGTGTCACCCACAAGAGTCCGCGTCGGCTCATTGGTCGTTCTCAACGTATAGGGTGATCCCATCGAGTAATTTCGTCAGGCGTTCCACCGCGGCAAACGCCTCGGAATGCCCCTTATAATCAGCGATGGCGTAATAATGTAATGCACTGCTCAGTACCGTCTTCCGCAGCGTCTCTTGTTCTTCCCCCGTAATCCCTCTCTCCAGCATGGCCTCCAGCCAATGTTCCGCCTTCAACCCACGCACAAAACAGTCGTCTTCATTTTCGGATCGCGCGATGTCCCAATCCTTTGCGAAGGAGACCATACGCTTATCCTGTTCGGGGGTCAGTGCAACTCCATCAGCACTAATCGCCGTATATAACTTAAATGCTTCCACAGAGTTGAGCCGCGTAATGCGCCCTTCCCATAAGCAATCGGCCCACTTCAACTGTGCATCCAAAAACTCCAGCTGAGCTGCTTTTTCATACCAAGAAACTGCCTGCGCATAATCGCCTTCTTTTTCGCAGAACGTCCCTTGCTGGAACATCGCCCAAGGGGAGCCTTTATCCGTGGCAGCAAGCATCCAGGCCGGGGTGGCAGTTGCGGGAAACGGTTCGCCGCATTGATAGGCTTCTATACACTGTTTGAAATCCGCCACTCGGTCCATCGACACATGTCTTGCCGCTTTTGTCTGAAGTTCAGCAGCCTTTTTAAACTCAAAATTACGTGCATATCCCGCAGCAAATAAAGCCAGCGCATCAGCATCCCGCGGGTGTTTACGGACGACGACCGAGGCATATTTCACTGCTTTTTCACCATCATGAAAAGCCGGTTCTGGGCAGGAAGCGTAGATACGGGCCAGCCCTTCGCAGGCTTTAAGCGAATTTTGCTTTACGGCCAAATCATAGAACCGGATCGCTTGGGTATAATCGATCTTCGCTCCCGTCCCAGTTTCATAACAGTGCCCGGCACCAACCATCGCCGATACATTCCCCGCAGTCGCGGCCTGCTCAAAAAATTCCAAGGCCTGGATCGGGTTATTTTTGAAGGCGGCCGCCCCCTTTCTATATAAAGCATCGCCAAACCCCTGAAGGGCGGTGATGAAACCGAGTAAAATTATAATTTTTCTAATCATTGATCCTGGTCCCCTTTTTCATGATTTCATCCCAAGCCCGCCCTTTCCGGAACCATACGAGCGGGAATGTATCGCCACCGAGACTCTTCCCCAAAACCGATCCCTTTTTTACCAAGGACCCTATCCTTACTCTTCGAAGATCTTATTTCGTAGGCACGGATCCTGCTCCCTTTGTTCTCGGCTTAACATAACGAGCAGCTAAAGGGTGCCCTTTGATTGTGGCAATCAGGTAAAGAAAGTCAGCTCGTTTAGGATTGGGCCGAATGACGACGGTTTTCATTTTATACACTGACCGTTCTATTGTTGTAGACCCACTGAAACCTGTTGGCATCGTGATATATTCATAATGCGAAAAAACCTGTGCGGTCCTAGTCTCTCCCTTCCTCGCATTTTCGGCCTCTTCGAAACACACCTCCCGGGATGCGAGTAAGTACCTACGCTCCAAAACCCTTATAGGTCGTCTATTCTTATTAGAAAAAAACCCGCTTTCAGACGCAAGCACATAGTTTTCATACGCCTTATCAAGGTTCTGGTATTTGCCCAGATCATATAAATACAAGTCGCCCAAAATGAGATAGGCTTCCCTCTCTCCCTCTCGAATTACTTTTTCACAAATCACGAGGGCTTTCTGCGGCGCATAGTCTGGAGACGAAACATCTGCGATATTCCTTATATATTGCAGCATCGCCCAAAGAACGTCCTTCTTTACCGCATTCAATACCCACTGCTCCGTGGCTTTAGCCGGAATAGGCACCCCCCTTTGCAACAGCTCATAACGTTGCCTATACTCCTTGACCAAGTCGATGGAATCCGCTCGGCTCATTGCTTTCATGCCTACCCTGATCGCTTGTTCAAATTGAATATTCCGGGCAAGTGCCGCAGCGGAAAGTGCCAGCCTCTCGCCATCCATTGGGTTCATTTCCAACAGCATTTGAGCCAGGAGCACTGCACGCTCCCCATTGTGGAATTCCGGCAGCTCACACGAGGCATATATATTGACCAGACCACGGTATGCCTTTGCTGATTTTTGCATCGTTATAGCTTCTTCATACCAATCAATGGCCCGGGCATAATCGATTTTCGTTCCCATCCCAGTTTCGTAGCAGTGCCCGGCACCGACCATCGCCGATACATTCCCCCCCTCTGCGGCCTGCTCAAAAAGTTTCAAGGCCTGAACAGGATCGGATTTAAAGAGTCTTAGCCCATGTTTATATAAAGTATGGCCATCACCGAGCACAATGGCGGCATCGACCGAGCCAGCAGCAACCGCCTTTGTATACCAGACCACCGCAAGTTCTTCTTCCTGCTTTTCCTGTGATAATACACCCGCTTTATACAAGGCCCATGGAATTCCAAGACCGGCCGCTTTAAAAATCCAGCGATCTGTGGCAATGGGAGGAACGGGTTTTCCTTCCTTATATTGCAGCATCCTCTTCCGCATTTCTTCAACCTGACCCTCCGTTGCATAGCGTATCGCTTTCAACTGACTTTGCTGTGCGGTTTTAAAATCAAAATTCCGGGAATAGGCGGCCGCCAGCAGACTCAGCATTTCGCTACTGCGTGCATTCTTTCGGGTTAACACCGAGGCATATTTCACGGCCTTTTCACCATCATGAAAAGCCGGTTCTGGGCAGGAAGCGTAGATACGGGCCAGCCCTTCACAGGCTTTAAGCGAGTTTTGCTTTACGGCCAAATCATAGAATCGGATCGCTTGGGCATAATCGATCGCCGCTCCCGTTCCGGTTTCATAGCAATGCCCGGCTCCAACCATGGCCGATACATTGCCCGCCTCTGCGGCCTGCTCAAAAAGTTTCAAGGCCTGGACAGGATCGGATTTAAAGAGGGTTGCACCTTGTTTATATAAAGCAAGGCCATCCCCGCACACGGATAGGGTAGTCAGTCCGATAAAAAGCAGCAGGATTATTCCTCTAAACATTAGAATTCCTCCGGTCATAAACAACCAATTTTCTGGCCGGACATCGCGTGTCACCCACAAGAGTCCGCGTCGGCTCATTGGTCGTTCTCAACGTATAGGGTGATCCCATCGAGTAATTTCGTCAGGCGTTCCACCGCGGCAAATGCCTCGGAATGCCCCTTATAATCAGCGATGGCGTAATAATGTAATGCACTGCTCAGTACCGTCTTCCGCAGCGTCTCTTGTTCTTCCCCCGTAATCCCTCTCTCCAGCATGGCCTCCAGCCAATGTTCCGCCTTCAACCC
>JBAHZU010000108.1:0-5286 GCA_037132875.1 Pontiella sp.
AAAATCCGTACTATTGCCTGATGATGTTCCCGTATCCCTCGGGAAAACTGCATGTGGGCCATGGCCGCAACTACATCATTGGCGACGCCGTTGCGCGCTACAAAAAGATGCAGGGCTTCGATGTGCTCACTCCGATGGGCTGGGACTCATTTGGTCTGCCTGCTGAAAATGCGGCCATCAAAACGGGTACGCCGCCGGCCGAATATACCGCCGCGAATATCGTGACCATGAAGGAGCAACTTCGCGCTTGGGGCTGCATGTATGACTGGGATAAGGAAGTCACATCCTGCATGCCCGACTATTACAAATGGACGCAGTGGCTCTTTATTCAGTTCTATAAACAGGGCCTTGCCTACAAACAGAACTCCAATGTCAATTGGTGCCCTTCGTGCGCCACGGTGCTTGCTAACGAGCAGGTGGTTGATGGTGCGTGCGAGCGTTGCGATTCTGAAGTGGATCAAAAGTCGATGGATCAGTGGTTCTTCAAAATCACCGACTACGCGCAGCGTTTGCTCGACGATCTTGACACGCTCGATGGCTGGCCGACGCGCGTGAAGACCATGCAGAAAAATTGGATTGGCCGTTCCGAAGGTGCTGAAATTCATTTCCCAATCGTTGCGCGGGAAGATGGGGTGGGGGACAACACCGACCAAATTTCTTGCTACACGACCCGTGTTGATACCATTTATGGGTGCACGTATATGGCGCTCGCTCCGGAACATCCGGAACTGAAAAATCTCGTTGCGGGGCTGCCGCAGGAAGCTGAAGTGCTTGCATTCATTCGGGCCAGCTCCAAGTTGACCAATCTCGATCGCGAAGCCGACGAAGTGGAAAAAGAAGGCCGTTTTACCGGGCGTTATCTGATTAATCCCTATAATGGCGAACGCATTGAGCTGTGGGTGGGCAACTATGTGCTCATGTATGGCACCGGCGCCGTGATGGCTGTTCCGGCACATGATCACCGCGACTTCGTTTTTGCTAAAAAATATGATTTGCCGATCAAACTTTCTATTCAGAATTCAGACCACTCGCTGATCCTTGACGAAATGGACGATGCGTTTACAGAAGATGGAACCTGCGTTGATTCCGCCGAGTTTACAGGCCTTGGAAATCGCGAAGCCATCCAAAAGATGACCGCTTCTGCCGAAGAAAAAGGGTTTGGCTCCGGAAAAGTAAATTTCCGCCTACGCGACTGGCTGATTTCGCGGCAGCGTTATTGGGGCGCACCCATTCCGATGGTGTATTGCGATTCCTGTGGCGTGGTTCCGGAAAAAGAGGAAAATCTCCCGATTCTGTTGCCAACCGATGTTGAATTTAAGGCTGAGGGTGAATCTCCGCTCAAATCCAGCGAAGCCTTCATGAACTGCGCCTGTCCGAGTTGTGGAAAGCCCGCCACCCGCGAATCCGACACCATGGACACCTTTGTTGACTCCTCCTGGTATTTCTTGCGCTATCTCAGTGCGCAGGATTCCACGCAGGCGGTTGATCAGGCGACGACCAATAAATGGATGCCGGTGGATCAATATATCGGAGGAATCGAGCATGCCATTCTGCATCTGCTCTACGCACGCTTCTTCACCAAGGCGATGAAGGACTTGGGCCTAATCGATTTCGATGAGCCGTTTAAACACCTGTTCACACAGGGAATGATCTGCAAAAAAGGCCCGGACGGCAACCTGTATAAAATGTCCAAATCTAAGGGCAATGTGGTGAGCCCGGAAGAGTTGCTGAAAAAATATGGGGCCGACACCGTTCGTCTCTACACGCTCTTTATCGGCCCGCCCGAAAAAGAAGCGGAATGGCAGGATACGGGCGTCGAAGGCGCGTCCCGTTTCCTGAAGCGCATCTGGCGCCGGATTTCTGAAAATCTCGACCTGCTGAAATCGGTGGATGCGAAAGTTCCAGACCTTGGACGTATGGGCGATGCCGAGCGCGATCTTTATCGCAAGACCAACGAAACCATTCAGCAGATCACTCGCGGGCTCGATGGCGCATTTACGTTTAATACTGCCATTGCCGGAATTATGGAACTGATGAATGCTATTGATCAGCTCAAAATTTCTGAAGAGAGTTCTGAATCTGCCAAGATCGTCTTCCGCGATGCCATGGTCAATGTGGTCTTGTTGCTTTCCCCTTTCGCACCGCATATTGCGGAAGAGCTGTGGGTTGAGCTCGGTCATAAAGCGGGCGTCATGAAGGCCGACTGGCCGGTCGTGAATGAAGATGCTCTCAAGCGCGATGAACTCGAAATGGTGATTCAGGTCAACGGAAAAGTCCGCGCCAAAATTAAAGTAGCCTCCTCCGCCACCAAAGAAGAAATTGAAACCACTGCACTCGCCGCCGAGAAGGTCCAATCTTGGCTCGAAGGCAAAACTATACGCAAAGTCATTGTCGTTCCGGGACGATTGGTGAATATTGCAGTCTCCTAATGAATAAAGCTCCTTATGAAACAGTCTAAAATAATAAAACCCAGTACTCAGAATGATGAATCTTCGCAGCGTGAGGATCGTCCAGCACCTCAGAACTCCACGGTGGAGCCACATGAGCTTACGCTATATGAAAAAGCGGAAGCATTCATCTCAGAACTTTCAACGCGCAACCTGTTCTGGAATAGGGTCTGCTCGCTGATCTGGCTTCCGTATGCTTTCCATTCGGGACTGACCATGGCCTCCGATGGAACCACACATCGGGCCATTCTTCCTTTTCGCCGGTTTAATAAAAACTGGTACAACGCCATGGCCGGGGCCTCATTGCTTGGTAATTCTGAAATTGCCGGTGGCAATTATATTTTCAAGGTCTGTGGTGGGAACTATACCGTGGTGTGTAAACATCTCGATTATCGATTTTTGCGGCCGTGCCTTGGTCCGGCAGAATACCAGATGACTCCACTCGAAGACATTCATGAACTGATTGCCACCGGCAAGGAATTCAATATTGCCATTCGTATGGATATTGTTCAGGCACTGATCCGCGGCGCAAAACCGAGAATGGTCGGCGGAAAACCCGCAAAGCCTAAACGCGTGGGTCGGTGCACGATCACGTTCCATGTGACCCCTAAGGCACATCACAAGGCCAAAAAACTCCGCAAAAAAATGGTCCGATGAGCACCCCAGCATCCTCAGATTCCGTGCGTAGCCCCATACTCTGGGGAGCCTACCTTGCCTGCTCGTGGACGTGGTGCATTGGCATGTTTCTGCCGGCGCTGCTGCTACGCGATATGGGCTGGGCTGGATTTTTGATCTTTGCAATTCCGAATGTGATCGGTGCCTCCGCCATGGGCTGGATGATTAAAACCAAATCCGGCTCCATTCAATTTGTCGAACGGCATGCCTCCGCCATTTGGTGGTTTTCGGCAATCACGATTGCCTTTCACCTATATTGGATACTCTGGCTGGCCACCTTCATTCCAGCGGCCCTCGGGATTCCCGCCCGCTATCTGGCTGGATGCATAGCTTTTGTGGGTATCTTTGCGGTGATCTGCAGTCGGACCATCCGCATTGGGAAAGCCCCGCAAACGGCCATCGTATTGCTGGTGCTGAGCCTGTGCGTGCTGATGGGGGCAACCTTTTCATCCGATCTGCTGGAATCCAATCAGTCCCTGCTGGAATCAGTACCACTTTCTGCAGCGCCTCTCTGGATGTTGCCGGTCATGATATTTGGATTTCTTCTGTGCCCCTATCTCGATATCACCTTTCATTATGCCCGTCAGCAGCTCGATTCAGCCAAAAAAAGTCGCCTGGGATTCACCATCGGTTTTGTTGGTTTTTTCTCGTTCATGCTGTTGTTAACAACGCGCTATGCCGGGGTATTATCCGGCGCCATGGACGGAGTTCAGTTTTCTCCAATCAACCCGTGGCTTGCATCCGGTATTTTGATCCATATCCTATGCCAGTGGTTCTTCACCGTTTCAGTGCACTTAAACCGCATCCGCACAATCCCAGGGGCTGAATCAAAAAAGATCCTGCTTGTAGCGATTCTGATCGCCGCGGGAGTCTTTGGGTTTTTTGCACCCGGACTGCCGACTTATGCCGGACTGCTGAGTGGTGAAGTGGGCTATCGACTTTTCATGAGTGCCTATGGACTAATTTTCCCTGCTTACATGCTCTATCGGGTGATGGTCCGAAGAAAAAAAACGATGGCCGGATTATATATTATGTGGATGGCCATTGCTCTTGCATCCCCATTCTTATGGATGGGATTCGTCGAGCGTCAGCCCATTTGGCTACTGCCTGGAATGGCCTTGATCCTCTGCGGAGCTCTTATTCCGCCGAAAAAACGCTCATCCTAAACACGGGGAAGAAGCCACACCTATTCGTGTGGTCCCCGTTGTTAGAGCGTTCCTTGTCCCCCCAGAGTTTGTCGAAGGGATCGAGAAAAAGTTCCAGGCCTTGGACGCTTCCGATAGCTGGACTCAATCAACGGTAAAGAGGCTTCGGGAAGCCATGATCAGCGGGAACGGCAACTTTGCACCAAGATCACTTTTTACAAGCTTGAGAACCCTCCCTTCAAAGCCGTCTTTTTTGCGGCGCGAACCGAGAAGCGCAAGGTGGCGAGATTGAGGAGAATCGCGGCCTCAACTGCAGTTAGAAGAAAATGGGTCATTGCGGCGAATGCCGCCGTGAAAAATCCCAAGTCTGGGACTTGATTTTAATCACCATTGCTCTGCGCCCCGAGGAGAGGGAAGAAGCTAGATCATTAATTTATAGGACCGACCGCGAATGGCATTTCCTTCAGCCTTCCCTTCATGGTTCTACCCAATGAAACCCGTATACTTCATATTTTTACGTGGGAATAGCTGTTCTGTAAATACAGTTGTTTTTGACCTGATGATGAACAACAAAAAGGCCCCTTTTTCTGGGACTCTGATCCCGGTCCTATACATTAAGAACATCGACTTAAAGCTTTACGCTGCCGAAAAACATTCCTATAACTCAAATATAAATTTTTGCGTTATAGGATGACTTTATGAAAATAAAAACACCACCAACGGTAAGTCTAGAAACTATAGAAAAAATAGGTATAGATCTATTTAAGGTGCTAGAGAAAGCTACAGCAGTGGATGAGAAGGGTCGCTATTTTCACTGGAATGACATTTATCATAAGCGCTCCCAATTTGATGATGCAGAGCTATACTGGTTCGCGACTAAGCGTATTAGAAAGCAAATTTCAAAAAAAGTAACATTGACAGAAAAACAATCTGGCAAGTGGAGTTTTTGCACTCCAGATGGACTTCAGGCTCAATTACACAAAATTGACAAACTGGCCGCTGGTCACATTGATTCTTCC
>JBAHZU010000128.1:0-18156 GCA_037132875.1 Pontiella sp.
TGAACCTGCCTTTAATCGCCGATTTTTTAATGAATTCGCCCTCCGACTTCCGAAAGATGCTTCCTTGGTCGTCAGCGCATTGATCGACCAAGGTTTTGCTGCGGGGTTCCCTGTTGGTCGTTACTATGAAGGGATGGACAATGTTCTCTTGCTCGCCTTCACCGAAAAGCGAACCAAAGAAGAGATCGATATCCTCGTTGCCAAATTGGAAAGCGCGCTGAAGGCATGACGAGTGAGGCATGCCGTTGTGATTGCGCTTCGTTGAGCATGAACCGATGGCTATCTCATTTTGGACCCTGCGGATGTAAGGGGACGGGGCAGGAATCCCTCGCTGTTAAAAAATAAGTACGCAATACGGAGTACGCACCATGAAACTGATCTATGAAAAATCGTCGCCGGGTCGTTCCGGAGTTCAAATGTCCTCGATTAAAATTTCGGAGAGCGAGGAGATCCCCGCCATCTATTTGCGCAGTGTTCCGGCTGAGCTGCCAGAAGTTTCAGAGGCAGAAGTGGTGCGCCATTTTACAGCACTTTCACGGATGAACTTTTCGGTGGATACTCATTTTTATCCGCTGGGTTCCTGCACCATGAAGTATAATCCAAAAGCCTGCGAGGCCGCCGCCAATTTGCCGGAATTGACCGAGGTGCACCCGCTCTGGCCGCAGCTGCGCGGCGGGGGATTGCTGACGCAGGGGTCGCTGGCGATTCTTTACAACACCGAGCGTCTGCTTTCTGAGGCCACCGGGTTTGATGAATTCACCTTGCAACCGATGGCCGGTGCGCATGGCGAGCTGACGGGTGTGATGATTATGGCGGCCTATCATAAGGATCGCGGAAATCCGGATAAGGATCATATCATTATTCCTGACTCGGCACATGGTACCAATCCAGCCAGTGCTCAGGTGGCGGGCTATAAAGTGGTCACGATTCCTTCCGATGAAAATGGGGTGATGGATTTTGATCGATTCATGGATGCGCTGAATGAAAAAACCGCAGGCGTGATGCTTACCAGCCCGAATACGCTGGGCGTATTTAATCCGCGAATAAAGGCCATTTGCGATGCGGTTCATGACGTGGACGGTTTAATGTATTACGATGGCGCAAACTTTAATGCGATTATGGGGCGCTATCGACCGGGCGAAATGGGCTTTGATATCTGCCATCTGAATCTGCATAAAACGTTCGCCACGCCGCATGGGGGCGGAGGTCCTGGGGCGGGTCCGGTTGGGGTGGTGGAAAAGTTGTGCCAGTATTTGCCCATCTCCCGTGTGGAAAAAACCAAAGACGGCACCTTTGCTCTGAACTATGATGAACCGAAGAGTATTGGGTATATTGCTCCGTTTTATGGAAACTTTGGGATCATTGTTCGGGCGTATGCCTATATGCTTTCGCTGGGCCGCGATGGCATGCTGGGGACGAGTAATCGGGCGGTGTTGAATGCGAACTATTTGCAGGAGAAGCTGCGCCCATTATTTGACGAAAAATACAAGGGCCGCTGTATGCACGAGTTTGTTTATTCGGGAGATGTGCTGAAGAAATACGGGATTAACACGCTGGATATTGCCAAGGGTCTGATCGATCGGGGAATTCATCCGCCAACGGTATATTTTCCGCTCAATATTTCGGAAGCGTTCATGGTTGAACCAACCGAGTCGGAGGATCGTGATACATTGGATCATTTCGTCGCGGTGATGGAAGAGTTGTTCGAAATTGCAAAAATCGATCCCGACCAATTGCATGCTGCACCTATTTCCACTCCGGTGGGCCGGTTGGATGAGGTGAAAGCCGCGAGGGAAATGCGTTTAAGTTATACGTGACATATCTAACTGGACTGATATTCTTTTGAACATTATTCGACAGGAGAGGTCGAAGTTTTAGTTAGTTAATTAAACCTAGGAGATTCTAACATGATGAAAATGATGAGTATTGCTGCAATCGCGTTGTTTATGGCTGGTTCTACTGCATTTGCCTGTGATGGTTGCGGATGTTCTGCAAAGAAAGAAAAAGCAAAATCTGAATGTTCCTCTTGTCCGAAAGACAAGGATGCATCTAAAAAATGTGATGCTGCAGGCAAGAAAGAATGCTCCAAGAAAGCTGAGTGCACGAAGAAATAATCTTTTTTTGCGTATTCTACTAAGGCCTCTCCTATTCGGAGGGGCTTTTTTGTTTTCTAACCTTGTTCAATGAATAGGGGTTGGAAAAATGGAAATCGGGTTTGCGGCGCATGAGGACGAGGGGTATTGTTTCCCATCTCGGGATAACAAAAAATGATGGAAAATAGTGAATTTAAGAAGGCGGAAGGAATTTTTGAGGAATCCACTCCTTTTCTGCCCAATAGAAATGAGCGCCAATGGGCTATGGCCTGCCATTTGGCGGCTTTAGCCGGTTATATGATGCCATTTATTGCGGGTAACTTGATTGTGCCGTTGGTGATTTGGCTGATTAAGCGCGAAGATGGAGCATTTGTGGATGAACAGGGGAAAGAAACGCTGAATTTTCAGCTGAGCCTGTTACTCTATGCTTTTATCTGTGTTCTATTATTTTTGATGGTAATCGGTATTTTTCTTTTGTTTCCTTTGGTGGTATTTGGATTTATTTGTCCAATTATTGGTGCGGTGAAAGCGAGCGAGGGCGTCGCCTATCGGTATCCAATGTGTATTCGTTTTATTAAATAAGTGGTAAAAGTGAGGTTGATTCAATGTCGGCAAAGATTATCGATGGGAAACAGATTGCAGCGGATATTCGGGAGGAACTGAAAGTAGAAGTTTCCCGCCTGAAGGAAAAGGGGATTGTGCCCGGTCTTGGCGTGATTTTGGTCGGAGAAGACCCCGCATCGCAATCCTATGTGAGCGCCAAAGAAAAGGCCTGCAAAGATATCGGTATTTTTTCCGATGATAATCGACTGTCGGTTGATACCACTCAGGATGAGTTGCTGGCGGTTGTGGAGCGGATGAATCAGGACCCCAAAATTAATGGGATTCTCGTTCAGCTTCCGCTTCCAAAGCATATTGAGGAAGCCGCCATTTTGCTGGCGATTGATCCCGATAAGGATGTGGATGGTTTTCACCCCATGAACGTAGGGAAAATGATGGTTGGCGAAGACGCCTTTCTTCCCTGCACCCCGCACGGTGTGATGCAGATGCTGACCCGTAGCGGAGTGGAAACCTCTGGAGCACATGTGGTGGTGGTAGGCCGGAGTAATATTGTCGGCAAGCCCGTTGCAAATATGTTGCTTCAGAAAAAAGAAGGGGCCAACGCCACCGTTACACTGTGCCACACGGGTACTAAAGATCTTGGATACCACACGCGGCAAGCGGATATTATTATTGCGGCTTCCGGTTGGCCCAATACCGTGACTGCTGACATGGTGAAAGAGGGTGCTGTGGTGATTGATGTGGGAGTGAATCGGGTGGAAGACCCCAGCCGCAAGCGGGGTTACCGTTTGGTGGGGGATGTTGATTTTGATGCCATAAAGGAAAAGGCTTCGATGATTTCACCGGTACCCGGAGGGGTGGGGCCGATGACCATTACGATGCTGTTGTTCAATACCGTTGATGCCGCAAAAAAAGCCAACGGACTTGTCTAAAAATACGCAGGAGGAATACGAAGATGATCTCAGGAAAAATGCAGGACGCACTTAACAAACAGGTAAATGAAGAATTCTATTCGGCCTATATGTATTTGGCCATGTCGGCCTATTGCAACACGATGGGCTTGCCCGGATTTTCACACTGGATGCGTATGCAGTATGAAGAAGAAATCATGCATGTCACTAAAATGTTTGACTACATCATGGATCAGGGCGGTCAGGTGAACCTGATGTCTATTGAGCAGCCGGATAAAGAATATGGCACTCCCCTGGAGGTCTTTGAAGCGACGCTGAAGCATGAACAGTATGTAACCGACCTGATTCATCGGTTGATGGATCTGGCGGTTGAAGAGCGGGACTACGCCACACAGACGTTCCTTCAGTGGTACGTGACCGAACAGGTGGAAGAGGAAGCGAACGTGAACGATATTGTTTCCCCGTTGCGCATGGTTGGTAATGATAAAGGCGGGCTGATGATGATTGATCAGCAACTTGCTGCTCGATTGGTTCCCACACCACTTGTGTAAAAATAATCGAAGGAAAGTAGGAACCATGAATAAATCAATTTTTAGTATTCTGGCCGTCGTTATGGTTGTTGGGGTGGCAGCAGCCGACCGGAAGAGTGAAGTCACGTTAGTCATGGTTCCGCGCGAAGATGGTGCGGTTCGGTTGGGGCTTGATATTGCTCATCGCTATCCCACGTTATTGGTGAGTTATCAAGTTCTGCCGAACCAACCCCCTTCACTGCATGGTTGGTCGGGTAAAGAATGGGTTAATATCTCTCTTGATAATTTCCGTACGGGTCATTTTTTCCGTACAGAGCCTGATTCGGCGCTGGTGGTTGAGAAGGAAGGAACTGCTATTTTGGAAACGCTGATCCCTCCTGCCGACTGGTGCAATGCTGCCTATAGGATAACCACGACTGAAAGCCGTCCACTGCTTCATTTGCTGGGTCAGTATTATGACTTTAAATACAAGGATTGGCAGTGGTTCTCTGCACATTATAAACTATCGATGGATGCCATTAATCCAGACGGGTTGAACGTGGCATGGTATCACAAACGTTTCGCCGATAATTTAAAGAAAAATCCGGTAGCTGTAGACGACCTCCAATTTTGGGGGGTTATTCGTCATCCGGTGATTCTTGAGGAATATCCAGAAACCGTTGAGGAGCTTCCGGAAACCGTTGAGGAAGAAGCGCGGCCTGAGATGGAGCTGCCAGAAGATCCTGAAGTGAATCCATTAATGAATGCAGCTCCTGAAGCAATTGTGCTTGGTGCCGGGGATGCGGAAGAAGATAAAGAAATAGAGTAAGGGTGATGATCATGAAAATGAGCGGTAGAGGGTTCGGGGCATTTCTGTTGTTACTAAGTAGTTTGTTGCTGACGAGTTGTGTTACCGAGCAATTAGAGCCCGAGGATAGACCCAAGCTTGGGGTGGCGAAGAGCGGTGATAACATGGTCTTTTTTGCTCTACAAACTAAGGTTGGATATAAATATTCTATACTCTATCAGAGCACGAAAGATAAGAGTTGGAACCCGATTGCGGGATGTGAGTCGATTATCGGCACGGGTGAGACCATCGAGATTGAAAAGAAGTTTAACTCCAACGGACCGCTTCCGCCCTTTACCGTAAACTACTCGAAACTTTAATCCTGTAAAAAGTAGTAGCCCTGAAGAAAATGGCGGTTTAACGAATAAATGGAGTGCTTCCGTTTGATTTTATCTAACCCAAGGGGTGGTTTTTGTTTGCTTCATTTCTCCCTTTTGAATTGCTGAATTCACCGAAATCCTTCCGTTTAAGTCCCTCGGAGTAGGTAGCTCCGCCGCTCGGACTCAAATCGCGTATCTGCGATCAACGTGGTAACTGCATTTTTGAGGTTAATCGGTCTTAAATAGGACCAGCACCGGCCGGTGGTCAGACGCTTCGTAGGTAAGCGGATGTCTGATCACCGTTGATTTTTCTGGAAGGGCAGCGCTCATCATCTCGGCGTTGGCAAACTGATAGTCGAATCGAGAGTGTTGTTCCGTGGACTGCTGATAATACGTCCAGGCATCACCGGCCTGTTCGGTGGGACGTAGGTCAAAAAGGTTCTTCCTGGATTTCCCCGTGACTTCCCGTATCGCGGCTGAATTGGGATTGTCATTCATGTCGCCCACAACCAGGAGGTTGCATTTCGGGTGCTTGTCATGAATGCGGCGCACGACTTTGTTTAACAAGCGGGCCTCATTCCTGCGCATTTCGGTTTGCCCAAGTCGGTTGTAGACCTTCGATTTCAGATGGACGTTTAGCAGATGAAAGGTATAGGTTTCATCCACCTGAATTTCTGTTTCAAGAAACCCCCGTGCAACGGCTAATTTTGCTTTTCCGATGGAATACCACTCATTGGTATGGTGCGTAGTTCCAATGATTGGAAACCGGCTCAGTACGGCAAGGTTGTTGTCGCGTTCGCCGCGTTGCAGCAGTTCCACGTATGGATAGTCTAACCCCTCTGTTTTCAACCACGCTTGAAGGGTATTTAAAAATGGATCCCCTCCCATTTCCTGCACGGCCAAAACATCGGGATTCGCTTGGGCAATGATATGGGCAATTGCTTTGCACTCGCGATCCGGTTTGGGATCGTCTTTTTTCCCGTCGTTATCTCGGTCGGTTAGATAGAATTGATGCAGGTTATAGCTCATGACCGAGAATTCTCGGGCCTGTGCCATCGGACTGCATAAGAAGGTGAGACTAACAATTAGTGCTGTTTTCAATTCGTTTCGCCACATCTCGGTACCCAATATCTACGACATAGATTTCTTTTAGGCAGGATGCTGCCCGTTTGTGGTTTCCGGTTTGGTCTAATAGAATTCCCAGTGCGTAAAGAACCTCTTTGCGGACTTCATCCATGCTCTCCAGTTCATTTAGAGCGGTCTCCAGTTGTCCAAGAGCAATCTGCGGTTGCTCTTTCTTTTCGAAGGCTTTTGCCAGATAGATGAGGGACCGAACCCGCCGTTGTGGATTGCGTTGAGCCCCTTGGAACTGTTGAATGGATTCGGTTAGCTGATCCGCATCGAAAAGCAGTTTCCCGTATTCGAATTTCATTTGTAAATCGTTGGGATATTGCTCCGTTTTTCGCGCAGCCGTTGCAATGCGGGTCTCGGAGAGCTGTTTGCGAAGGGTGAGAATTTGATCCGCGTCCTGCTCATCTTCTGCGGTCGCCATTTTAAAGAGCAGTTCCTGCTCCTGGGCGTTCCAAAGTTTCTGTTCGATGCGTGGATCGCCATGGCTCAGTTTGAGGCCCATCTTTAAGGTCTGGACGGCCTCCGAGAAATTTCTATTTTTCAGCTGATAATCGGCGAGAGCTAAGTGGTGGTTTAATGGGTTCGGTTCAGCCTGTAGCAAGGCGTTGATCTGTTCCAATTCATTCAATATCGGTTCCGTATCCCTATCTGTATGCACGCGGTCGCGGAAACTCGCTGACTTTTGCCTGCCGGCTTTGCCCATGGTAAGCCGTGCGGCGGCATCTCTGAGTTCCTTTAACGCATTTGTATCGTTCGGCTTTAATTGAATGATGGCCTCGTGGCAACCATACGCATCATCAAATTGCTCTGTAGCGCGATAAAGTTGGGATAGGGGCTCCAATACGGCAAGGTTTGAGGCGGTATGGTCTCTCAAAAGTTCCAGGGTCTGGATGGCAATCTCAGGAGATTTTGCGGCTTTTGCGGCATCGCACTGCAGTTGGGTGAATCTGAAATTAAGAGGGTTAATACGAAGCAGGCGTTCGGAATGTTCGACCACCAGCAGGGGATTTTTTTTCAGCATGGCCGAGGCCTTCATGAAAGCACCAAGCGTCTTGGCCAGGGTCAGTTTTCCGGGTGGATGCTGCTGTGAATTTTTAATTGCGGCTAATCGAAGTAGTTTCCGGACCTGCAATAGATGAGGTTCCGTCTGGAGAATTGCCTCGAACATATCCATGGCATACTCCAGGTTGTTGCGCTCCAGCGCGGCAATCCCTTTGTCATAATAGTTCCGAATGCTCTGCGGCGCATCTTCGAGCTTCACTTCTGCCATTTAATTTTGCCTCATGAATGGGCTTATCATAGGATCGACCTTGAGAAATGCAATGCCATTACAGCATGGGAGAGAGGAGGGCGCAGAGATTTTCGCCGATCTTTTGGATGCGGGGGCGTTGGAGCCATTCGTTGAGATCGATCTTTTCGCTTTCGCAAAGGTCTTCAAGGATCATGCGTTTTAGGGAGCTGACGGCAATTTCTTCTTCGAAGAGAACGGTGGTTTCGTAGTTAAGTTCCAGACTTCGGATATCCAAGTTGGCAGTTCCTGCCAGAGCGATGCTGCTGTCCACAACCATGGCCTTGGCATGAATGAATGGAGGTTTCCGTTGGAAAATTTGAACGCCTGCATCCATCAGTTCTTCGTAAAGCGCCTTGGAGGCCATGCCCGCATATTTATGGTTGTTTATTTTGGGAAGAACGATTCGAACATCAACCCCTCGCCGAGCGGCGGAGCGCAGAGCTTTCAGAATATCAATGGTCGGAACGAAGTAGGGAGTCACCAATAGGATTTGTTCTTGAGCAAGAATGATGGTGTTAAAAAAAGTTTCACCAACCCGTCCGGGAGGGGATGAGGGACCACTATCAATCAATCGGGCTTTAACCTGACCTACAGAACGCACTTCGGGGAACAGATCGGGAGAGAGCAAGGTGTCGAGCGATTCGCGGGTCATGAAATACCAATCATTTAGAAAGGAAAGCTGCAACTCGTGTACCAGAGGGCCCTCTACTTTGAAGTGATAATCGCGAATGGCGTTCCTTTCTTTGGACGTGGTGTTCTCCTCGGAAATATTTACCCCCCCAAAAAAACCGACGTTTCCGTCCACCACGAGATTTTTTCTGTGGTTACGTAGATTAATCTGAAACTGGGCTTTAAATGGATTGGCCTGGGTCCACCCACAGATTTTAAAATTTGGAATATGACGGTATTTTCGGAACATGCCTCCGAGATAGGCATGCGTAGAACCGAAGCGGTCGAAGAGAAGACGAACGTTGATGCCTTCTTCTGCTTTTTCCTTGAGGGCTTCCAGCAGCTTTCGGCCCATATCATCGTGACCAATAATGAAGCTTTGAATGTGGATGTGATGTTTGGCGTTTCGAATGGCCTGAAGCATGAGGGGATAAGTGGCATCGCCATTGAGGAGGGGAATGATTGCATTGGAGCTGAGAAGGGGATGGTCCGGATTGATGGTATCGAGCGCCAAATTTAATTTGCGACTGATTCGATTTTTAATTTCGGAGGAACGCGTCTGATATTCCATATGCCAGGCCCGAAGCGAGTTGTTTTGGATGAGGCGTTCGTCCCGCTGTTGCATAAGCAATTGGCTGGTCAACTGTCGTTGAAGTCCTTTTGTGGATACGCGGTCGATGCCGAAGGAGAGGTATAGGAGCGGGCCGAGTGCGGGGAGGGACCAGGCCACAAAGATCCATAGCACGGTTGCGCTGGCATTTCTTCGGCGTTGTAGCGCATGAACAGTGACTCCGAGAAATTCGATTAAGTGCAGTGTCGAACTAAACACAACCCAAAATGTTAGGTCATAAGATATTTGATCCATAAATAATGTTAACGAGAATTGGGTTAAAATAACAGGCGAAAGTTACTGACCGTTGTTGCCATATCACGGGAAGGGACTACATTCGATGAATGAGATTTTTGTTGTATAATATTTGTTACGGAACCCATGGAAATCAGAAAAAATTCCCCATATTAGGCCTGCTGGGAAAAACCGAGGGGCATCTGGATGAACTGATTGAATTTATCGATGAGGTTGACCCGGATGTGATGGGGTTGATTGAGGTGGATAGTGGTTCTTATCGATCCGGCCGGCGATGCCAGGTTGAAAAGATTGCGCAGAAGCTGGGACATTTTCATTCCTATCGGTCAAAATATGCAACGGATTCGCGCTGGCAGCGCATTCCGATCATCAATAAGCAGGGGAATGCATTTCTCGCGAAAGATACGATCCAGAATGAGACGTTTCATTACTTTGAACGAGGCATGAAGAAGCTGGTCATCGAGTTGGAGTTAGAGCACGTGACGTTCTTCTTGGTACATCTGGCATTGAATTTTAAGGTTCGCCAGATGCAGATTCTTCATCTGTACCATATGATCAAACAGACGGATCGTCCTTATATTGTGGCGGGGGATTTTAATGCATTCACCGGGGAAGACGAAATAAAACTGCTCATGTCGGCCAGCGGGCTTCAAAATGCGGATCTTCAGTTGCAACCGTCTTATCCAAGCCGAAATCCAAAGCGGCATCTGGATTTTATTCTCCATAGTCCAAAAATTAAAGTGACCCATTTTGAAATGCCGCGAGTTGAATTGTCGGATCATCTTCCGTTAGTAATAGATTTTGAGGTGCTGCAGAATAAAACTAGCTAAAGAGTTCCGTATTTGGGAAAACTGGGGCATTGATTAATGTAACAGGCTCGCCTTTTTAAAATTGGGGAAAACAAATGACAGAATTTTTGATTGGTATGGTAGTAATGTTCATTCTTGCGGGCGCACTGTGGATTTGGCTGAAGGTTAAGTCCAATAAATCCGCGCAAGAAATTCGTATATTTTCAAGTATAGAGCAACTCAAGGCCATTGGGCAACTTTCGGTTTATAAAGTACTTACGAAAGAGATCGTTACGGAAACTGATCATACTTGGGGCGATTTTGGAAATCGTTACTTAGGTTGGGTACTCAGTAGCAAGAAAATGGCTATGATTTTTGAGTTTGAAATCGATTTCCGTTACAATTTACAGAGTTCAAAATTTGAGATTACGGAAAAGAGTGAAGGCAAGTATTCCATAACAATGCCACCATGTGACTATGAGGTCCATATTCGCGATATTCGCTTCTACGATGAACAAGGCTCTAAGTTGCTTCCATGGTTGCTTCCAGACTTACTTAACGGGTTTATCAGTGGTGGTTTTTCGGAGGACGATAAAAATAAATTGGTGGATGCTGCAAAGGGCCATGCTCGAAAGCAGGCACTGGAGCTAATTAATAATATTCAATCGGAAGTGCAAAAATCAGCAACAACGACGTTGGAATCCATTAGTCGTGCCTTTGGTGCAACAGACGTTGAATTTTTCTTCTCGAGTCAAACCGCAACACAGGTTGAAGTAGCGGTGTCGGAAAAATTGGCCTCGTAAGTGTTTGCTTAACCGGAGCCGCATCTCGCAGAGAGATTCCGAGTGCTCGCCAGCGGTGCGGGAGAAAATGTTCCGCACTCAGGGTTGTTACATTCCAAGGTTGCTAATGGTCTCTTCTTCTCGGACTCAATTCAGCAATATCGAGGATGATTTGGTCCTGCATGCAATCGCTCGTTTGGGGATATGAAGGAAAATAAAAGCAGGGAAAATTCCCTGCGCACCGGTATTGCGGTGATTATTTATTCATTAGTAGGTTTCGGAAGAAATGCCACCCTCAAGCACTGTTTTGGTGGCTCCGATGCCCAATCGGGTGACGCCTTGTTCCAAATAAGAAACGGCTTGATCCCACGAACGTATGCCTCCGGATGCTTTGATTCCAAGATCACCACCCACCGTTTTAACCATAACGTCAATAATCTCGGGGGTGGCGGAGGACGGACCAAAACCAGTGGAGGTTTTCACAAAATCAGCGCCAGCTTCCGCCGTTAATATACACGCCCGAGCAACTTCTTCCAGCGTCAGGAAGCAACTTTCCTGGATGACTTTCAGAATTACATTGTGATGATGAGCGATTTCCGAGACCGCTCGAATGTCATCCCGTACTCGATCAAATTTTCCGGAAAGAAATTGGCCGATATTCATAACCATATCAATTTCCTGAGCTCCGTCAGCAATCGCCTGTTGGGCTTGGAATATTTTTGTCGCCGTCGTGTCCGCTCCGTGCGGGAAGCTGAGAACGGTGGAAACGAGGACGTCTGAATTTGATAGAAGCTCTGATGCTAGGGCAATATCTGAGGGCCGCACGCACAGGCTTGCCACGCAATATTCGCGGCACAGGGCCGCATTTTCGCGGAGATCTGTTTCTGTTTGCTCGGGTTTTAAAACCGCATGGTCGATAAGTTTTGCGACGGATTTCAGGGAATAACTCATGAGAAGGCTCCGGGCTAAAGAAAAGCCGCCCGATGAAAGAGCGGCTGTTCTGAAGATCTATTCGAACGGTTTATTTCGCCGTGATGCGCGTGACGTATTCTTTGTCCTTGTCAGAAAGGGCGCTTCCTGGAATGGCTGCAACTTTGCCATTTTTGGAATTTTTGATATAAACTTTTCCTTTTTCGACCTTTTCAAATATGGCGTTCACCGTGATATCTCTGCCTCCCATGGTGATCGTCCAATCACGATAGTCGATTACTTCTCCAGAATCAGAGGTTTCCTTCGGTACAACGGGAATTCCTCCAGTGGCAGCATCTATTTTTTCAACTTCCAAGTTTGGGTTTTTGACAAAGGATACTTGAACTCCGTTGATGCGAACTTTCGCCGCAGGCCCTTTGTCTGGAATCGGGAGGGAGTAATAGAGGAGGTCTCCATCCTCATTGCTTTCGCCCGAATCCAGAAGAAGAGTACCCTTTTCATAGTCAGACGCTTCATAAGCGATTTCATAATAACCGAGGTATTCGGGTATATTATTGTAAATAATGATGCGATATCCGCCATCTCTCAGGGTTACATCATAAATGTGATAATAATCATCTTCACCGTCGGGTTTTTCAAATTCTAAGGAGCAGAGGGCGCTGATTCTCATGCGTTCAACGTAATGCTCGCCCCCAATTTCTTTCATGAGACTTTCAACTTCCCTTCTGTCGGGATCATTTTCCCTGGCGGCAAGTGTATCAACGGTGCTTATTGCAAGAAAAATTGCCGAGGCGCTTAATAATGTGGCGAGTGTTTTTTTCATCCCTGATTATCTCCTGTCGGTAGTGTTGATGCTGAACGGTTCCTTGTTCAATAAATCGAATATGAAACTATACGTAGCGGTTTTTGCCGTAAAGAACCATATTTTTCGGTGGTTTTTTACTTTTTTAGATCGTATTAATATGAAAAATACACACTTGGCAGGCCGAAAGCCTTGCGGCATAATACGGGCCATTTTCAAAACAGACGTAACTAAGGGATTATCAATATGTACAGTGCATCAGACCTGAAGAAAGGCTTGAAGATCGAGATCGACGGCGACCCCTGCATGATTACCAATTTCGAGTTTTCAAAACCCGGTAAGGGGCAGGCCCTCTACCGCTGCAAGATCAAAAACCTCATCACGGGCAATACGTTCGATAAAACCTATCGCTCGGTCGAAAAAGTAAACCGGTGCGCGCTGATTTCTCGAGACTACACCTTTTCTTATCTCGATGGTGAAAACTATGTTTTTTCTGATAATGAAACGTATGAAGAAGCCTCGTTGAACGCAGAGATGATGGCTGATAAGAAATTTTTTGTCGTGGATGATATGCAAGTTGAAATTCTTTTTCATAATGACCGTGCATTGGATATCACTATGCCGAATTTTGTGGAAATGCTGATTGCTGAAACGGAGCCTGGCGCTCGGGGCGATACCACAACCAACGTCATGAAACCTGCAAAATTGGAAAATGGATACGAAGTTAACGTTCCGATCTTCATTAATGAAGGCGACACGATTCGTATCGACACGCGTGATGGTTCGTATACCGATCGTGTTTCCAAGGGCTAATACCGTGAGAAATGTTCAGCTGAGAAACACCCTGATGCGAGACATCCGGGTGTTTTTTTATGATCGTGGTTATATCGAGGTGGAAACGCCGATCCGTCTTCAAATTCCCTGCATGGAGCTGCATATTGATGCGGAGCCCAGTGGGGATCATTTTTTGCGGACTTCTCCTGAGATGTTTCATAAACGGTTGTTGGCTTCGGGGCATGAGCGGATCTTTGAGATCGGCAAATGTTTCCGGCACGGAGAGCTGGGCCCTTGGCATCATCCTGAATACACCATGTTGGAATGGTATCAAGCCGATGCGGACTACATGGATATGCTGGAGGAGACTCAGTTGCTGATTTCCAAGATTTGGAATGGGGAATCTCTGGATTGGAAAATCTTAACTGTTTCTGAGGCCTTTCTTGAGTTTGCAGGATGGGATCCTGCTGGCCATTATGATGAAGACCGGTTTGATGTGGATCTGGTTGAAAAGGTGGAGCCGATCATTAAGAAGATGGGCGGGGCCGTGGTCCTGAAAGACTATCCGGTTGAAGCTGCGGCGCTTTCCCGTCGAAAAGCAGACCAGCCGCTACTAGCAGAGCGTTGGGAGCTGTATATCGAAGGAGTTGAATTGGCCAATGCTTATTCTGAACTGACCGATCCCGTTGAGCAACGGAAGCGCTTCGTTGAATGCGCAGCACAGCGCATTGCGATGGGGAAAGAGGCGTATGCCATCGACGAGGCCTTTATTCATGCATTGGGTGCAATGCCGCCTTCCGGTGGTGTGGCTCTCGGAGTGGACCGGTTGCTGATGCTGATGGCTGGGGCGGACTCGTTAGATGCGGTTCTTCCCTTTCGATGAAAAAATGGGCGGATCATTCCGACTTTAAAGCTGGAGGGCTACGAATCGCCCTTTTTTTCTGGGGAATGGTATTTTTCGATCGTCTTTTCTAAGCTTCGCATTTGTTTGGCAACATCGTTGAGCCGATATTCAATCGAGTTGAGTATCCAGAATTGGAAATGCTCTACTTTGGTGGATTTATGCATCATCCAGATGATTTTTACAGAGACCAATAAAACGGCGATTTCAAGGGCGAACAGAGAGGGAATCGGGGTGTTGAAATCAAAGATATGATGCAGGAAATCATTCAGAGCCAATAGGCTGATGGCTGTAATGAAGAAGCGGTTTGCCCAGCGGTCCTGCTTCTTGGCCCCTTTTCCGCCGATCTGCCCCATGAGCTGGCGGATCTTTTCTTTTTCTCTTTTAAATTGGTCGAGCTCGGCTTTTAGTTTGATTGGGTCTAGTTCTTCCATTTAAAACTCCATATTTATCGAATCTGAATTATAGAAGCTCGTGCGCTTTCTGCAACAAATTTGCGTGTAAATCCGGAGGGCGCATGCTAGATATTTAACCAATTACGGGATGAAAATATATGGGGAATGTGTTGAAAATTGGAGTGGCGTGCGGAGGAACGGGCGGCCATATTTTTCCGGGGCTTGCAACGGCCAGTGAGCTAGCTGCTCGCGGGCATGAGGTCACGCTGTGGCTGGCCGGCAAAGACATCGAACACGAATCGGTGAAAAACTGGACGGGCGAGATCATCACAATTCCTTCCGAGGGATTTCAGTTCGGGTTCTCCTTGCGTAGTATTCGGACGGTTTTCTGCCTTTTTAGGGCCTATCGGCTTGCCTTGAAAAAAATGAAGAAATATCCGCCGGATGTACTATTGGCCATGGGAAGCTATGCCTCGTTTGGGCCGGTAAAAGCAGCGAACAAGCTCCATATTCCTTATGTCCTGCACGAAGCAAATCTTTTGCCCGGAAGGGCGGTCTCGGTGTTGGCAGGGAAAGCGCATACTCTTGCTGTGAGCTTCGATAAAACCAGATATTACCTAAAGCACGACACGATTGTTCAAACCGGAATGCCCCTGCGAAAAATGCTGCAACTTTCCTGCGAAAAACCGCGGCGAGTGCGAGTGAACGGCGAGCCATTGAGGATCATGATCATGGGCGGAAGCCGGGGTGCGCAGGTGTTGAATGAAGTGATTCCGCGTTCGCTCGCCATGGCCGCTGCCGAGGGCGTTAAACTGGAGGTCATTCATCTTGCCGGACTGCAAGATATTGATGCGGTGCAGTCGATTTATGATCAAGCGGGGATAAAGGCCGAGGTTCATCAGTTTGTTCAGAAGATGGAAGAGGTTTATCTTCATACCGATTTGGCAATTTGCCGATCCGGTGCGGCCACGTGTGCCGAGCTCGCCGTATTCGGGGTTCCCGCCCTGTTGATTCCATATCCATATGCCGTGCGAAATCATCAGATGAGTAATGCGCGTATAATGCAGGATTCTGGCGCAGCCGATGTGGTGGCGCAAGAAGACCTGACGATCACTTGGCTCCGCGACTATTTGGTTAGTGTTTCTAAAAAGCCCGGTCGCCTAGAGCGGATGGGTGTGGCCATGAAAAAACGAGGGCAATCCAATGCTGCGGAGCAGTTGGCCGATTTGCTTGAGAACGTGGGCGGAGCCTGAGATGGTGCAGGTTGATCGTGCTGAACGGCTGATCAGAAAAGGCGGTCATGTTCATTTAATGGGGATCGGGGGCATCGGCATGGCCGGAATTGCCTGGTTGCTGAAAGAGCGGGGCTTCAGGGTTTCGGGGTGCGATCTCCGGCAAAACCGTCAAACGGAATGGTTGTTGCGTAATGGAATCCATATAGCGCAGGGGCATTCTGAGGATCATATTCATTCTGAGATCGATTGGCTGGTTCGTTCGACAGCCGTAGCCCATTCGCACCCTGAAGTGCAGCAGGCGTTGACTCGGGGGGTTCCGGTTTCGCGCAGAGGAGAAGTGCTGCCGGCATTAATGCGCAATCGAATGTGTATTGCGGTTAGTGGAACGCATGGAAAAACCACGACCACGGCGATGATTGCTCAGGTGCTCGATTGTGGATTTTTCGTGGGCGGGGAGATGGCGGGCTATAAAGGTGCCGTGGCTCGTGATGGCGAAGTGATGGTGATTGAGGCCGACGAGTCCGATGGTACCATTACGGGTTATACGCCTGATTATTCAATCATCACCAATATTGAATACGATCATATGGAGCATCACGACTCCGAAGCCGCATTTATCGGTTGTTTTGAGGCGTTGATCGAGCAGACGAAAAAAACCATTTTCTATTGTGCAGACGATCCTATTGCAAAAAGACTGGGTTCGGAGCATCCAAAATGCGAGCCCTATGATTTTCCGGCATCCCAAATCATACTTCCCTTTCCGGGAAAGCATAATCAGCTGAATGCTTCTGCTACGGTAGCTGTTTCTAGATTTTGGAAGACCGAGCGCGAGATTTTCCAAGCATTGGAAAAAATGCAGCCCATTCGTCGTCGATTTGAGACGGTTTTCAATGCACATGGTGTGCGTATTATTTCCGACTATGCGCACCATCCAACGGAAGTAGCTGCGCTTATTCAGACCGCACAGGAATTGGCGCCGAAGCGTTTGTTGGGGGTTTTTCAGCCGCATCGGTATACCCGCACGCTGGCGCTGGGTCCTGATTTCCCGCCCAGCTTTAAAGGGCTGGAACAGTTGTGGCTAGTTCCGGTTTATGCTGCCTCTGAGCAATCCCTGGAAGGGGGAACCTCAGCGGATCTTTCCGAGCGCTTTCCGGAGGATTGGAAAAATCGCCTGCATGACTTCCAAAGCTTGGAAGCTGCTTGGCGGGATATTTCTTCGCAATTGGTGGATGGAGATTTGCTGCTGATCATGGGGGCGGGGGATATTGAGCAACTCGCCGACTGGGCGAAAAGATGGTGCCCCGGAGAGGATTCGAACCTCCGACCTTCGGATTAGGAGTCCAATGCTCTATCCAGCTGAGCTACCGGGGCGCTGCTCGTTTTAAAACAATCCAGAATCAACCTGTATCATGCAATCCTGAATCCAAAAATAAAACCCGGTCTGCTAAGCAAACCGGGTTTAAAATGGAGCGAGCGAAGAGATTCGAACTCTCGACAACGACCTTGGCAAGGTCGAGCTCTACCACTGAGCTACGCTCGCTTTTTCCTCGTAAGGAGCGCCTATAGTATGCGTGGGCGTTTTCTTTGCAAGGCGAATTTCAATAAAAAGTGGAAGTGATGATGGTGGGGAGCATCGAACTGTGTCGGTCCCATGAGGTTGCGTAAAATAGGGCGGGTTAAATTAGGCCGAATGAGGCCGGGTTTTTTGTTTGGGCGGCGTAAAGTGCGCATGATCCTGAAAAATGCAGAGACCTAGTTGGTCGCAAATTTGATGGTTTGAGTCCTTGCGGCGTAGATGCTCCTCAGGGTGTTGGTTGACCCTGGACTTAAACACACCGTTGGCCGACTCCACATCCCCGTTTTCATGCGGAGAATTAACCTGAATCGTCCTCGGTGTTATTCCGTAATGATTCGTCAGTTCCAGATACCGTTCATTGAACGTCCGATCCCTGGGCTGGTCCGAGCCGATCTGATGCGTTGCTGCGCTGCTATGGTCCGACCAGATCTCCTGCGATACATGATTTAACGGAAGAAGGGTCGATTGAATTCCACTGCGCAAGGCCAGCAAACTCTCCGAATGACAAATGCGAATCCACTGCCAATTCGAAAAGGTTAAAACCGCGTGAAAAAGCAAATGATCAAAGGGCTGGCCTCCAATCATGATCGCCAAATAATCCATATGCGTAAAATCGAAAGAGAGACGCTTTCCCGGCTTATGTATCTGCGGAAAATAAACCTCCTTACCTGTTGATCCGTAGTCCGCACCCATTTCCTCTGTTCGAAATGAGTGCCGATTATCGGCTAATTAATCGGTAAGTGTAATTGTCGTTGGTTGGTAAATGTAGTTGTCGC
>JBAHZU010000134.1:0-17095 GCA_037132875.1 Pontiella sp.
AAAAAAAAGCGCCCCGCAAGCGGAGCGCTTTATCAGAGGAAGTTGATCCAAAGATCAATCCTTCTTAGATGCCTTAGGCATTCAGACGAGCTTCGAGTGCATCGAGCTGCTCAGTCATTTTCACGGGGAGCTTGTCGCCGAATTTCGCAAGATAAGCACGAGCGTCAGTTACAGTCGCCTTGTAGGCTTCTGTATCGACTTTCATCAGTTTTTCCCAGTTTTCAGACGAAATCTCCAGACCATCGAGGTTGATATCACCTTCAACCGGCATCAGGCCAATCGGAGTTTCAACAACATCAACTTTTCCTTCAACACGGTCGCACATCCATTTCAGCACACGGCTATTTTCGCCGAAACCAGGCCAGATGAATCCATTTTCATCTTTCTGGAACCAGTTCACATAGAAGCAACGTGGAGCTTTGTCGCCCAATTTTTCACCCATGTCGAACCAATGTTGCATGTAGTCGCCGGCGTGGTAGCCGATGAACGGAGTCATGGCGAAGGGGTCAAAGCGCAGGGAAATATTTCCAAGGTCGAGGGCCGCAGCCGTCGGTTCGGAAGATGCGGTAGCACCCAAGAATACCCCGTGATTGAAATCGAAGGCTTCGTGTACCAGCGGAACAACGGAAGTCCGTTTTCCACCAAACAGGAAGATGTCAATGGGAACTCCAGCTGGATCACTCCAGTCTGGGCAGATGCACGGACAGTTGGCAGCAGGAGCTGTGAAACGGCTGTTCGGATGCGCACCTTTGATTGGTTTTCCGTTGGCGTCTTTCATATCCGGAGTCCACGGATTATTTTTCCAATCGGTACCTTTTTCGATTGGAATATTCATGTCTTCCCACCAAACATCGAGATCAGGAGTAACAACAACGTTGGTGAAGATGGCATCTTTAGAGCAAGCTGCCAGCGCCATCGGGTTGGTTTCTTTGGACGTGAACGGAGCAACACCGAAGAAGCCCGCTTCCGGATTGATTGCGTGCAAGCGACCCGTTTCCGGATTGATCTTCATCCAAGCAATATCGTCACCGATGGTTTCAACTTTCCAGCCCGGAACGGTGGACTGCAGCATGGCCAGGTTAGTTTTGCCGCACGCAGACGGGAATGCCGCCGCAACGTGGTACTGCTTTCCTTCTGGGCTAGTGAAGCGCAAAATCAGCATGTGTTCAGCCATCCAGCCTTCACGGCCAGCCATTGCAGATGCAATACGCAGTGCGAGGCATTTTTTGCCGAGCAGTGCGTTGCCGCCGTAACCAGACCCGAAGGACCAGATCAGGTTTTCTTCTGGGAAGTGAGCAATGTATTTGTCGTCGATCGGAGCACAAGGCCAACGGCTGTCTTTCTGTCCTTCTTCCAGCGGAGCACCCACGGAGTGCAGACAAGGAATGAAGAAATCTTCTTTTTCGATCAGGCGAAGAACGTCTGGAGAAACGCGAGCCATGATGTGCATGTTGGTTACAACATACGGAGAATCAGAAATTTCAATGGCATTTTTAGCGATTGGGGAACCAATCGGACCCATGGAGAATGGGATCACGTACATGGTGCGACCTTTCATGCAGCCCGTGAACAGTTTTTTCATGGTGACTTTCAGCTCAACCGGATCAACCCAGTTATTGGTCGGGCCAGCATCTTCTTCTTTAACAGAAGCAATGTAGGTGCGGCTTTCAACACGAGCAACATCCGACGGATCGGAGTTAAATGCGAAAGAGTTCGGGCGTTTTTTTTCGTCCAGCTTGATCGCCATTCCCGATTCGACCATTTCGACCATCAGACGGTCATATTCTTCTTTAGAACCATCACACCAAACGATCTGATCGGGCGTGGTCATTTCTGCAACTTCAGCTACCCAGTCGAGTAGCTTCTGATTTGTTGTGGGAGCACTCATATTGTAAATCTCCATTTGTTAGTTTTGAGACGCAATTTGCTTCTAAATTTCGCGAAATAATAGAGATTCGTTCAAATAAGTCAAACCTTGCTGGACGCAAAACCGGTTATAAATCAAAGGGCAATCCCCCTATATCAACCGTCATATTGTCCGTGATTTAGCTGATTAAGAGGAGTGAAATCAGAACAAATTAAACATCCGGCTTGTCATCTTCAGCAGGAACCTCTTTTTTACTTTACATAATGAGACATTTTAAAGCCAAAGTCTGGGAACTTCGATTGAAGAAGATATTTGATCAAATTGATGCAAAACTCGAAGATGAGTATGCGGATCAATTTGAGCGCCATCCATCCCGTCCCGCTCGCAATCAAACATCAAACCCTGAAATGGATGGCCTATTCAATGTGGGGGCCACCTATTCCGCCGGCTTTGGTTCAAAACTGGGCCCCGGTTATGTCGTGGATATCCGAATTTCCACCCTTCAGCGCGTCCCCGAAGATTTTAAACTCGAATTGAGAGATACGGTGCTGGCCATTCTTACGAAAGAGCTTCCGCATATGTTTCCGGGTAAAAATCTACAGGTCAACAAGGAGCGCGGATACCTACGCATAACTGGCGACCTGAGTTTGGACTAGTATTGATAAATACTGCCGCCGATAAATTCGCGAAACAATGCATTGTCTGGAATACAAGCATGATCCACCTCATCACGAAGCGGTTCAAGAAATTGCATCACGCGCTGAGCGCGCAGATAGGCATCCTGCCGTTTGAAGTCATCACGATATCGTTCAATGGCTTCTGGAAAGTGCTTAAATAATTTATTTTTTAGCACCGGGAATTCATACGGCATTGCACTATTCACGACAAAATCAACATTTCCAATGAATGGAATAATATACTGCAACTCGCTCTTTCGTACATAATGCCAGTGCGTGAGCGTATCCATAAAACTATGATTCCGGCTCCAGCTATCACGAATCATGCGGCGCATCAGCCGATGATCCGCCCAACGCATAAATTCATCCTGCTCATTCCTGAGCTGCCCCAACGTTTCAATGTATAGGCGGAACTTGTGCGTATCAGGAATGCTACGAGTCATATCCGAATACAGTCCGTGCAAACAGTCCATCAGCAGAATTTCATCATCCTGTAGTGTCATTTCATGCACGTTCAATGTTCGACGACCGGTCTTAAAATCATACTGCGGTGTCAGGACTGTTTTGCCAGCAAGCAGTTGCTCCAAATGCGAGTTGATTAGATTAATATCCAGCGCTTGCGGCGTTTCATAATCATAATCCCCAAACTCATCCTTGGGATGCATCTCTAAATCGTAGAAATAGTGATCCACGTGAAAGGCGCGTAGCTTTTTTCCCTGCAGGGAAAGTTGCTGCTCCATCTTCAGGGTCGTGGTGGTTTTTCCAGAAGAAGACGGACCTGCCACAATGATTAAGCGAACATCTTCGCCATGATCCATCACCCGCTTGCCAGCAGAACGGCATTCATTGGCATAGCGTTCCTCACAGGCCCGAACCAGATCTGGATAGTGCCCCTGCTCAATAATCGCATTGATTCCTTCGATCGAATCACACCCATGGTCGATGTTCCAACGGAGCACTTCATAGATCAGCTTATAGGGAATATTATCCGTGGCTTCGATGGCCCCTTGCTGGGCTTCCCGAATTTCGTTCCGTTTCTGACGGTAGATAATGTAAGCGCGGGCGACTTTAATATGCCCCTCTTCCATGAGCACAGACTCAACAATATCCTGAAGGTCTTCTACGGTTGGAATCTGGGTTGCATAGCTTTCTATGGTGCGTTTTTCAACCCCAATAGATAAGCGTTCGGCCTCATCAAAGCCAAAGCCGCCACTGGATGCCGCGGCGGCTTTGAAAATGGCATTGGCGATACGGGGTCGGTCATACATGACCAGCTGGCCGTCTCGCTTAATGATCGTCTTTAGCGTCGCCATGACTTATTCGCCATCAAGGAATCCCTCGAGTTTGCGAATACGGGTTGGGTGACGCATCTTACGGAGCGCTTTAGCTTCGATCTGACGAATACGCTCGCGGGTCACGCTGAATTTACGACCCACCTCTTCCAACGTACGCGGATAGCCATCCACCAAGCCAAAACGCAAGGTCAGCACTTCCTGCTCACGATCCGTGAGTGTCTCAAGCACATCGCCAATCTTTTCTTTCAACAGACTGAACGCGGTCATCTCATCTGGCTTCTCTGCGGACTTATCCTCAATGAAGTCGCCGAAATGCGTATCATCACTATCCCCGATTGGGCTCTGCAACGAAATCGGTTGCTGTGCAATTTTAAGTATGGCGCGTACCCGTTCGACCGGCAGTTCCATTTCATCGGCTAACTCTTCCGGAGTCGACTCACGACCAAATTCCTGAAGTAGCTGCTTCTGGATACGCATCAGCTTATTGATGGTTTCAATCATGTGAACCGGAATACGAATGGTACGGGCTTGGTCAGCAATGGAGCGGGTGATCGCTTGGCGAATCCACCACGTTGCGTAAGTGGAGAATTTATACCCCCGACGGTATTCAAATTTTTCCACCGCTTTCATCAGGCCCATGTTGCCCTCTTGAATCAGATCAAGGAAGGACAGGCCACGATTGGTGTATTTCTTCGCAATAGAAATCACAAGGCGAAGGTTGGCCTCGATCATTTCCGTCTTCGCTTTCAACCCTTTGCGGAGCCATACCTTCAGCTCAGCATGGTGCTTCATGAAATCTTTTTGCTCCATCTGCAAATAGGTTTCGAGCTCCTTGATTTCTTTGCGAACACCGCGAAGATCCGTATTGGCACTTTTTGCACGACTCTTCTTCAAGCGATCCACTTCTTCGAGCAAGACCTGCATCTTGTGATGATAGTTATCAACTTCCGGCACAACATCCTCGATCGCCTTCTGTTTGAAATGCAGTTCCTTAAAGTATTTAGACAAACGGCCCTGCGCATTATCAAAATTACGGATCGCATTCGTATACTCGGGGCTATCGTTCTTGAACTTGCAGAATTCAAGGAAGTACTTCAGCTTCAATTCACGGTTGCGATCAATGCCTTTCAGCACTTTGGGTAGGTCGTTAAAATAGTCTTCGCGACATTCGACGTGCTTGTCGGAGATAATGCGATCAAAACGTTCTTTTCCCATTTCAAGGCGCTCAATCACACCGAGATAAGCATCGACGGCACAGCCCAGACGATTGAACATCTTGGTGGTGTGAATTTCCGCCTCTTCTATACGCATGGAAATTTCAACTTCTTGCTCGCGGGTCAGCAGTGGCACTTGGCCCATCTGCTTGAGATACATGCGAACCGGATCATCCAGCACATCCGAGCGGGCACTCTGTTTATCGGCCTGCTCCTTTTCAAGACGCGCCTGATACTCTTCAACATCGTCCTGTTTGATGATGTCGATTTCCATGCTCTGCAGCAGACCCACAATTTTATCGATATCTTCAATGACTACCAAGTCTTCTGGAAATGCTTCGTTGATATCCTCAAACGTTAGGAAACCATGATCCGATGCCAATGCCATCAGTTCTTTAATGCGATCGTTACGCTCTTCACGATCCATTAAGGAGACTCCACCCGCCGTTGCTTCATCAACGGCGGCCACAGTGGCGGCCACGCGAGCTTCCTGCGCTTTCGCCTCAGACGTTGCCGTACTTTCGGTTACTTTCTTCTTCGCGGCTTTCTTTTTCGCAGGAGCTTTCTTAGCCGCCGCTTTCTTTTTCGCAGGAGCCTTCTTTTTCGCAGCGACCTTCTTGGCTGGAGTTATTTTCGTTCCAGGAGCAGCGGCCTTCTTTCCGATCGCAAGTGAAGCGGCTCTCTTCTCAGAATCTTTCGTATTTATTGATGACGCGGTCTTCTTTTTCGAAACAGCCATGGTCGTCCTTATATATAAAAGTGTACAATTCACCTATTATAGTGAAGAAAGCCGGTAATTAACAGCACTTATGACTCGTGCGTCAATGCAAACCTTCAAAAAAAAATTATAAAGCTTCGCATACGAATTTCGCTTGATGAAACGGCGTTCAACAAACACTATTTTAAATATGAATTTTATCTTTCATTCCTATCCTGATCATCCGTGGTTCTCTGCATGGACCTTTGAGCCACGCAACTGTAGCGCGAGTTATCGCAAGATGAACTCCGAGCGTTTTTTCCAAACGCTAGAAACGGTTGGACAACTTGTCCCAAACGTTGAAAATCCGGACTGGTCCCTACAAATACCCGTCCCACAAAATAGTCGTATCAACCTGCTCTTTAATGGCTTTTGCGCTTATTTCGACCAAAAAAAACAACGACTAGGTGCAGAGGTATTGGTCCCAGAACCTGGCGTTCTCTGGGGACGCCTTTCAAAAATACCGAATCCGACTTTAAGCTCCGATCTGCCCCACTTTGAGGAGGGGATATTTCAGTGGCTGGAAAATGATCTCGGAATCATTCTGCTTGCCATTAGCGAGGATCATTTCTGCTTAGTAACCAACTCTCACCTGCTTGATGATGCCAAACAAACGGCTACCTCCTATTTTAAACTGAATTTTGAAGCCAAACTGAGTGAAGAACGAGAACGCCGCAATGGGGCAAACGCACTCTTCGAAGAAATGGCTCATCATGATGCCTTAGCCGTGATCAGCGCGGAATCAATGATGAAGGCGCTGCGTCCTGCGGAAGGGTCGATCCCCCTCCTCTGGTGCCAATCCTCATCCACGTCTCATCCAATGATGGACGTGAATGAAATTCACCCTCTGGCCATGGCATGGCGCCTGATGGATATTGAGGTTGCCGAGGAACTCTTGCTTTGCGTCTTAAAAGTCCAAACTAACGCAGGCGCCATTCCGGTTAAGTATGCGCCGCATGCGACGCACTCCACTTTGGAAGCTCCGAAACCCATGCTGGCCAAAACAATCGATACCGTTTGGAATGTGCGAAAGAATCCGGAATTTCTCGCCGCAATTCTACCGTTACTACGCCGTCATATTCAATGGCTACTGAATCATTTTGATCCCAAACGCAGTGGGTATCATTGCTGGAAAAATAGTGAAGAGTGCTTGGTTGCCCAAGCCTATCAGACGGAATTGATTACCGCCGACCTTTCGGCCTTATTGATTTCAGAAATTGATACGTTCAACCACTTACAGGCCAGCAACCCAGCATCGGCACATTCAGATGCGTCCCCCCATTTCGAACAAGAACGAAGTGGTTTGCGACACAACCTCATGGAACAGTTTTGGAACAAAAATGAAAATGCGTTTGTAAACGTCATATTGAAAGATAACGTTTTAATATTAAAGGGCTTTAGCTCATTCGTTCCGCTCATATGGAAAGGCCTTCCCCATAACCATAAAATTAACATTCTCGAAAAAATTCATGAGTCAGGAACGCTGCCGGGAGGACTCAGCATTTTAAGTTGGCGAAAATCAGCCATGGACGACAACTCCTTCCCGATTCTTCAGCAGTTGCTTGTGTTTCAGGCCTTAATGATTGCAGATCCTTATGGTCAATTGCTAAACGACTTTTCCCGCATCACCCTGCAAGGATTTGTGGAATGGCACGACCTTGCCTTGAAAAAAGAAAATCACCTCCCCATCAATCCGGTTATGGGAGCCTATATCATGAACGTTCAGGCTATTCACCAGTACCGATACCATGCTAAGGGTAAAATTGTGGGCTTTTTCTTGAAGCTGATGCGGAGAGTCAGAGCAGACCGATTCGATTTAGCCGTTATTGCAGCAACCCTCTTCACGGCTTTTAGCATCCACGTGATTTATAATGTTCTCAAGACCCCTCCTCCCTATGAAATGCTAGAGGCTCAGATGAATAGTGCCTATGCCAATAAGGATATTGCGGGAACGCTAGAAAACGGCATGATCATCATCAAGAATTATCCCGACGATGCTCATAGTGCGATGCAACTGGCCGCAAATATTTCCATACTTAACGGAAACTTTTTAGAAGCGGGGGAACTGTATGAAAACGTTAGGATCAAGTTTCCCGACAGCCCAGGCCCCATGGTTGCACTCGGATTAGCTTATCAATTACAAGGGAAATTCGAAGCCGCTGAAAAAAACTACTCTGAGTTTTGCTATATATTTGAAGATATCTTCCCCAAAGTAGTCGAAGAAATCACACATTACCGCTATTTAATGCAGGAGGAATTTAAGTTGCCTCCAAAGTGGAGGGAAATATATAGGAATCAGTGGATGCATGAATTATAGTCCCTCACATTATTTTTTCTTTTCAAAAAAGGTTCATCATGAAATTTAATTCACTCATTCTCTTAGCCACCGCATCCTTCATACTTACGGGCTGTGGCGACAAAGAGGCCCAATCCGCGAAAAAAGAAGTCGATCCAACCTTTCTATTCTGGTGCTTTCGGAAAGAAATTGTTTCGACCGATTACCATGTTCCAAAAATGAAAACCCCAGAAATTGCTTCTTATCTCCAAAATCATATCAAAGCCATACCGGGATATGTGGATAGCTCATTTAATCTATCCACCCAAACCATAACGATTGAGTATGAAAGCAGCTCGGTTCGAAAAATGAATTTCGAAGAAGGCATTGCCCTTGCTGGATTTGCCACAAACCATCGCCCGGCAAATCCCATGGCCAAGATTCCTGAAGGAGTTAAATAATGAAAATCACCGTATCCCCCGCGTCCCTCGCCGAACAGAAAAAAGAGGCCCTCATCATTTTCTTCCAAGGGTTGAAAAATACCCTTCCGTCCGGAAATTCTTCTCTGAAAAAAAAGATCAATGCCTTGATTGAAAAATCGGCATTCAAAGGCGAAGCCGGACAATGCGCCATTTTTCCACTGGCAGAAAAACAGATTATCGTGACCGGCGTTGGTGCCGCGAAATATTTCTACAATGGCCTATTAGAGCAAGCTGCAGCGACCGCGGTTAGAGCTGGGAAAGCGGCCGGGCTAAAATCCTTTGCCATGCCCTCCGAAATCAAGCTCGTCGACGTTTCTTCCGCCAACTACCAGTTATTAGTGGGTCGCGGGGCCGCCTGGGGCACCTATGATTTCTCACTGTTTAAGTCCGATGCAAAAAAAGCCCCGCCCTTTTCTCTGACATTTTGTGGCAAAGTGAAGGACCGCACCGCCATTAAAACGGCCCAAGAGCAGGGAGCTTCTCTGCTGAGCACAGCGGATCTGGCCAATCTACCCGGCAACGAAGCCCCGCCAGAAAAAATCGCCAGCTGGGCAAAACAAATGGCCAAAGAAACGGGCCTCACTTGCCAGATCATGGGCAAAGCCGAACTCCAGAAAAAGGGGTGCGGCGGAATCCTTTCCGTGGCTCAGGGTAGCGCAGAAGATGCGCGCATGATTATTCTCAAGCACAAAGGCTCCGACCCGAAAGCAAAGCCCATTGTCCTCGTTGGAAAAACAGTCACCTTCGACTCCGGCGGCATTTCACTGAAGCCGGGCAAAGGCATGGGATGGATGAAATATGATAAATGCGGAGGCATGGCCGTGCTTGCAGCCATGCAGATGATTGCCCGCATGAACGTGGAAACTCCCGTGATTGGCATCCTTGGAGCCGCCGAAAATATGCCCGGCTCCCGCGCCATCCGCCCGGGCGACATCGTTAAAGCATATAACGGCAAAACCGTGGAAATCCTTAACACCGATGCCGAAGGACGTCTCGTCCTCATGGATGCTCTGGGCTTAGCCGCAGCATATAACCCCCGGGCCATCGTCGATTTGGCCACCCTGACCGGTGCCTGCATTGTGGCGCTCGGAAGTTCTGCTTCAGCCATTCTGGGCAACGATAAACAACTGGTTAACGAGCTGATCGACTCCGGCATTGATGCCGGCGAACGCCTCTGGGAACTCCCGCTGTTCAAAGACTACACCGACGATATGAAATCCGACTTTGCCGACCTTGCCAACCTTTCTCGCTCCGGTGGAGCGGGCACGGCAACCGCCGCCGCGTTTCTACAGGAATTTGTTCCAGAAGATATTCCTTGGGCTCATTTGGATATTGCAGGAACAGCATGGGTTGAATCGGCGAAACCGTATCAGGCCCCAGGAGCCACCTTGTTTGGCGCTCGACTGTTGGCCCAGTGGATTGACTCCATCGGTTAAATATGGATTTCGATTGGCAGTCACTAGGCTCGTTCGGCCTCTACCTCTTTTCCGGTCTGTTATGCCTGTTAGGCTTTGTGATGTCGTGCCTTTCTTTTTCCGGCACTTGGTTGGTTCTTGCGGCAACGGGCATCATTGCTTGGGCTCGGTGGCCTGAATTCCCAAACCTTGGAACGCTGGCTCTTTTTGTGGTGCTGTGCATCGGGGTCGAAGTGGTTGAGACCATAGCCGGGGCGTGGGGCGTTCAAAAACGAGGCGGCACCAAAGCCACGGGAGTGGCGGCAATGATCGGCGGATTTATCGGCATGATTCTCGGCGGGTTTATTCCAATTCCCATCATTGGAAATTTAATGGGCATGCTCGCCGGAAGCTTTGCGTTGGCTTTTCTGGTTGAACATGCCCGCATGAAAAAGGCCGACCATGCTCTCCACGTTGCAACGGGCGCGGTGCTGGCCCGCCTGGCGGTCATCTTTCTAAAAGTGGGCGTCACACTCATTCTGATCATCATTCTGGCCGTTGGGGTTAGTGTGTCGTGAAAAAAGTGGCATATTACATTACAGCGCATGGCTATGGCCATGGAACCCGCTCGTGTGATGTGCTGAATGCTCTTCGACGGGCCGACCCGGAACTTCCGATTGTTGTTAAAACGGATCTGCCGCTCTCCTTCATATCGAGCCGGCTTCTAGAAAACATTGATATACGCTCCGGCGCATTCGATTTGGGGCTCATTCAAAAGGACTCCATTCATGTGGATCTCAACGCGTCCATTGAATCTATCGCCCGGCTTTATGAGCGCGAAGATGAACTCATTGCACAGGAAAAAAAGTTTTTGCGAGAAGAAGCGGTGGGTGTCGTGGTTGCGGATATCCCCGCCATTCCACTCGCAGCGGCACAAGCCGTTGGAGTTCCAAACATTGGATGCGGCAATTTCGGATGGAACTGGATCTATTCTGAATTTGTGGATGCCGATGCTCGCTGGCAGACCTATGTGGATAAATTTCAGGCGGTTTACGAAAAGACCGACCTGTTGCTCCGGCTACCCTTCTCGGAATCCATGAGCTCGTTTCCAACGCGTATAGATCTTCCGCTCTTGGCTCAACCAGGCACCCATCGACGCGCCCTACTAGCCAAAATACATGGCGCTGATCCACTAAAAACGTGGGTTTTACTTTCCTTTACCACCTTAGACATCAACGTCCAAGCCTTGGAAAAGTTGAGCGGATTAAGCGAATACGAATTCTTCACGGTAGATCCGCTGAAATGGCCCGATTCAGGCATTCATTCAATTTCCCGAAGTCTAACATCGTTTGCCGATGTCATGGCATCCATTGATCTGGTAATCACCAAACCTGGTTTCGGCATTGTTTCAGAGTGTATTGCCAACGACAAACCGATCATCTATTCCGACCGAAAGCATTTTCTCGAATACCCCATTCTCGTCGATTCAATCGAGCAATACTGTCGCCACGCCTTTATTCCAAATGCAGAGCTCTATGCCGGCGATTTCGAACGCGCGCTCAAGGATGCTCTCCGCGCACCGCCACCGAAAGAACAGATCCAACGTGGCGGAGCAGAACGGGCCGCTCAGGAGATCTTAAAGCGGCTTGCATAACGCCATTACCAGCGTGAATAGGGACGTTTCGAAAGACATCCATTGTAGTAGCGCTCATCGCCAGAGACCTCGTCTCCAGCCCACGGCGGCAGCTCAAATGGTTGCTCTTCCGATGTCAGCTCAATCTCAGCCACTATCAAGCCCGCATTGGCCGCTTCAAAAACATCCAACTCCCAGGTCATTCCTCCGTATTCAATATAATGGCGTGTTTTTTCAATCGGCACGTCCGAGCACAAGTGCAACATGGCCTCCGCATCTACCATTGGAATTTCGTATTCATACTCAGAGCGGGACACCCCATCGGTGGCTCCCTTAATGGTTAAAAAAGCCCTTTCTCCCATCACCCGAATGCGAACCGTTTTCTTCCGTTCGCTAATCAGATAGCCCTGCTTGCAACTAAGTGATTTCCGAACGACTTCTTTCCACGAATCGTTCTTAACTAAAAACTTCCGTTCAATCTCAATGGCCATGCAATTCCTAAAACACCTTGGTAAGCCGCGTACTCGCAGGAAGCATTTCATCTTTCAACATTTCAAAAAGACGTTTCGCAATGGGGCCCGGCTTTCCATCTCCCACCGGTTCGCCATCAAACATCGTAACCGGGGTGATATTAGGTGTTGTACCATAAATATGAATCTCTGCCGCGGAACGTACAGCCCCTAAATTAATCGACCGAAACTCCGCCGTGGTGACCACGCGTTTAACCAAGAGTTGTTTGGCAAATTCCATGGCTCGTTTGGCGGTCGTTCCCGCCAATACTCGGTCGGGCGGCGGCATAAACAATTCTTTTCCGCGGGTCACAATGCCAAAATTTTCCGTGGCTCCTTCTCCCAGAAATCGATTTTCATCCAGAGAAACAGTAAAATCAACTCCCAGATCGATCGCCTCTTTTTTCATCAACACATTCGGCAGATAGTTGCAGGTCTTCACCTGAGCAAACATACCCGGTTTAATGGGGATTTTGCTCAATGCCACGCTGACCCCTTCGGGCAGGTTCTCAATACACGTCTGCTGGAGTTCATACGCCACAATGTAGAGCTCCGGCTTAATGCAGGCATACGGATTAACCCCCATGGTCCCCTGCCCGCGCGATAGCAACAAGCGAACTAGCGCATTCCGCTGCCCACCCGCTCGCACCGTCTGAACAATCACATCTCCCATCTGCTCAAGAGAAATAGGCAATTCAATGCCCAGCGCTTCACAGGAACTTGTTAATCGAGCCAGGTGATCTTCCAGATTGTACAAATTTCCTTCAATGCATTTAAACGATTCAAAGACCGCATCACCGCGGTGCACCATATGATCGTCGACCGGAACATTCATCACCGATGAATCGGTCACAATACAGTCCGTGACGGAGGAATACATGGCGTACAATTTATTATCCACTTTCGGCAGCCGACCGAGCCACTCCTCCCGACTCACTACTTCTTTTTTCAAACTCATCAGAAATCTCGCTCCTTCAATTAAAATCAAATCAGTATTGCTTATCTGCGGCATAATTGGAATTAATTTCAAGACCCGAGAATGGGATAATTATGCTAATTTAATAAGAAAAGGGAGTATTGTATGAGAGATGTTTTAAAAAAACGTGTTCTAGTAACCGGCGGCGCCGGCTTTCTCGGCTCATTTTTATGCGAGCGGCTTCTGGCAGAAGGCTGCGATGTGATTTGTATGGATAACTTTTTCACCGGTCGCAAAGCCAATATTGCTCATCTGATGAATAATCCCTACTTCGAACTGATGCGGCACGACGTCACCTTCCCCTTCTATGTGGAGGTCGACGAAATCTACAATCTTGCCTGTCCAGCCTCCCCCGTCCACTACCAGTTCGACCCCGTGCAAACCACCAAGACCAGCGTTCATGGTGCCATTAATGTTCTCGGCCTTGCCAAACGCATTAAAGCGAAAGTTTTACAGGCCTCAACATCCGAGGTCTATGGCGACCCGAATATTCATCCGCAGCCAGAATCCTATTGGGGCCACGTCAATCCCATCGGTATTCGTTCCTGCTATGACGAAGGCAAACGCTGCGCCGAAACCCTCTTCTTCGACTATTGGCGCCAACACCAGACCCGCATTAAAGTGGTTCGAATTTTCAACACCTATGGTCCACGTATGCATCCTCAGGATGGACGCGTGGTTTCCAACTTCATTATGCAGGCCCTTCGTGGCGAAGACATATCCATCTATGGAGATGGCAAACAAACTCGTTCGTTCTGCTATGTATCCGATTTGATTGAAGGTTGGATTCGACTCATGGCCACCGGTGACGAGATCACCGGTCCGATCAACATTGGAAATCCCGGTGAATTCACCATGATCGAACTTGCGGAAAACATCCTTGAGCTCACCAATTCTTCCTCCAAATTGATCTTCAAGCCGCTCCCCGCCGATGATCCCAAACAGCGCAAGCCCGACATTACGCTGGCCAAAGAAAAATTAGGTTGGGCGCCTCAAGTTCAACTGAAAGAAGGTCTTGCCAAAACCATTACGTATTTCGACGATCTCTTGAAATAAGAGGAAACGAGGCGTGATGATGAATCACGCCTCAAGACTACATCTTCATCTTTTTAAAGATGAATTCAGGAATGTTCATAATGATGAGCATAATGAAGCGCCACATCCAAAGGGTGTACACCACATTTCGTTTCTTTTCCACACCCTGAAAAACAGCTTCAGCAATCTGCTCCGGCGAAGCGGTTAGGGCCGTAGGAAGCTCCATATTTTCTGTCATTTTCGTGCGAGCAAACCCCGGCTTAACGGTCATCACATGAACGCCCTTGTTGGCTAACCGATTGCGAAGTCCGCCCAGAAATGCTGAAAGCCCGGCCTTCGCACTTCCATAGATATAATTACTTTGCCGACCCCGATCTCCAGCCACCGAGCTAATGGCAACGAGAGTACCGCTTCCTCGCTGCTCAAAGTCATCGGCCACCACACTAAGAATCGAAGCCATCCCCGTGAAGTTAACCTCAATGGTTCGCCTGATCTCTTCCAGGTTCGAACGCACCTCGTCCTGATCGCTCATATAACCAAAGGCCGCAATCACCACATCGGGTTTCGGGATTAATGCGTCATAAAAATTCCGATGATTGGAAAAATCGGTAGCATCGAATTCCAAGATCTGGATCTCAGCACTGCTTCGCACCTGCAGATCGCTCGCAATGGGCTTCAGCATTTCTACTTTTCGTGCGGCCAATGAAAGGCTCCAGCCCTCGGCCGCATATTTTTTTGCGATGGCCTGCGCCATATCCGACGTTGCCCCTAAAATTAAAATATTTTTCATAAATTACTCACTTTCGTTATAATCCCAAATATACCGGATACACAGATGCCTCCTGCGTTGGGAGTGCATTCCATTTGGATGTGAGGCTTCATGCCCCCTATTGACCAACAGCCCCAAATTATCCAGTAATGCCAATGCGCTTGGACAGCAGCGATGCAAACTTGGTTTGCCCTTCATTCAACAGTGCGATGGCCTGCCGAAAGTCGTCGGCATTCGGATACGTTTTTTCAAACATAGCCGCATCCATCCGCGAATCTTTCGCCAGATAGAGCCGTCCCCCATAGTCCGCAACCAAAGCATCCAATTCCTTAAAAAGGTCCATTGCATGGAGTGAAATGGGGAAATCCAGCGCCAAAGTATACCCCGCCATGGGAAACGACATAAAACTTTCCTGCTCGCCAAACAGCTTAAGCACCGCCAAGAAGGACCCAAGGCCACTCGCTGTAATACGTTTTAGAATTGCACGCATTCCCTCGCGTCCAGCGGACTTCGGAATAACAAATTGGTACTGTGTAAAGCCACGTTTTCCATAAATTCGGTTCCAGTTTTCAATGGCATCCAGCGGATAGAAAAAACTATTGTAATCAACCAGATGCTGATGCGTTCCGGGGCGAGTCTTGTTGTAGTAAGCCACGTTGAAGGCCTTCATGCTAAGCGGATTCAAAGCAAAGTTCGGGAAGTCGAATGGAATGCCCAGTTGCATCCCCTTTTTCGTGAGCAACGGAGCATCCTTATGGACCTGCTGAATCAGATCCGATGCCGTTGCGTGTTCTCCCCGCATCAGGATACTACGCCCCATGCGGTCGCCCTTCGCCAAGCAGTCGATCCATGCCACAGAATACGTCCAATCATTAGACGCCTCGAACGCATCCATGATTTCATCGAGATTGGACGCTCGAATGGTTTCTTGCCGAATATAAGCCGTTTCCACTTTTCGCAACCGGAACGTCGCATGGAGGATCATTCCGCTTAAACCCATTCCACCAACCGTTACATTGAAAAAATCAGCATATTGAGTTGGAGAACAAGTGACAACGGAGCCATCGTTCCGCATCACATCCATGGTCAGAATATGATGCCCCATGGAACCATCGATATGATGATTCTTTCCGTGCACATCAGCTGCAATGGCACCGCCCACCGTAATCTGTTTCGTGCCCGGCGTTACCGGAAGAAACCAACCCTGTGCAACAAAGACATCCAAAATTTCGGCAAGCAATACACCCGCCTGACAGCAAAGTTCTCCGGTTTCGGAGTTAAACGACAAAAACTTATTAAAGCGGCGGGTGAGCAAAATCCGGCTCTGTAACGACGCATCGCCATAGGAGCGCCCATTGCCAAAGGCAATCACATCTCCCGGTTGCTCCAGTTTCTTCCGAAGTTGCTCCGTGGTATCAAAGCCCGACACCTCGGCCTCAATAACCGGATAGTTTCCCCAATCAGAAATCTTTCGCATATGCACCTCATTCGCACTTGTTCAATAGCGGCAGACCATATACATATTTCCTTATGAAAACAGTAGAAATCATCTGTCGGAATTGTGGAGCCGACACCCTCTTGCAACGCGAAGCCGTTTATGACGGTTTCACAAAAATCGGCGAAAAACGATCCTGCTCAGCTTGCGCATTTGAATATGCAACGGAAGCGGATGTTCCATTTAAAGAAATAAAAGCCCCACCGATCATTTTCACCGATGCCGACCGTTCGGCCGCCGTGGACGTTTTTGATGAAGGCGAAAGCAACACTCTCTGTCACCATTGTGCCAATTATATTGTAAACCCATTCACTCAATTCTGTTCCATCCACAAAAAAGAAGTGCAAGCCACCGATTCCTGCTCCCGGTTTGTACCCGCAGAAGAAAAAACCGCCGACGATCTATTTTAAAGGCGACGACATTTTACCGCATCTATTCCACCACGGCTCAATCTTCATCTCTTCGGCCCAATGGAATCATCCTTTTTCAGATTCATCTTCGCCCCCGTAATACGCTGCTCTAGATGAATGCGGAGGCCGTTCGCCGGATACCGTTCCCTAGGCATCCGCGCCCTACCCTTCAGATTCTTCCAAGGATTGTACATCTTGATCTTCCAGTTCCACCTTTTCAATTTTAGTGAAGCGACTGGTGATTTTTTTTGCGGAGACATTGACCTTATCTACATCATCATGCGCAAGGCGGATGCGGTTGGCTAAG
>JBAHZU010000138.1:0-22718 GCA_037132875.1 Pontiella sp.
ATGAAGTAAAATCAGCTTTATTCGCCAAAATATGAGCACATGAAATTATTGTAAGCGAAACAGCTAATGTAAACTTTGCATTATTTATAACCATCAATATTTACCGCATTAGGATTTTATCACCCACTCAAGCCTGCCTGCGCACCCGTGCCCATAAGAGATGATGATACTCGGACACATCACCATCGCCAAGTATTTTACCAAGAAGTCTTTCTGTTAATAATCTGAATGTGAATAGAACGAAACGTAGCACATTGGTCTGTTTTAAATATTCATCCCTTCGGCAATTCATCTATTCTTCATTTTCCCCTATCGATTTCCGATTACACCGCATCGACTTCGGAAAATGGAAGCGGCGGTATTTCCTGGGGGATGCTCTCACCCCGCCTGGGCAGGCTTCTTATCTGCCTGATGACCCTGCGGCATAGGGTGGCCGAGCCCAACCCGTCGTATTTCCACGGAAGGATTGTGAAATCATTTCATGAATAGATTTGTAGAAAGGCTCGGTTTAGCCTCACTCTTTTTCAACAATTAACAAAGGTGGTTTTCTATGAAAGTCATGGTGCTCTATGCGAATGCGGGAAATGGACACCGGCGGGCGGCCGAGGCATTGGCATCGGTCTGTGAAGCCGATGATCGATTCTCGGAAGTCAAACTGATCGATGCGCTTGAATACACCAATAAGATTTTTCAGGAGCTCTATGCCAATCTCTATATCGAGGCAGTAAAGAAGGCTCCGGTACTTTGGGAATTTTTCTTTAAAGATACCGACCAACCTTGGACTCGCGAAAAAGGCCGCATGCTGATGCATCGGATGCACAGCTTTCCGCTGGTTAAGGAGATCAAAAAGTTTCGGCCCGATCTTTGTTTCAGCACCCATTTCATGCCGTCAGATATCATTTCCACCATGCTGCGCAAACACATGATTGATACGGAGCTCAATGTGGTGGTTACCGATTATTATGTGCACGCCTCTTGGCTGGAGTCTTACGTGAACCGCATCTATGTGGCCAAAGAAGAGAGTAAAGAACAGCTGCGCCTGCTGAAATTCCCAACATCGCGGATTGAAGCGTTCGGCATTCCCATTGATCCCAAGTTTGAAACCCTCGGCCCCCGCGAAACGCTCTGCAAATCACACCGGGTCGACCCCGATCTCCCGCTGATTCTGCTCAGTGCCGGTGCCTTCGGGGTTATGTCTGGCGACGACATGGCACAGATGCTCAGCGGCATCACACAGCCATGCAATTTGGCGGTGATCTGCGGGAACAATAAAAAATTACGCGTTGCCATCAAGCAGTATATTCGGGCCAACCCTGCTGAGCACATGAACTACCACGTTCTCGGCTTCACGAACGAAATGCACGAGTGGATGGCCATGGCTTCATTGTTCATTGGCAAGCCCGGAGGGCTCAGCACGGCGGAGTGTCTGGCCTGCGGACTGCCGATGTTGATCTGGAATCCCATTCCGGGGCAAGAAATTTTCAATTCGGTCTATCTGCTCGAAAACGGGGCCGCGTTTCATCCCGACCACATCACCACCTTGCCTTTCCGCATTAATGAGCTCTTGAAAAATCCGGAGAAACTCGACCGTATGCGCAAAAATGCCCGTGCCCTTGGACGACCACAGGCCGCGCGAATCCTCGTTAACGATGCCGTGGCCCACATGGGCGAAGGCCTCATCCACATCTCCAAAGCCTAATGTTATTCCGCTACCACAGGCCTGCAAAGGCCGCGCAATCGAGCCTCGGAATGATCCGGCAGGTTTCGTCTCCCGGGGCTGCTGGATCGCTTGCGAAAGGGAGGATCAACCCATGAGTCAATTTCCCGAGGGGTTTGTTTGGGGCAGTGCGGCCTCTGGGCACCAGATCGAGGGCAACAACCGGCATTCCAACTGGTGGCACTGGGAACTCGCCTCCGAATCGCAACCCCATTCTGGAAAAGCAGTCGACTATTGGAACCGCTTCGAGGAAGACCATGCCCTGATGGCCTCCATGGGGCATCAGGCCTTTCGGATTGGCATTGAATGGGCGCGTGTTGAACCGAAGCAGCATGAGTTTGATCAGGAGGCCATCGAGCACTATCGGCGTATTTTCCAATCGTTGGAAAAGCATGGCCTTAAAATTTGCCTAACCCTGCACCACTGGGTTGTGCCGCAGTGGGCGGCGGAACAGGGCGATTGGCGGAACAAAAAGATGGTGGATTGGTTCCTCCATTATGTGGAGCGAATGATTCATGAGTTCGGGACGTTTCCGTTCCAATGGGTCACCCTGAATGAACCTATGGTGGCTGCATTGGCGGGCTATTTTTCGGGCGACTTCCCCCCCGGCCGGCGAAACTATTTTGAGCTTCGCACGGTGGTCTGCAACATGCTGCGCGCACATGCGGGTTCCTTTCAACGGATCCATGCTTTCGATTCCAATGCACAAGTCGGCATCGCCATGGCCTATCCCGACCTCCAACCATGGGGTTCGAGCGGACTCGCGGGCAGGTACGAGCGAATGGTCGTTGCCCTGGGCCGCCGGTTTATTTTTCAGGCATGGGACGATTCGATCAAAACCGGGCGCCTGCATCCGCTCTACGGAATCGGAAAAATTGAGGGCTTAAAAAACTCGGTCGATTTCTGCGGCGTAAACTATTATTTCCGAATGACGCTCCGCTTTTCATGGACGCATGGACGGACTGGATTTATTGATCAGGAAGCCACGCCGGAGGGCATGGCTAAAACCGATTTCGGCTGGCAGATTTGGCCGCCCGGCATCCGCACCATCATTTCCAATGTTTGGAAACACTTTGGCAAGCCGGTGGTGATCACCGAGAATGGAATCGCGGATCGGACCGATGAAAAACGCGCGGCCTATATCACCGATCACCTCAAGCAGGTCTTCCACTGTCTGGAAGATGGAATCCCCGTACGTGGATATTATCACTGGTCCTTCCTCGATAACTTTGAATGGAAGGAAGGCTTCGATATGGCATTCGGCTTGGTGGAGGTGGATCCCGAAGACCCCACGTTGGAAAGAAAGCCACGGCCCAGTGCGCGGCATTATAGCGAGATTATTGAAACCAACGGAAGGGCCTTAGACTCCCACTGAGGCGGCCCCATTAACCCCCCTGAAGTCGGTCGCGACGCCCTCCTGCATTTTTTAGGGGCAACGGACGCTCCATCAAAACCCGGAAAGACGCTCAACCACCCAGAACATCGCAACGGATCCAATGAGGTATGGCGGCACCCCATGCGCCCATGTGGGCATTGGCAGTTTGAACCGCCGGCATGTGCCGAGGAGGGTAAGAACCACTCCCAAAAATAGCAGCTGGCCGGCCTCGACCCCCCCATTAAAAAAGAGCAAGGCCATCGGAATGGCATTCCCCGGCAGGCCCACTTCGGCAAGGGCTCCGGCAAAACCAAGCCCATGCAGGAGGCCAAAGATGAGGGTCACCATCCATGGCGCCCGTTCGGTGATTCCGGGGTGCCCTCGCTGTCCATGAACAATTTCGCACGCCACAAAAACAATACTCAGCGCAATAATGGCCTCCACGGGCGGACCGGGCACACGCACCAGTCCGAGCGTGGCCAGCGCCAGCGTCACGCTATGCGCCACCGTGAACATGGTGATGCAGCCCGCCAGTTTTTTCCACCCTTTCACCAAAATCAGCAGGGCCAGCACAAAGAGCAAATGGTCGACCCCTTGTAAAATATGCACCATACCCAAATGAAAATAGGTGCCGGCCACTTGGAGTTGCGAAGGCGAGCCTTTCACAAAAAAGGAGGTGCCGTCCTGGGGCACGCGTAGGGTTTGTTCCTCCCCATCCTCAAGGTGAATACGCACGAGCAAATCGCTCCTCCTTAATCCGCTCACCCCTATACGTTTTTCGGCCAGTCCATCCGGAATTTGAATCGACCAGGTTTTCAGCATGGCACCATCGATGGTGCGAGCCATCGGCTGGGTCAGCACGATGGAGTTGCTGGGAAAGGTTAAGAGAAGCGAGTTTCCGAACTCTGGAATACGCAGCAGCACATCGCACCGCTCCGTTTCCTCCCGCAATTCCAGATAGGCCGTGTTCAGCTTATGCGCCTCCACCGGTTTGCAAACAGCAAGGACCAACAGGAGGCTTATTCGATAAAATAATTTACATCCTGGAATGCTGAACCTTATTTTATTCCCCATCATTGGGTCGAAACTCCATCGATCCGGACGTCGTATCTTTCCCAAAGGTCGGTATAGAGGGCTTCCAACCGTTGAAGGCGTTTCGCATTTTCCCATTCGAACTCGACCCGCGGGCGGATGCGTTCAAGGTTGGGAACCCTACCCGGCTCCTTTGCCTGAAGATAAACCAAATGAATCCCGAACTCCGACTCAAAGGGGGTACTCCATTCGTTCATTTTCAGCTCGCTGAATCCATCCACAAACCCCAGCCCAAAGGCGCGGGTGATCTCCCCGAATGTGACTCGGGTATAGTGCTGGTCCACCGGAGCAGGATCTCCAAACTGAGCATAGGGCGCATCCGCGGCCTTGAGGGCTTCCAGCAGCCCAGCCGCCTGCTCCCGATGGGCCCACGTTAAGAAAACCTGATAAAAACTAAAGCGCTCCGACTCGCGAAAAATATCCGCGTGTTCCGCCAGATACTGCTGCAGTTCCGCATCCGTTGGCGGAGCATTCACCGCACCTTCTTCCGTCCACGTTTCGAGTTTCTGCCGAATGCGCTGGCGAATCACCACATCACCCACATCAAGCCCCATTGCCATCCCCTCACGATAGGCCAGCTCTTCGCGAATATAGTCTTCCGTCAGATAAATCAACTCTTCCGAGGTGGGTTCCCGGTTCCAATCCTTGTAAAATTCAGCCGAGAGTTGGGCTTTCGTTCCCCGAGAGATCACCACCCGGTCTGGAGTTCCAGCCTCCCGGTTCATTATGCGATATACCGCAAAAAAAGAGGCGCCAATGAGGATGAAGTGTAACAGGGGTTCTTTAAGTAAACGCATGCCCGAAAGATAACCGGTCGGCGATTCGGAAGCACCTCTAAATCGGGACTTCCATAGCTTCCCCCTCCAGAAGAACAACCCTTTGCCCCCCTCTTCTTCCGAGGGCCGATCCACAAAGACGCCCTGCAAACTTCCAATCGTCGCATGCGTTTTGTATGTTCTCCCGATGCAGGAAAAACCCATCATTCAAATGCTCTCGGATCAGGTGATCAACAAGATTGCCGCTGGCGAAGTGGTCGAGCGGCCCGCTTCGGTCATGAAAGAACTTTTCGAAAACTCGCTCGACGCCGGCGCCATGCAGATCGATGTGGAGGTGGTTCGCGGCGGACGTCAGCTGATCTCCATCACCGACAACGGCTACGGAATGGATCGCGACCAAGCGTTGCTGGCCATCGAGCGGCATGCCACCAGCAAAATACGCTCGGAAGCCGACATTGAAAACATCCACACCATGGGCTTCCGGGGCGAAGCTCTCGCGGCCATCTCTTCCGTGGCACGCTTCACACTGATCACCCGCCCCGCCGAAGCGCTATCCGGCACCGAAATCCAGATTGCGGGCGGAAAATTCCTCAGCTGCGACGAAATCGGCTGCCCGGTCGGCACCCGCATGGAAATCCGCAACCTCTTTTTCAACGTGCCCGCACGCCGCAAATTCCTCCGGGCCGAACAGACCGAACTCTCGCACATCCGCCAGCTCTTTCTTGTGATGGCCCTGGCGCATCCCGACATTGGCATGTCGCTCAAGGTGGACGAGCGCATGGTCTACACGCTTCCACAGTCTGGAAATATGGAGGACCGAATCTCGGAACTCTATAACCACAGCTTTTTCGAACAGCTGCAGGAAATCGACTATACCGACGACGAGTATAAAATCAGTGGCTATGCCGGGCTGCCACAAACCGGGCGGAAAGACCGTCAGGATCAGTATATCTTCATCAACGGTCGCCCCGCCTCTGCGCCCGTTGTATTCCATGCGCTGAACGAGGCCTATCATTCGCTCCTTGCCAAAGGTCGCTATCCTGCCGTCTTCCTCTTCATTAAAATGGATCCGGCCCTCGTGGATGTGAATGTGCACCCCACCAAAAAAGAAGTCCGCTTCCGGAAACCCAACCAACTGCGCGATGCCCTTATTGAAGCACTGAACAACGCGCTCCGTTTCCAATCGTTGGAAACTCCGCGCTCTCCGGACGTTCCCGACGTGGAAACCGACCCCGAAGAACGCGTGATCCTTCCGCCCGTGACCGTTCGTCCGATTTTTGAAACCCAAAAACAGATGGATGAAATTCTGCGAAAGCCAGAACCGCTGCTGGATCGGAAGAAGGACCCGATAGAACGGGCCGATCGATCCATTGCCCCCTCCTCTCCCCCTCAGACCGCACCCCCCAAACCCCCACCCACAAATTCCCCCTGGGGCTGGTGCCGGGTGGTCGGGCAGCTGGGCGGAAACTATGTGGTGCTCGAAACGGAAGATGGCTATGTGCTCATGGAACCCCGCGCCGCGCACGAACGCGTGCTCTTTGAAAAGTTCATGCACGCCGCCCGCGAACACGCCGTGCAGAAGCAGGGTCTGCTCGCCCCCGAAACGGTCGAGTTGTTGCCCTCTGATGCCCACGTGGTACGCACCCATATTGATGTGCTACAAGAACTCGGGTTCGGTGTTTCAGATTTTGGAAGCGACAGCTTCATTGTCGATGCCCTACCCGTTTATGTGCAGGAAAATCCGGTGGAATCCATGCTGGTGGAAATTGCCCGCGCATTGGAAAAGGCCGGAAAAAAACGGGGGGCCCGCGAAATGGTGCAGGAGCAGATTGCCCAAACCGCTTGCCAAATGGCGGTGCGCACCAAGGACCAGCTTTCTGATCAGGAAATTGAAAAATTGGTGGCCGATCTGGCAAAAACCGACATGCCTTACACCTCGCCACGCGGCCGCCCGACCCTCATCTATACCAGCTTCACCGAGCTCAATCGGAAATTCAGCCTCGATTAAAACTGTGCGATCTTCCGCACGCTTTTATAAATTTTATAGTGATGCCGCCCCTCGTCGATCAGATGGGTGAAATGCTTCCGGGCCTTGGCATAACGCACGCCCTCCTCCTCGGTTCCGGACCCGGAGTTTTCCGACTTCAATCGGCCAAATGGATCTTCTGCCAAACGAAGCGTGTTATGCAACGAAAGGATAATATCGTTGGCGCGGCGCTGATATTCTTCCGCCTGCAATGCCACCGAAGCCTGATTAACCCCCAGAAAGCTGAAGAACGAACCCTCGGAGCTCTCCACCGTGAGTTTCAGATTCATCATGGAAAGCACGGCTCTCACATTTCCGGCCAATAGATTAATAAAACTTCCGAACTGCTCATCGGATTCATTCTTACCCGATTCCCGGATAGCAAACTGGGCTTGCTGCCGAGCCACCCGAAGCAGAAAAAGGATTTCTTCATATTCCGTCAGGGTGATCACTGCCGGATAGGCCTCCTGTTGCCGATGAATCAGCTCAGAAGCCCGCTCGAAATAAACATCTCTTCGGGCCAAATGTACCGGACGGTTCTGTTGAAAATGGTTAATCGCTTTCACAAGGAAGAGGGTAGCAGATAGATTTTTTGATTCGAGATCTTATTTCAAATTAACACCCTACGAGTCTCGCCTTTTCTCCTTATAAGCCTCCGCCCCATAACGGCTTCCAGCACGCCAGCCCCCTCCAGATTCCATATGCACACCGATTCTTTTTATCTTCCTGTAAAATTCTGCGTGAACTTCGCGGCTTCGTCCTTCAGATTATCTCACATGCGTGAACCAAACATTCAACCCGATTGCTGGACCTATGAACTCGAAGGCGACTTTGAAGCGCTCGCCGGGAAAACGGATGCGGATAACGACCTGCTCAGCCTGAAAGTGGCCCAAGCAAACGACCTCTGGTTCCATGTGCACGGGCAGCCCGGCAGCCACGTGATTCTCCGCCATCCCGACGGCGACCGGCCCGACACCGCCCTGATCCGCCAAACGGCCGCCATTGCGGCCTGGCATTCTAAAGCCCGGAATGCGGGAAAGGTGCCGGTCAAATACACCGAGGCCAAACATGTGGGGAAACCACGGGGCGCAAAACCCGGCAGCGTGACGATCAAACGGGAGAAAACCATCAAGGTCCGCCCCGGACTTCCGCATGCATAGTCCACTCCGAGAGGCGCGCGGCCCATCCATTTTCTTCGTAAAAACAGATGCGGCTGACGAGGGAGGGAGACAAAAAAACGAGCACGTTACCGTGCTCGTTTTGGTTGATCGAAAAACCGCCGAAGCGGTTTTCCAGGGGTTGGAAACTTAGCGCTTCATTCGGTTATCGATTTTCCCGCATCGACTTCAGGACACAAGGCGCCTTCCTTTTTTTTCTCCAACTTCCGTTCTACCCACTCATAAATCGAAGGTAAAACAAACAGAGTCAGGAAGGTGGACGTTCCAAGGCCAAATACCACCACGGCGGCGAGCGGACGTTGCACTTCGGCTCCCGCGCCACTGGATAGCAAGAGGGGCATCAAACCCAACAGCGTGGTCAGCGTGGTCATAATCACGGGGCGGAAACGGATCAGACTGCCGTTCACCACGGCATCGCGAATTCCCTGCCCCTTCTTACGCAGATCGTTGAAATCGGTCAGCAGCACCATCGCATCCTGCATCGCAATACCGAAGAGGGCAATGAAACCAATCGAGGCCGGAACCGATAGATATTGGCCGGTCACCCATAGCCCGACGACCCCACCAATCAAGGCGAGCGGAACGTTCAGAATGATCATTGCGGCATGCCGGAGCGAGTGGAAGGCAATCCAGAGCAGAACAAAGATGGAGATGAGCACCACTGGCACAATCACACTCAACCGCTTCATCGCATTGCGCTGTTGTTCAAACTGCCCACCGTATTCAATAAAGACTCCTTCGGGCACGTCGACTTTTTCGGCCACGGTCGACTGGATATCTTCCAGCACGGCGCTCAAGGCCCGATCCTTAATATTTGCCTGAACAATCCAGCGACGCTGGTTATGTTCGCGGTTGATCTGCAAGGGGCCGTCTTCCATTTTAATCTCGGCCAGCTGATCAAGCTGTAGCAAGGCTCCATCGGTCGCACGAATGAACATTTCCCCGAGTGCTTCTGGCGTATCGCGGAACTCTTCCGCATAGCGAATATGAATGCCATAGCGGCGCGTGTTCTGATAGAGCGTATCCACCACTTGGCCGCCCACGGCCGTTTCGACCATATTCAGCACCTGATCTCCAGAAACGCCGTAGCGTGCAAGCGCATCATGATCAAGAACCACCTGAATCTGCGGCTGGCCATAGCTCTGCTCCACCGAAAGGTCAACCAGACCGGGAATGCCTTTCAGTTCGTTGCTCATTGCTTCGGCCGTTTTGCGAATGACTTCCAGATCTTCGCCATAGATTTTAATGGCGAGCTGGGCGCGCACACCGGAGAGCAGTTCATCGAACTGATGCTGAATGGGCTGCCCAATATTAATCTGAATGCCGGGGAAGCCTTCGAGCCGCTTCCGAATATCTTTCGCAATCCGATCGCGATCCTTTGGATCCTTGGGTTCTACATGCACCTCGGCAAAATTGACGGGATGCGGATGACTTCCAGCCTCTGGACGGCCGATCCGCGTGACAATATGATCCACACCCGGAATTTTCATCATCTCCCGCACGGCGGTTTCCGTGGTCCGAGTGGCCTCTTCCAAGGCAATGGACGGCGCCATATTGATCGACACCATAATGGAGCCCTCTTCCAGCACGGGAATAAACTCGGTGCCGATTTGGCGAAGGCTGGAAATGGCCAGCACGGACAACGCGACAATCAGGATCAACACCACCAGCTTCGCGCGGAGTGCACCTTCCAGCATTTTCTTATAGCCCGCTTTCAGGGCTTGGAAAAATCGGGATTCGGTATAGGGCTTTTCATTCAAGACATAACTCGCCACCACCGGAGCAATCACCAGGGCAAAAATCAACGAGCCGCCCAAAGCGAGCATCACCGTATAGGCCAAGGGTTTGAACATTTTTCCTTCCACGGCATCCAACGAAAGAATCGGTAGGAAAACGATGATCACAATCATAATGGCAAAGGCGATCGGTCGACCCACTTCCGTGGTGGCCTCATAAATCAACTTGATCCGGTCGGCTTTCGTTCCATGATTCATCCCGAGAAAGCGATGAATGTTTTCGGTGACGACAATGGAACCATCCACCAGCATCCCGAGCGCAATGGCAATGCCGCCAAGCGACATCAGGTTGGCGGAGATGTCCAATTGTCCCATCCCAATCACGGCGACCAGCGCACAGAATGGCATGGCCATGGCCACAATCATCGCCGCGCGGAAGTTGCCTAGAAAAGCAAAGAGGACCAGCAAGACCAACACCATACCCTGCAGGAGGGCCAGGTTGACGGTACGGGTCGAGTTGGCCACCAGATCCGCCTGCTCATAATAAGGAACCAGCCGCACCCCTTCCGGCAATCCGGCCTGTATGAAATCTACTTTTTCATAGAGGGCTTCAATAACTTCCGACGAGTTGGCCCCGAAGAGCTTCATAACAATCCCGGATACCACTTCCTTATCGGCATCCACCGTCACCACACCCCGACGCAAGGCTTTGCCATGCTCGACTTTTGCCACATCGCCAATCGATACCGGTGTGCCGTCGAAGGTCTTCAGTGTGATCCCGCGAATGTCCTCCAAGTTCCGAAGGAACCCAATGCCGCGCACCAGATGCTCTTCTGAATTGATCTGCAAATACTGCCCCCCGACATTCCGGTTGTTCGCCCGAACGGCTGTAATGACATCTTCAACGGTTAGGTCATATTGATGCAGCAAATACGGATCCACCTTGATCTGATACTGCAGCACATGGCCACCGGCACTGAGAATATCCGTTACCCCAGGAATCGTCTGCAACTGTCGTTTCACGACCCAGTCGTTCACATCGCGCAAATAGGTCAGTTCGTCCAACCCTTTGGTATCGGCCCCCTCATCGAGTGCCAGATAATAGAGGAAGATCTGCCCAAGCCCCGTTGAGATGGGCCCCAAGCTCGGCGGCTCTTCCATTTCGGGCAGACTGGCCGCGGCGGCAGTCAGCCGTTCCGACACGAGCTGACGCGCAAAGTAGATGTCGGTATCATCCGTGAAATAGACATAAATCACCGCCATACCGAAGGCAGACGTTGATTTAATCAGCGTCACATTCGGCAGGCCATTCATGGCCGTTTCAATCGGATAGGTGATTAACTGCTCCACCTCTTCCGGCGCCATACCATCGGGCTCGGCAAAGATGGGAACCATCACGGGTGAAAAGTCAGGAAAAGCCTCTACATCTAGCTTACTATATTCAAACACACCCAGCACAACTACGCTTATTAAAGCGAGAATGACCAGACCCCGGTTCCTTAAAACCGAGTGGATTATTTTTTCAATCATTTCAAAACTCCAGTTCTAGATTGCTGATTTCGAAGGGATGATTGCCCATTGAATTGCGGGCTATGTCCCTGTTTTTTATTCGAAAATCAGCACGTTTCAGTCATTAATGCCCGTGTCCGGCGTGGGGATCCATTCCGCTGGTTACCATCTGGGCCTTCAGCGAGAACGCACCGACGGCGACATAGCGGGAGCCCGGTTGAAGCCCTTGGGTGATTTCGATGTTCTGCTCATCCGCGAGGCCGGTGGAAACCGATTCCGGAATAAAGCCATTGGCGCTGGGCACAAAAACTACGCTCTCCCCATCCAACATCTGGACCGCTTCGCGCGGAACCACCACCGAGGCAGACACGGTTTCCACCACAATCTGTGCGCGCACAAAAGCGCCTGGCGTAAAATCGGTGCGCGCATCTTTCAGCACGCAACGCGCCGTGAAGGTGCGTGTTTCGTGCGAAATGATCGGACTGATGTATTTAATTTGGCCATTTGCAACGCAGCCATCGCGGGCAATGAAGTTGACCTCCATTCCTTTGGCTAACAGATGCTGGTATTGCGGGAATATATTAATATCCGCCCAAACGCTCGCAAGGTCGGCCACTTCGAATAGGGTTTTATCGTCGGCAACAACCTCGCCCACCGCCAGATCTTTCGAAATGATGGTTCCAGCATGCGGCGCAGTCACGTCATACACCGCCATGGTTTCTCGGTTTTCCAACGCAGCCAGCACATCGCCTTTCTGAACGTCGTCACCAATCTCCGCATACACTTTGCGGACAATACTGGTATAGCGCGGCGAAATGGCCGCCGTCGTATCGCGATTCAGCTTAATCTCGGCCGGAAAAACCACCGACTTGGCCACCGTACCGGCCTGAGCTCCACGAATCTGAATTCCAATCTGATCGAACATGGTTTGCGACAGTTGAATGCCGCCAACAGCCCCATGGTCATGGCCGGCATGGTCGCCGACCTCCTCGTGCGGAACCGCTTCCACCGCAGGAGCCGTGTGAGCATGGCCCGCGTGATCGTGGCCGGCATGGTCATCGTGGTCCGCTTCCACCGCAGGAGCCGCATGAGCATGGCCCGCGTGGTCGTGGTCGGCATGGTCATCGTGCGCCGCTTCCACCGCAGGAGCATCCATTTCCTCCAAGCCTTGGAGGCCCGGCAGAGAGAACCCGCCCTTTTCTTTCGCCAGACAGGAGGCACAGGCACAATCGCCGGTACCGCAAGTTTGTGCTTCAACCACCAACACTCCAGCCATAAAAAGAGCCATATATACTATTAATTTTTTCATCTTAGATTCCTTTTTTCATAAAACGTGAAACTTCGGCCCGTGCAATATGGGCCTCTTTAAGCGCATCGATCTGCCGCACCCGAATATCGGCCAGATGCTGCTGTGCAGTAATAAGTTCAAACCAGGAAAAACGGCCCGCATCGTAGCCATTCTTGCTGAGTTGATAAGCTTTCTTCGCCTTGGGCATCAACCGGTCGCGCGTCATTTCGGCTTCCAATTTTGCGCCGGAATAGACGGCCACGAGCACCGATAGTTGCTGTTGTAGCTTTCTGCGCAGTTCTTCCCCTTCAGCCCGCAGGGCATCCACCTGAATCAGCGTGGCCGCCTCGATGGCTCTTCCGGGACGGGAAAAACTCAGCGGCATGGATGCTCCGAAAAGAAATGAGCCCTCATCGGAAGCGGCTTCATACCGATAGCCCACCCCCAAGGTGATATCGGCCGCATCTTGCGCTCGGGCCTGTACCGCCCGGGCACGCGTCACCTCTATGGCGGCATTCAGACGCTGTAGCGACGGATGCGAATCGGCGATGAGCGAATCTTCCAAGGTTTGGAGGTCGTAGTAGGTGCCCTCCAATTCCGGCAGAAGCGATTCGGCGAGGCCCACCAACGAAGCCAATTTCACGCGAGCGGCTTTTAAGTCGCCAAAACAACAGGTCTGCGCCAAGAGGATTTCCTCCAATAACAATTCAGCCTGAACCACGTCGAGTTCGGACGCACCCCCAGCCGCATAGCGCCGCTCCGCCACAGCCACAAAGGCTCGGCCGAGTTGCTCTTGTTCTACGCGAACCAGACTCACTTCCTGCTGCGCGAAGACCTCAATGAACGCCAGCCGAACTTCGGCCAGCAGTGCCATCTCTTTCTCTGCTTCGACTTGGAAGGCAATGCCAACCGATTTTTCAGCCACAGCACGACTGCTCTTCTGTTTACCTCCGCGCTGAAAGGTTTGTTTGAGCGCAACGGTATATTCGGTGTCGCTGACCCCATCCAAATTTCCACCAATTCCTTCGGCTTCAAAACTGAATACGGGGTTGGCCCAACGTCCGGATGCGGCAATGGCCTGCTCAGCTGCTTTCGTCTGCAAGCGTGCGGCCTTGAGTTCCGGCGAGTGGATACGGGCCCGGGTAAGGGCCTGCTCCAATGTTAGTTTTCCGGGTTCCGCAAACCCAGATACGGCCAATAGTGTGCCGCAAAATAGTGGTATAATTTTTCTCATGTCCTACTCCTGATTTTAAGTACTCAATACAAGATGGAGATGCCTATGCATTTCCAAACCGATGAGCATCTTTAAATCAGGAGCTGAATGGTCTTAAGGCCGATGTACGGGCCGGAGACCGGAGGTGAGATCGGCTTGAAGGCCCGTTGTTTCTGGTTCAGCACAAAGAGTTGGATCATGGGAGCAGGCACCGGTGCGACTGCCGAAGAAAGGGTCAGAGTCTGCTTCACTTCGAGGGCTTCCGTACAGATGGAATCGCTCTCACAGGTGTAGCATGATGCACAGACGTGCATCGCCGAAATCTGATCGGCTTGATGACGGAACGAAGCCCCTTGATGGTGCTCGGCGCGGTGCATGCAGGGCAAGGCCACCAGCAACAGCGCAATCATCAATATAATGTTATTCAGTACCTTCATTCGGGACCATTGACCACAAAACACCCGGGATGTTCAAGAAAAAAACCGTCCTATTTGCACGGGACGGTTATCTATGTTCGCCGAGAGGCGGTCTAGGCTTAGATCACAGAGAAGTCATCCTTGCCAACCCCACATTCAGGGCACTCCCAATCGTCAGGAATGTCTTCAAACTGAGTGCCCGGTGCAATTCCGCTGTCAGGATCGCCGATTTCTGGATCGTAGATCCATCCACATACGTCGCAAATATATTTCTTCATCTTCTATGCTCCTTGGTTCAAAACTGCGGCGATATTTCTCATCTTTTCAAACGGGCCGCAAGGTCATTCTGATTCGATTTTATCCGGCCTTTTAGAATACGCCGCCACCCGTGCCCATGAAAATCCCAACTTAGATTCGGAACAAAAGGCCGCGCAGAACATAAAAAAGAGAGCTTCATCCTTTGCGCCACGGCCTCGCGCCTCTTTAATTGAAAAGAACACGACTTCCGCCCAAATATTAATCTTCTTTCTTAAACATTTCTTTTGGCACATGACATAGCGGACAGGTGTCCGGAGCTTCTTCGCCTTCGTGCACATGGCCACAAACGGTGCAAACCCATTTCATAGTAAACTCCTTCCTTATCTGAATTGCTCAGCATACTTGCCCATCTGGCGACCCGCTTCCCGACATTCTTCCAAGATCTCTGGGGTCGGAACATATTGCGAACGAAGCGGCTCTCGGGTGAGTTCAATTTTCATGGCTTTCATACGGTCTTCCACCTCCGCAGCCCCCCCCCGCTTGCTCCATCCGTATGACCCAAACGCAAAGCCCTGTTTGTTGGCTGGGCGCAGACCGCCCAGATAGCAGAGCACGCCAGCCATGTTGGGCATCAGCGTGTTATTGAGCGTTGGAGAACCAATGGCAATCGCCGCGCAGTCGAGAATTTCGGTCACAATCTGTGTGGCGTGGGTGTTATCCACATTGTAGAGCCGCGCTTCCACATCGCATTCCTGCGTACCTTCGAGGATGGCATTGGCCATCAACTCCGTGGATTGCCACATGCTGGCGTAGAGCACCACAATTTTTGCCTCGGGTTTACAAACCACCCATTTCTTATACGATTCAAAAACGTCCTTCAGGTGACTGCGCCAGATGACGCCGTGGCTCGGGGCGATCATTTCAATATCAAGTTCTGCCGCTTTGGCCATGGTCTGGGAAATCGGGCGACCATAGAGCATGACGATATTGGCGTAATAAGCCTTGGCTTCCTGCAGCACCACATCCAACGGCTCTTCATCGTCGAAACGGAAGGCCGAGGCAAAGTGCTGCCCGAACGCATCCATGGAAAAGAGAATTTTGTCTTCTGGCACATAGGTGAACATGGATTCCGGCCAATGCACCATCGGCGTATTGATGAAGGAAAGCGTGCGCTTACCCAACGAAATGGTATCGCCTTCGTCCACCACCACCCATTTCCAGGAGGAGGTATCGAAATGCTTTTCGAGAGCCACTTTACACTTTGCGTTGCACACCATTTCCGCATTCGGACAAACCGCCATCAAGGCCGGAAGGCCGCCGGAATGGTCTGGCTCTGCATGGTTACACACGACGTAGTTGATGTTTTCGAGGTCGGTGAAGGCTTTGATGTGTTCGATGTGTTTATCGGCATAGGCCTTTTTTACACCATCGATCACCGCGCATTTTTCATCTTCAATCAAATAGGAGTTATAGGTGGAGCCGCTATCGGTCTTATAACCATGAAAATCTCGAACCGTCCAGTCAATGTGCCCCACCCAATTAATGCCGTCTTTTAATTCCGTATTCATTCCGTGTCGTTCCCCCAGTTGGATTCCTGCGCCAGCTGCGCCAGCGTTGTTTCGTCGAAATATTCCCGCACCTGCCGCGCTAATCCCGGCAACAACATCCCCAAAACACAATCCGTCCGAGGGCATTTATCCTTACCAAAAAGACACGGATTGCAAAGCATGGAACCTTCCATTACTTCGTAAATTTCTAGCAACGAGATATTCTCGGGCTTCTTCGCCAGCAAGACACCGCCCGCCGGGCCGCGAATCGATTTAAGCAGCCCTCCTTTGGTAAGGCGCTGATGCACTTTGGCCAAATGATGCCGCGAGGCCTCGAAAACCTCCGCAATTTCGGCGGTGGTTGCTCGACCGGTCGGTTCCATGGCCAAATGAACCATCGAGTGCAAAGCGAGAGCCGTCGCATCTGAAATTTTAACAATGTTTGCCATAATTTTTAATCCGTAAATTAAGTAATAGCGCACCTATTTACGGATTTAGTCCCGAAAAATCAATTCCAAACCATTTAAAAAGTAGGCCCGTGAGCAGATAAAAATGCTCCAACCCCCCGTACCACACACCCAAAAAGCCCGACCGCAATGGCCGGACTTTTGACCTCCAACACGCGAAATGCTCTACGCGTTGAGCGCTTCGGCTATCGCATCGCAGACATAGTCGATGTTTTTAGTGGTCAGACCGGCCAGGTTGATCCGGCCGCCCTTCACAATGTAGATGCCTTTATTTTCCTTGAGCCAAGCCACCACTTCATTGGAGAGGCCGCTGAAGGAGAACATGCCGCGTTGTTCTTTAATGAACGAAAAGTCCTGATCCACTCCGCGGGCAGCGAGGCCGTCCACTAAAGCAGAACGCATGGCTTTAATGCGTTCCCGCATTTCGGCCACTTCACCAATCCACTGGTCGTAGAGTGCAGCATCGTCGAGCACCGCGCTGGCCGCCAGCCCACCGTGCGCCGGCGGGTTGGAATAGTTCACGCGTACCACGAGTTTGGCATGGCTGAGCGCCACGGCAGATTCTTCAGCGGTCGGGCTGACGATGGTCAGGGCCCCAGTCCGCTCGTTGTAGAGCCCAAAGTTCTTAGAGAAGGAACTAGCCACAAAGAAATCGATGCCCGCGGCCGCAAACTTTTCGATGGCCGCGCGATCGTCTTCAATGCTGTCGCCGAATCCCTGATAAGCAAAATCAAGAAACGGCGTCCACCCTTTGGCTTTGGCAATTTCAACCACCTTATTCCACTGGTCGCCCACGAGGTCGACGCCGGTCGGGTTGTGGCAGCAGACGTGCAACAACACCACATCGCCAGCCGGAATATTTTCAAGAGCAGCCAACAGGCCATCGAAATCAACCTCTTTGGTTGCGGGGTTGTAGTACGGATAATCGTTGATCGCGAAACCAGCCGCCGCGAAGATCCCTTTGTGATTGGCCCAGGTCGGCGTGCTGACCCACAGTTTGGCCTTGGGATTAAACTTTTTCAGTAGGTCGGCTCCGGTACGGAGGGCTCCGGTTCCACCGGGTGTATGCAGAGTGGCGGCACGTTGGGCACAGATGACTTCGCTATCGGCACCGAACAGCAGTTTCTGAACATTTGCGGCATAGGCAGGACTTCCAGGGATTGGAAGATAGCTCTTCGTGCTTTCGGTTTCAGCCAGCTTGATTTCTGCCGTTTTAATGCACTTCAGAATCGGTGTGGTTCCGTTGTCATCCTTGAATACACCAACGCCCAGATTCACCTTATTCGGGTTACCATCCTGCTTGAATGCATCAGTCAGACCCAGAATGGCATCTGCCGGCGCAGCTTCAATTTCTTTCCACATGCTGTTTATCTCCGTAATACATGATACGGAATGCGGAATGAATTCATTCCGCATTCCATCGGTTATTCGTTAGCTATAATAGGCGTTATACCAACGCGTAATGGTGTCCTCACCCACTTTGAGGATCCCAATTTCGCGCTGTGCATTTTCCGCAGAATCGGACGCATGCGCGGCATTCACCATGATATCGGTTCCAAATTCCTTCCGCACCGAACCCGGTTCGGCTTTGCGCGGATCGGTCGGTCCGAGGATATCCCGAATCTTTTCAATGGCGTTGTCACCAGCATACACCAGCACCATGCTGCGGGCTTTGCCTTCAGCCATGGTGGAATCCGCATCCACATCAGGAGCCCAGAGGCCCGTCATATACTGCATGATGTTGTAGAACTGATCATCGCCATAGGCCGGACCCAGCGTGCCTTCGAGTGCTTCGCGCACTTCGGCTGGCATTTCAAAATTGAATTCATTCTTCAGGACTTCGCACGCTTTATTCACCGCGCGGCCGCCCAATTTTTCGCGGAGCACATTCTGCACCGGTCCATAGAATTCCTGCGCCTGTGCCAAACTCATTTGCTGCACCCGGATACCGACCAAACGAAGGCCAGAACGGGAGAAGATGTCCATGATATTACCGGGACGAGAGTTCGGGAAGCTGAAGTTATCCGGCTTGATGATAACAAGAGCCTGCTCAACATTTTCTTCGTCGGCCAAACGAATGGCATTGTCCAGAATTCCGCCAACCTCTTCCGAAAACCCAGCCCAAAGAGCCAAGGTCTGCTTTGCAATATCCACGGTCGGAGCAGCGAGAACAGCCGGTTCAAAATAGGTTACCTTTCCGCTGTTGTCTTTAATGTAATCCCCATACGTGCCGCGAATGGTGTCAGCACTTTCAATGGAGTCTTCAAAGCCCCCAATGGCATGGCGAAGTTTCTGCACCGCATTTTCACCTTCGAACAAAAGCATCAGGACACGATGGACCTGACCTTCTTTGGTCGGCGAAAACTCGCGCTCAATATATTCCGAGAGCAACACCCGGATTTCCGGCCGAACTTCCTGCTCATTCCGGATCAGTTCGGCATAGCCCTTCACCAATTCCGAGCTCGGTCCAAACATCCGTGCAGCAACAAGATCCAGTCCCGTTGTGCTCAGCACTCTCCCTAGAACCCCACCTGTGCGCGACTTACGCAACGTGTATGGGGTGATTAATACATATCCAAGTTCCTTTGACATTTTCATCCTCCTGAAGTATTGAAGCACTTCATACCGACCATTGATTAGTGGCACAACCCCGAAATACGACTTTATGAATAATGATACCCAATCCAATATCCTTCCCGAAAAGGTAGTTCGCCGTCATGCGGAGCTCCTCAATGAGATTTTACCCGACTTTTCAACACTTGTGATCCAGGAAGGCCGACCCGCCGACTCCTTGCTTCACGCCTTCCTGCGCACCCGCCGGGAACTGGGATCACGCGACCGCCGATTTCTTTCGCAGTCTATCTTTTCCTATTTCAGGTGGTATGGCTGGACGGTCAACAAACTACAGTTGAATGTGCAGGAAGCCTCGCTCATCGGCACCGCGCTCGATACCACCGAACTGCCCTACAGTTTCCAATATCTGGCCACCTGCTGCCAATTCCCCTTCCCAGTGGAACCACTCGGCGCACTCAGCATCGAAGAGCAACGCACCACGCTCAACGAATGGTTTAAAGAGCGCGAAAACTTCCAACCCTTGGAACTTTCCGACCTCGTTTTTCCAGAGTTTGGAAGCGTCGTGGACCCGACCCGCGAAACGGAACTGATTCAATCGTTCCAGACCCGTCCGCCCGTTTGGATTCGCTCCCGCTCTAAACCACAGGAACTGAGTTCCATTCTGACCGAACAGCAAATTAAACCCACCATGCATGATACGGTTTCCAACGCGTTGGCCGTGAATGCGGGCATCAGCCTGCAGCATGTGCTGACCAAACAAGCCGCACAATATGTCGTGCAGGATGTCGCCTCCCAGTGCGTTGGCCTGATTGCCGACCCCCAGGAAGAAGGCGACTGGTGGGACTGCTGCGCCGGCGCCGGCGGAAAAGCAATGCACCTGATGGACCTAATGGGTTCCGGCAAGGTGCTCTCCACCGACATCCGCATCGCCGCACTGAAAGAGCTCAAAAAACGAACCCGCAGATATGGGATCAGAAACATACGCACCCAGCTGTTTAATGCCGTAAACGATGAGCCGTTCACCAAAACCTTTGATGGCGTGCTGGTCGATGCCCCCTGCTCCGGCTGGGGAACATGGAGCCGCAATCCGGATGCCCGCTGGCGCTCATCCCGCCGCGATGTCATGCAATGCTCCAACCGACAGTTGAAAATCCTGAACAACGTCAAATGGTGCGTAAAACCCGGTGGCGTGCTCATTTATGCCGTCTGCACCTTCACCCGTCCGGAAACAGAAGAAGTCGTCATGAAATTCCTCGATCAACAGCCCGACTTCAAACTGGAAGGATTTACCAACCCGCTCACCGGGGAACAAACCGAAGGCTCGTTGCAGATCTGGCCGTGGGAAAACCCAGGCGATGGCATGTTCATTGCCCGCTTCCGCCGGTCCGAAGAAACAAGCTGATTGCAGCACAGCCCTACGCCCGAAAAATGCGGGGCCCTGTTTACGCAGGGACCCCGCTTCTTCATTTCAACGTACTTTTAGGGAATGAACGGCCTCAGATTACACCGATCCGAGGAGAATTCCTCCTTCTGATCTTATGATCATCCCATAAAGACGGCAAAAAAAAGCCTCCGAAAGGCGGTCCTTAATCCAAGACCCTGATGTGGTCAATGTCCGTATTTTCGAAAGTCACGCTCCCCATGCGGAGCATAATGGTTTCTGCTGTGGGCGACGGAAGCAGCGGGGTAGCGAGCACCAATTTGCCAACCAGCTCATCCATCCGACCCCGTAAACGCATACATACGCGCTGATTAAGTATAATATGAAACTTTTCTTCCACCCGTTGAAAAGCCACCTTCTGCTCATTCGTGAACTGGAACCAACCCTCTTCCCCCAAATCACGTGGAAACTCCAGCAGGTCGTCTGCGACAAAGTTAAAGTCTAATTGATTTTTCGAATCCTGTTCCATAAGCGTGCCAAGATAGCTAAATAATACCCATTTGAAAATTGGCTTTCTATTTTTTCCAATGCAGGGAGAATCAACCTCTTCAAAGTAAAAGGTTTGCCATGAAAAAATTTGTACTCTCCGGAGTCCTTTTTATCGCTGTCTATCTCAGCGGATGTGTCTCCGTAACGGAGCAAGAAGTGCGGCCGGAAATGCCGGTTCAGCTCTATCCTGCCGCCGCAAAACTCAAAGGAGCAAATCCTCTGAGCCTCTCCCTGCGGACCCAACAGACCGTGACCGATCTTCCGATGCGCTCGCAAACCATCCGAAAGGTCGCCGCCGCCGTAGACCCTGCGGTCGTCAGCATTTATGTGAAAACCGCCACGCCCGCAAAAATCCGCCTCACCCCGTTTAACTTTAAATTCACCGACCTTCCTGCCACGCTCCCAAGCGATGGACTCGGATCCGGATTCTTCATCCACCCCAGCGGCTATCTCCTCACCAGCGAACACGTCATACACAATGCCACCGACATACGGGTGATGACCCAAAATGGAACCGACTACATTGCCCAGCTCATTGCCACAGATCCGGTCTATGATCTCGCCCTACTCAAAGTGGACTCCCCTAATCATTTTAAATTCGCCTTCATTCCCATGGGCGATTCCTCGCAAATTCGCGGCGGAGACCACGTGATTGCCGTCGGAAACCCACTTGGATTCGGCCACACCGTCACCGCCGGCATTGTCAGCCATATCGACCGCAGCCTGCTCAAAGAAAAAGGCACCGCCGGCCGCTACGTACGCTATATTCAAACCGATGCCGCCATCAACCCGGGCTCCTCCGGCGGACCGCTCATTTCCCTCACCGGAGCATGGATCGGGCTAAATACCGCCAAAATGTCCAACAGCCAAGGCCTCGGCTTTACGGTGCCAAGCGCGCAGGTTCAAGAATTCATTAACAACATACTTCAAGGTAACGGGCAGCAGGTTCAATAGGCCCCAACAAAGGAAAATCATCATGCAGAAACTCACAGTAAGCGTCGCCCTTTTCACGATCATACTCATCGCCGCCGGATGCGTTAACCGCACCACCTCCCGCGAACCATCCAGACATGGCCTGAGCCCTAAAAGTGAAAACTATGGCGCCACCGGCCACGGCGAAGTGATCGAACAAAAACGCATCTGGATTTGGGAAAAAGAGTTTCGTAACCGCTAAGCCCCGTGCAACGCAAGCATAGACCCCTGGATTGGAATCCCCACATCAAAGAATCTCTCCATTCCGACCCCAGCGCAGCGAGAACGGTCTCGCTCATGCTTCCACGGTGCAAAAGCGTAGGGCCCGGCCCTACGCTCCATTTCTAGCAGCAGTCCAAACGATCTCCATTCCGACCCCAGCGCAGCGTTGCCCCCGAATTCAAAAGAAGCGCTAAGCAAAAAAAAGGTCGGAACTCGAAAGTTCCGACCTTAGTAAAACTGGGGTGAAAGACGGGATTCGAACCCGCGACTTCCTGGACCACAACCAGGCGCTCTAACCAACTGAGCTACAATCACCATCTGAAAGAAGCGCCGAAGATAGCGTTCCCCACCGGAAAATCAACCGTTTTTAATCATAAAAATCACCCGAACGCATCTTAAGCCTGATTTTACACTATTTTTCT
>JBAHZU010000008.1:0-8680 GCA_037132875.1 Pontiella sp.
AGCTTAATAATGGTTAGCCCAGTATATGTTGATCAATGAAGGTTCTAAAATCTTGGATAGATCTAAACAAGTAGTCTGGATTCATCGATTCAAGTTCGGCGCAATTTGATGTGGGCGCCCATGCTGCAGCAACCACTTTGATCCCGCACGCTCTTGCTGCAATGATGTCACTGGGCGCGTCTCCGATATATATAAAATCTGATGGAGAATAGTGGGTTTCCTGAAGGACCTCTTCCATTCTTTCCTTCTTTACGGGCCCACGAATCGAGCCCGTTTTAATACCGTCAAAGAAATCGGTGAGACCATACGCTTCCAGTGTGATTTCCGTGCTGACTGGGCCCTTGCCAGTAACCAATCCGACATAAGTCTCTTTTGCTTTGAGGGCTGATAGAATGTCAACAATCCCTTCAAAGGGTTCTGCCCATTTATGGTGAAGCAGCTTATACCACTCGATATATTTCTCCATTCCCTCATCATAATTTTCAGGAATTAGGGCTTTGATGGTTCCCTCTTCGGAGGGGCCAAATTGAGCAATAATTTCGGAATCCGTGATGCGTTTATTTTGCAATGGTTCAATCGCTTTCCGGAAAGCTTCTATACATAACGGCAAGGTGTTTCCAATTGTTCCGTCTAAATCAAAAAGTGTATTCATATTTTTCACTCGGCGAACGTCTGAATAACAGGCGAAATTTGGAAAGCAGAAATACGAACAACGGCTTCAGAACCTGGGAATAGCCGTGATGTTCGTTCCTCAATCGCCACGATCCTATCGTGTTCTGTGGTTAATTATAATTTATTTCCGAATTCATCCTCATCATTACCACAGGATGTGCATTTCCATCTGGCAGTCTTATCGAATTGATCTTTCTTTAATTTACGCAACGTTTTCCTTCCACATTTTGGACGCCGCTGAATGGATGACGCTGCTGAGTTCGAATCACTCATCATCAGGACTCCAGCCAGCATAATGAGTAATACGAAGCATCCGATTATTCTATCTAAAGGAAATCCCATTTGGCGTATCTCGTTATTTTTCTACCCATACAGCACAGAGGAGTCAAGCAAGTCATTGAACAGACATTATATATTAATCTAATGTTTCATGGCATTTCTTTATGCGGCGAAGTGCATAGATTCCCACGCAAAACCGACAAGGAACATGATGCGGCCCATAATTGAAAAAGAAGTTTATAGAAGATATGCAATTAAAAAGCGACTCGTAACGCACGGAAGTTTCCTATTTGCGCGCGGTGATGCCGCGAAAAAACTTCTAGATGAGCACGACGGAGGAGATTGAGAAGGCGCAGGCCCGGAATTTTTTTGACCGAGGGAGGAGGAGATGATGGTTCGGGATGCGGGGAGGCTAATGGATCGTTTCGTCTTCCCCCCTAAAATTCCACTGCATGGATTTTTCCAGTGTTTGGAACTTTTTTATATCTGCCCATTTATGGGTAATGATTTGATCCCCTTTCCCGCCTATGGCATAAAACACGGCTTATGAGCAAAGAAACCACCATGACCTGCCGAGAGCGCTTCTTGCGCGCCTGTTCCTGCGAAGCCACCGACCGCCCTCCGATTTGGATGATGCGGCAGGCGGGCCGATCCCTTCCAGAATATATGAAATTGAAGGAGGGCTATAAATTCACGGAGCTGGTTCAGAGTCCTGAACTCGCCGCAGAGGTCACCCTCCAGCCCATCCGGCGCTTTGGCTACGATGCCGCCGTGATCTTTTCCGATATTCTCGTCATTTCCGAAGCCATGGGCCAGCCCTATGAACTGCTCGATCAAGGCGGCGTGAAGGTCGATTTTGCGCTGAATTCCAAGGCCGATGTGGATAAGTTGGATCCATCTCGCGTGCTCGACCACATTGGCTATACCCCCGAGGCCATTAAAATCACCCGCAAAGAACTCGGCGCGGAACGGGCCATCATCGGCTTTGCCGGCTCCCCGTGGACGCTCGCGTCCTTTATGGTCGAAGGGGGCAGCTCCCGCGAGAACCTTCGCTCGCGCGCCATGCTGTACAACGAACCGAAACTCTTTCATGCGCTGCTTGAAAAAATCACCGAAGCGACCATCACCTATATCAAGGCGCAGATTGCCGCCGGAGCAGATGTGATTCAGCTCTTTGACAGTCAAGGTGGAACCCTGGCTTCCAATAGGTTCTGGGAAACGTCCGGACGCTGGATCCAGCAAATCATCGACGCCATCGGGGGTGCTGTTCCCACGATTGTCTTTGCCCGCAATGTGCACCACAATTGGAAGCAAGTGGTCGAGACTCGGGCCAATGCTCTGAGTATTGACTGGGGGATTGATCTGCGCGAAACCGCCGACCGTCTTCCCCGCAATGTCGCCGTGCAAGGCAACCTCGATCCGGCCTTGCTCATTGCCAAACCCGCCGCCGCGGCGGCCGAAGCCACCCGCATCTGCGAGTCCATGCGCGGACGTAACGGATTCATCTTCAATCTGGGCCATGGCGTCCCTCCCGAAGCCGATATTCAGGCCATCCAAGCCGTCGCCAACGCCGTGCAGAACTTCAAATAAGAACGGTTAACTTCGGAAATACAACCGTCACCGGAGCCCGTTTCATCTTCTCCGGTGGCGCGGTGGGGGGTTCATTTATTCCCCCATTCAATGAAAACGTTTCTTTGCCCTTAAAAAAACGCTTTTGAAGCTTTCCAAACCAACCCTATCCGTTATTCCATATCTGCAATCATTTGAAAGGACAACATGAATTACGTTTTGCAGATTTTATTAATTCTCGTGCTGATGGCCGCGGGTTTTGTGGCCCGGAAGCGGGGCGTGGTGAGCGCGGTGGGCACCAGCGAAATGGTGCGTGTGCTAATTGCGATCATTTACCCGTGTCTTATTTTCTCCTCGGTCACCCAGTTAAATGCGCAGGAGCTGGCCGCCAACTGGATGATGCCAGTCATGGCGATGGGAATTGCCGGAACTGGCCTGATTCTCGGGATGATTTCCCTTCGTTTCATTAAAGGGATCGACCAACAAAGGGCCGGCGCCTTTCTCTTCCAGAGCACCATTAATAACTATCTTTTCCTGCCGCTTCCTCTGGTGATGTTGCTCTGGGGCAACCAAGGCGTTGCCCTGTTGGTTTTTGCATCCATGGGATTCGAACTGACGGTTTGGACCGTCGGTGTCTTCTTGTTCAACCGCTCCAGCAATCTGACCGAAGGCCTTAAAATGATGCTGGGCCCGCCGCTGATTGCCCTGATCTTTTCCATCGGCTGGGTTTGTGTACGCGATCTGGCCGACCTCGAACTTCCAGCCACTGGATTTTTTGCTGATCTAACCCGCCGTCTGTTGGACCTGACCTATTTTGGAGCAGATACCATCGGCAAGGCCACCGTCGCCGTTTCCATGATTGTTTCCGGAAGCCGGATCGCAGCACTGGATGCAAAGGCGGTATTCGATTGGCACGTCTGGCTGCTCTCAGCCCTACGCCTCATCGTGATACCCGTTCTCTTCATTCTGCTACTGAACCTCATCCCTCTCTCAGAGATGGCGCGGGGCATTCTGGCCGTGATCGCCGTTATGCCCGCCGCAGTAACCAGCCTGGTCTTCAGCGAACGCTTCGGGGGAGACTCCGACTTCATTGCCTCCACCCTGCTCGTGACCCACCTTGCGGCGGTGGTTACCATTCCACTTCTGCTCACGTGGGCCTTATAAATCCCCTATTCGGGAATAAAAAGCTTCTGCCCCACATAAATGCTATCGGATTTCAGGTTGTTGGCCGATTTAATGGCTTGAACCGAGCTGTCATACGCCTGAGCAATGGCGGAAAGCGTATGCCCCCCTTCCACCACATGTTCGCGACCCGGGCCACGATTGGCTTTGGAGGACGAGGTGGAGGGTCGACGGGCCACACTCTTTTTCAACAACCGTTCCACCTCTTTAATCAGGTTGCTCATTTCCTTCTTTTGCCGCGCATCAAGCGAATTCATTTTGCTGTTGAGCTGTGCAATTTGAGAATTCAGACTATGAACCTCGCTGCGTAAGGACTGAGTTTCCTGCATCAAACGGGCATTTTCCATTTCAACGGAATCCACCTGCCCTTTCACTCGATAGACCTGCTCTTCCTGATGACGCTGCGCGGCATTCTGGCGGGCGGCGGCCTCTTGGCGTTGGTGCGGGGTTTGCAGGGTTTCGCATCCGGAAAGGAGGGCGACGGTGGGAACAATAAATAACCATGTTTTCTTCATTAACAATTTACTCCAGCGAATCAGGGTTTCCAAAGGTATAAAAAACGAGGGGCTTCCACGGATCGGAAGTCCGGAATTTTGGGGGTTTTCGAGGCGAACAGGCTATCCATAAAGCCCGGCTCCTGCGCATACCGCACGATATACAAATCATCAACATTCATCAGATCGGCCAGCTTATCCACGGCATCATCCCAATAGCCCACGCCATCAATGAGGTCATATTCCACCGCTTGAGCCACGTTAAACACCCGGCCATCGAGCAACTCCCGACTATCCAGCCCACGGGATTTTTGCACAATAGAAGCAAACCGGTCCTGCATGGAGTCGACCAGTTCTTGCAACATCTGAAGGTGCTGTGGATTCACTTCTTTAAAGGGGTTCAGCATGTCTTTATTTTTACCCGAGGCAATCGTGACCGAGTGAAGGCCCAACTTTTCTCCCAGCCCCTTCATATTCAGGGTCTGCATAATCACGCCCACCGACCCCACAATCGCGGTGGGTTCGGCCATAATATAATCGCCGGCCATCGCCGCGTAATACCCGCCCGAAGCACATAAATCGCGCACAAAAACGAGAATCGTTCGGTTTTCATCGGCCCGTTTAAACCCTTCGAGAGCGGCATAAATTTCATCGCTCGGGGTCACTCCACCGCCCGGAGAATTGACCTCCAACAAAATGGCCTCCACGTCGACGTCCAACGTTGCGGCCCGAATTTGAGAAAGAATCGACTCCACCATATCCGGATCGGAACCGAACAGACGCTCCTGCCGCCCGCGCATGATTACGCCCTGCAAATCAATACGAACCACCTTGGCGGTGCCCTGCCCATAGGACCAAATTTCGTCATATTCTGGAAACTGGTCCCGCGGCTGATGGTTACTGACCGAGGAAGCCCCCCCCGAAAAGAGCGCGGCAACCAAGCCGATATTGGTTAAAAAGCTCCCAAAAAGCATCATCCCTAAAATGACAATAACAATCCAGCACCCGACTTTTGATCCTTTATTCGACATTGGCTCTCTCTCCGATTGTTCAAAGCTCCAGAAAGCATAGAGGTTCGCCGCCTTTATTTGAATAAATAAATTCCAATGGCTGGAAAAAATAAGGTAATTTCCGCTAACCCTTTAAATCGGAGAGAAACATTGGATTATTTAAAACGCGCACACGAAGTACTCGACATCGAAATGGACGGCATTCAACGCGTCAAAAATAACCTGGGGGCTGAATTTATTGAAGCCGTCGATGCTATTTTGGAAACCATCAATCACAGCGGGAAAGTGGTGGTCGTTGGCGTGGGAAAAAACTGGCACATTGGAAAAAAGATAGCGGCCACGTTCACCAGCACCGGCACCCCGACCGTTGCCATGCACCCGATTGAAGCCATGCACGGAGATTTCGGCATTCTTTCCGACCGCGATATTGTGCTGGCCATGAGCTATTCTGGCGCATCCGATGAACTCATCGCCGTACTCCAGCCGATTAAACGCAAGGGCGTTAAAGTGATTGCCCTGACCGGCGAACTCGATTCGCCACTCGCGGAAGCCGCCGACATTATTATTTCCGTACAGATCGAAAAAGAGGCCTGCCCGTTCAATATGGCCCCCACCACCAGCACCACCGCAACCCTCGCGCTCGGCGATGCCATGGCCATGGTTTTGCTGGAAGCCCGCGGATTTAAAATTGAAGACTATGCAAAAATGCATCCCGGCGGCGCCATTGGCCGCACGCTCCTCTTGCACGTTTCCGATGTCATGCGCACCGGCACTCGCTGCGCCACGGTTCTGACGGGCCATCCTGTTCGAGAGGCCTTGATTTCCATGACCCTAGCGAAAGCCGGGTGCGTTGCGGTGGTCGATGAAAATGAAACCTTATTGGGCATCATGACCGATGGCGATCTGCGCCGCCATCTGATCGAAACCCCCGATCTGACCGAACATACCGTGGACGAGATCATGACCCAGCATCCTCAAACGCTCACCCAAGATATGCTCGCCGTCGAAATTTTGAACCTCTATGAAGAGCTTAACATCGACGACCTCATCGTGGTCGACGAGCAAAATCGCGTGATTGGCGCCGTCGACATTCAAGATATGCCCAAGCTAAAAATTCTTTAGGCGCAACTCTCGTTGTACGCACGAAGTAAGGAGGGCACATCATCATGATAGCTCAGACCTTCGTGCGTAAGTAGCAATCCGCAATCGCAATAGGATTTGATGGTTTCCTGTGAGTGGGAAACCATAATGATCCTTGAATGATCGAGCTTCTGCTCCAGCGCCTCCTTGCTCTTCCTTCGGAAATTGGCATCCCCGACCGCGGTGATTTCATCGATGAGATAGCAGTCAAAATCGATCGCCATACTGAGCCCAAATGCCAGCCGGGCTTTCATCCCACTGGAATACGTTTTAATCGGCAAACGCATGGATGGCCCCAGCCCGGAGAAATCCTCCACATACTCAATCACCCGCTCCGTATCCTGCCCATAGATCCGCGATACAAAGCGTACATTTTCGAGCCCCGTCATCGACCCATTGAATCCGCCAGAGAATCCCAGCGGCCAAGAAACCCGAACGTTGCGATAAATACGGCCGCTATCCGCCGATTCTGTACCCGCAATGAGCCGTAGTAGCGTCGATTTCCCCGCCCCATTCGGCCCCATAATGGCGACATTCCGCCCCCTCGGAAACTGAAAGCTTAGATGTTCAAAAATGACTTTTCGAATCCCCTTGAGGGTATAGGTTTTAGAAATATCAACCAGTTCCACCATCACGATACCCGCTTCTTCCGATACAGTCGTTCGCCAGCCAATCCCAGCAAAATCAGCACCAATGCCCATCCCAATACATACGTACGACTGAGCACCATGCTGTCATAATTAGGGTAATAGCCCGTGCGCACCCACTCGATCAGGTGCAACACTGGATTCCACTTCAATATCGCCAATGCTTCAGGGGGACGCCGGCTAGGGATATAAAAGATCCCGGAAATAATAAATAGAGGCCGATTTAAAATCTGTTCCACAAATTGCCACGATTCCCATCGCGACAATAGCACGGCATTAAAAATGCCGAACCCAAACCCCAGCAGTGCAATTCCGCCAAAGGCATATAATAACTGATCCGGATGTCGAGGCACATCGGCCAATCCGCACAGAATCAGTACCGAATAGAACAGGAGCATGATCAAAAGATAGGTTGCGGTAATCAGTAGAAACCGAGCAAAAAGGGTGTCGGTTTCTTTAATGACCGGATAGGTCAACAACGCCTTGTTCGCACTAAAGGTGGTCATGAGCGAAGACGACAGCTTGCGGTAGAATTCCAACGTTAGATAACCAGTCGCAAAAAAGAGCGTCAAGCTAGATCCAAATGGGGGGAGACGGCCAATGAATGCAAATATCGTCACCAAGATCGCCACTCCGATTGCTGGCGTGGCAATGGCCCAAAGGTATCCCAGCTGAGAGGTGCCGAACGTGGCACGCGTCTCGCGCAATACGAGAGCCCCAATCACCCGTGCTTGTAGCGATAGTAATTTCATCATGCGTCTCGACCCTATGAAATATGATCCCGCACCGCATATACCATCAACGTGCCGACTCCCCAAAGCCCCATCGATACCACAACCAGTAAAAGCGGATAGAGGATCCTGCGAGGATAAAGCGGATGCTCAGGCAAGGCGGGCTTGCTGTACACCGCGAGATAGCGCTGCTGCTGGCCGGCTTCGATCCGTGCGGCTTCCAGCGAAGCCAGCGAAGAAATATAGGCTTTCTCAGCAAACCCCTTCTCCACCTGAATTTCTTCATATTTAGCCAACAGTTCCGACAAATCTTCATCCGATCCGGCCATATTGAGTCCCCCACTCTTCTGTTGGATCTGCGTCTCAACGGCCTCTGCCTGTCTGCGTAAGGCCGTCAGAGAAGGCGCATCAGCATCCACCGTTTCTCCCAGTGCAGCCATCCGCGTTTGAAGACTGAGCAATTGTATTTCCAAGCCGGCCAGTATTTCAATCTGTGCCATGGCACTTGCGGCAGGATCTAGCGAGTCGCCCTGACCCCGAAATCCTCGAAGCAATTTCAGGGCATTCATTAAGCGCTCTTCCGCTCGAACTACGTCACCTTCTGCATAGCTCATCACATCCTTCCGAGCCTGCTCCGACAGATCGTTGACCAGCTCATTGGCATAGCTCATCACTAATTCGACAATACGCTTGGCCTCTACATCGGAAAAGGCCTGCACCTCAAAATTCACAATGCCAGACGTGGGGTCAAAACTCGTAGAGATGCGTCGCTTCCAATACCCGAGCACCTTTTCAATTTCCTGGTCCGGCCATAGCCGAGAAAGGAGATCAATTTCTTTGGATTCGTAAACCGATCGGAATCCAAAATCGACCTCCAACCGTTCGAGCAAGTCGCGGCTTTTCATATATTTCATGATCATATAGGCATCGGAGGTCGTGGAACCCCCAGCCGACAA
>JBAHZU010000032.1:0-7537 GCA_037132875.1 Pontiella sp.
GGATCAAATTCTGCCCATCCTCCAGTTGCCTCCGCGTGAGAAGATCGCTATCTTCTTGCGCATGGGATTGTTTCAAAAGAAATTTATGATGGTGGTGGCCTGCAAAGCGAACATTACGCGTAGCGCCTATTTGGATGGATATATGCGCCAGTATCTAAAGGAGAATTATCCGTATGCCCGAAAGAAAGTTAAAGTCCTATCTGCCGGGGTGCGGGCCCGCGGAGGAAGCTCGGCCAATTCTGTGGTCAAACACGTGGCCCGCATCAATGGCTTTAATTTAGGCGGACATAGCTCCAACAAGTTCTCCCCCAAACTCGTTAAAAAGGCCGATGTCATTCTTGTTATGGAACAATGGCAGAAGGACGAACTCGACCACCGCTTCCCTAAAGCAAAAGAAAAAATCTTCCGAATGACGGAATATCTTCAGAGTGAACCCGAAAATATTCGCGATATTCCGGACCCTACCGGACAGAATACGGCTGACTTTGAAGAGTTCATCGAGATCGCCCACTCCGAAGTAGAGCGCATTTATCGCGAACTCGGCCATCAAGGCGTAATTTAGCTGGAATGGGATCAACTCTAAGCATCGTAGCCGACGGATGACGTTGGGAACCAGGAGCTCGACCGCCTTGCGCAAGACGTTACGCTGCGATCAAGAGTTGCTGTAGATCCCGTAAACGGGCATGTTGAGCCATTCAATTAACTTATTAAATAGACCACTCGATCGGAATCGTTATGCCGCACTCTTTCAGTCCACACCATCTCGTTTTATATAAGAAGCAGCCTGCTTACATTGAGCACGTCGCAGAAAAAATTTCCATTCAACTTGCTTCGGGCAAGGTCGTAAAGGTGCGGATCAAAGATATCCAATTTTTACATAAAGGCCCCGTGAAGAACTTGGGAGCATTGGAGCAGGAACCGGAAGGGAATCTGCTCGAAGCATGGGAGCTCTTGCAGGGCGAATCCATTTCCTTGGAAGAACTGGCTGAGTTCATCTATGGAGCCGCGACTCCATCTTCGGTTTGGCACGCATGGTTGGCGCTGGATGCACAACTCTATTTCACGGGTTCAATCGATGAAGTGGTCACTCGCAATGAAGAGGATGTGGGCGAGATTCTGAAAAAGAAGCATGAAAAAGAGCAGCAGGCCACGCAGTGGAATGACTACCTACAGCGAGTCAAACAACGTACGGTTCAACCGCAAGATCTCGATGCGATGCGCGACCTCGAACGACTCGCCATCGGAAAAGCCTCAACCAATCGCACCCTAAAAGCGCTCGGCATTGAGGTGACTCCGGAAAGGGCACACCGATTGATGATCGATCTGGGCCAGTGGCCGGAATCGATGAATCCCTACCCTGCACGCTTTGACTGTTCAGCCTCTTCGGCCGATCTTCCTGTTCCAGAACTACCCGATGAAACACGCGAAGATTTAACCCATCTCGACACCTATGCGATTGATGATGAAAACTGTACCGATCCTGACGATGCCATTTCGTTGGATGGCTCCTCGATCTGGGTGCACGTTGCCGATGCGGCGGCGGTGGTTGCTCCCGATTCCCCCCTCGACCAAGAGGCCCGGGCCCGCGGGGCGAACCTTTATGTGCCGGAGTATGTGAGTTCGATGTTGCCCGAAGCGGTTACTCTGGCGCTGGGGCTCGGTTTGTCAGATCGATCGCCCGCGCTATCGATCCAACTGAGCGTGTCCGATGACGGCGAGCCCGTATGCCAAAAAGTCACCCCAAGCTGGGTGCGTGTGCAGCGCATGAGCTATACAGAAGCAGACGAACGGATGGACCAATCGCCTTTCATGGAACTGCAGGCCATCACAGAACCCTTCCGAAAACGACGAATGGAATTCGGAGCGGCACAAATTGATTTGCCCGAAGTTAAACTGAACACGATGATCGATCAGGAACGGATCGATCTCGCCATTCCGCATGACTTACCCGTGACAGAGCCCATATCGTACACCGTAGCAATCAAACCGTTACCGTCGTTGAAGAGCCGGCAAATGGTCACCGATGCCATGCTCATGGCGGGAGAGGCCATCGCCAATTATTTGATCCAGCATGAGATCCCAGCGCCCTTCGTGTCGCAGCCGGCACCGGATGAGGCTTATGTTCCGGAAACAATGTCTGAAATGTTTGCCTATCGCAAAAAATTTAAGCGCTCGAGTGTTCATTTGGAGCCCGATCTACACGCAGGATTGGGACTCCCGTGCTACACCCGCGTAACCAGCCCTTTGCGGCGCTATTCCGACCTGCTTGTGCACCAACAACTCCGCGCTTTCTTGCGGGGGGATGCAATGCTAAGCGAGTCCGATGTGTTGGCTCGGATATCCGAAGCGGACGTTGCCAGCCGCCAGACCGCAATGGCCGAGCGCAACAGCAACCGGCATTGGATTTTGCTGCACATGAAGCAGCATCCCGAAAAAATTTACCGGGGAATCGTGGTCGATAAACGGGACGACAGAGGATCCGTGATGATTCCGGAACTGGCGTTGGATGTGAAAATGAGGAACCTCGCAGACCTTGCCCTCGACCAAGAAGTTGCCGTGCAACTGCTGCAGATCCATTTATCGGATCTGCATTTCACCTGCAAACTGATCTCTAAAGATTAAACACCCCGAAATCATTTCATTTAATAGTCTGGCTGAAAAGAAACTTTAAATACGGATTAAACCAGTTCATCAAATCCAATGTGAACGGGGTGCTGGAGCATCATCACAGTCATTTCCATGCCGGATTCCAGGCCTTGGAAATAACGATGAAGCGGACGCGATTTTCTAAGACCCAACACCTCATTATTCATCCGCAATCCTCAAAGAATTAGAAATTTGAAGTTATATTCAACAAAAAATTTCGGGGTTGGTCTATAGAAAGAGTTGCGAGAAAACGTGTTGGAAGGTACGTTTTCCTGAATATTTATTTTGGAGATCTTTATGAAGTGTTTTGTGCGTGTTGGCGTGTTGGTTTTTTCTATTTTTCTCATCCATTCTCCCCTTTCGGCCAAAGAGTTCCTACAGCTTAAAACCATCAAAGCGCAGGCCAAAGAAGCAACCATTAAAAAATATCCTGATTCCGACGAAGTGCTGCTGGATGATTTTATTCAGGTAACCTATCAGGCCGACGGATCATCCGACTCGTGGGACGATACCGCGGTTAAGGTTCTCACCGAAAAGGGAAAGCGCAATCAGCGCACCATGACGCTCGGTTTCGACGTAGCCTACGGAACCAACTATTTTGATCTGGTTCAATTGATCAAACCGGATGGCAGCGTTGTCAATATTGATCCGGAGGCCAACAGCAAGGTCATGGTTGATTCCCGCCAGATGAATGCCAATATTTATAACCCCAACAATAAACAGGTAACCCTTTCCATTCCGGGGCTCGAAGTGGGAGATACTGTCCGTTACATCATCCACCGCATACGCCATAAGGCAGTTGTGCCGGGCACCTTCAGCGAATATCAAACCTTTGAAAGCAGTACGCCCTTTGAACGCATGACCTTTCAGGTGATTGCCCCCAAAGAGCGTCCCTTGGTTAAGATTGCTTTGAAAGATGAAATTCCAGGCACGGTTACCTTTCATGAAAAACAAACCGAGCAAAGCGATACGATTGTCTACACGTGGGAAGTGAAAGGGGTTCCGCGCCTGTTCAGCGAGCCAGACATGCCCACTCAATATACCGTGGTTCAGCGACTGCTGGTGAGCACCATGGAAAACTGGGAAGATCTTTCCAAATGGTATTGGGAACTCTGTCTGCCGCGCTTGGAGCCTTCACCAGAAATGGAAACCATGGCCTATGAACTCGTGGCCGGAGCGACCAATACACAGGAAAAAATTAACGCGATCTTTAACTTTGTTTCGCAGGATATTCGCTACATGGGCATCACGACCGAGGAGGAAGCCCCAGGCTATGAACCCCATGATGCCAGTATGACCTTTTCCAACCGCTATGGCGTCTGCCGCGACAAAGCCGCGCTTCTGGCCTCCATGTTACGCATCGTGGATGTGGAAGCCTTTCCCGTGATCATCATGTCCGGCCCGAAAAAAGATGAAGAGGTGCCGCAACCATTTTTCAACCATGCGGTCACCGCAGCGCTTGGTGATGACGGCGAATATATTCTGATGGACTCCACCGATGAGAACACCAAAGACATCTTTCCCTCCTACCTGCAAAACATGAGTTATATCGTGGCGCGCCCCGAAGGAGAAACCTTGCTCACCTCCCCAATTATTTCCGCGGAAGATAACCTGCTCAAAATTACGTCCCGGGGTTCGCTCGATAAAGCCGGAAACCTGGAAGCAAAAAGCACGCTGGTCTTCGAAGGCATCAACGATACGGTCTACCGCGGATATTTTTCGAAAATCAAACCGGAAGAACGCCGTCGCTTCTTCGAAGGCCACATTAAACGCTCCATGCCCACGGCGGTGCTTCAATCCCTTGAAATTCTACCAAAAGAACTGCGCGACACCACTCAGCCGCTGACCATCAACCTGTCGTACTCCGCAGACAACCTGCTGATCGAAGGCGAACAGAATAAAATGCTCGATCTTCCAAGGCTTGGAAGTTCGCTGGGCTATGCCAACTTTTTGATCGGTCAGACCGGGCTCAAAGAACGCAAGTACCCGCTTTATACCCGCATGACTGCCGGCATCCGCGAAACACTGGAACTCGATATTCCAAACGATATCGGCACCCTCAACATCCCAAACTACCAGGCCATCGATTCTGACGAACTGACCTGGAATGTTCAGATTTCCCAGAACGGAACTCAATTGACCGCCACGAATACCTTCCTGATGAATGCCGTCGAGTTTACTCCGGAGCAGTATCTGGTATTGAAAGAAAATCTTAAGGAGATCGAATATAACCTACGTAAAAAGTTAATTCTCGACATTCCAGAGCCCGGAAGCCATATCAAATCGGATATCCGCATTCTCTCCCGCAACATCAAATTCGATCTTGAAAGCCCCAGCACGTGGAAAGAAACGCAGCGGGTGCGAATTAAAATCCTCACCTATAGCGGGAAAATGAGTAACTCTGAAATTAAATTGGCCTACAACCCCGCCTGGCAGAATATCGAACTGACCCTAGCCAAAGTCACGCATCCTGACGGCTCCGTGAAGGAACTGGGTGAAGACGAGCTGAACATCATGGATGCCAGCTGGGTTTCTTCTGCCCCGCGCTATCCCTCCGAAAAACTACTCGTGGCCAATCTTCCGGGCGTAGAGATCGGCAGCGTATTGGAATATGAGTTTGTCTCCACGGTCGATGGCAAGCCGTTCTTTTCCGCCACCCAATCGTTTAATGGGTATGAACCCATCGATCAGAAAACAGTCACTCTCACGGCTCCGACCTCCGTTGAACTGAACATCCGAAATACGGGTATCGATGAGTCCCGCACCGAAAGCGACGGAACCGTTTCCTATGTATGGACCGCAGACCACCAACCTGCCGTTCAAAAAGAAGAATCAGTTCCGCCTTGGCATACTTTCAACCCAACGGTCTTTATTTCAACCACCGATTGGGAGACCTATGGCCATGCGGTTCGCGATGCCCTGCTTGCCGCAACGGATACCCAGTCGGAAACCATCCAATTAGCGAAAGAGCTGATTGGCACGCTCAACGGCGAAACCACGCAAGTCATCGCCATCCGCGATTGGCTGGCCAAGAATGTTCGACAAGCTGGCCCTGCCCTCACGAGCCTTCCGCTCTCCGCGCTCTCCAATGCGGACGTCACCCTGAGCGATCGCTATGGCAACAATCCCGATCGAATGATCCTACTCTTTACCCTGCTAAAATCGGCAGGGTTTGATCCCGAATTTGTACTCTCCGGCGGAATCTCCATGATTCCAGAAGCCGCCGAACCCGCACTGGCCATTCCATCCCGCCGCGCCTTCAGTTCGGTGCTCGTTAAAGTGGATGTGGACGGCGAAACCATCTATATGAATGGCTCGTCTCAATATGCCGAACTCGGGACCTCGGCCTTCAACCACCGCGTTAAACTTGAGCTGGCTGATGGTTCCATTAGCACAATTAAGGTGGATTCAGACCTTAAAAATCGCTCGCATATCATTCATGAAATCAGCATTGCGGCCAACGGACAGGCGAGCATGACCCAAAGCGCAACCATACAGGGCACCGCCTTCGAACGTTTTCATCAGCGCTATGCTGAAATCACCCCCGAAAAACTCCGCCGACACTATCTTGAAATCGTAAGCGGCATTTCTCAATCGGCCAAGGCGGCTTCTGATCTGATTACTGATTATGATACCTATCCGGGAAAACTTGAATTTTCCGTGGTGGCCGACCGCTACGCGGTGCGAGATGGCGACTACCTCTACTTTGTGATCCCCGGCGGGCTAGGCAATCTTCTCAGCTACCGCTCCAACGAACGCACTCTTCCGCTCGCTTGGGAGAGTCATGTGGACCGCATCATCGAATATAATATCATTCTGCCCGATGGCTACGAGCCGGTTATTCTGCCAAACGCCTTCTCTTGGCAATCCTCCCTCGGGGCTGGGATGATTGAAATTGCGGTTGAATATTCAAAGCAAGCCCATACCCTTCGCATGCTGCAGATCGCCGACCTTAAACCGGCCCTAATCCCGGCTGAAGATTTTCCTGCCATGGTCGAGGCCGCTAAAAAACTCGCCCATCCCAATATGCGTACCATTCTCCTGAAGAAAATGCCTTAATGTACGTAGTTCAAGTGGCGGAATTCTCCGCGATTTCGACCTTGAGGAAGGTCAGGGATTCATGCGGTTTCACACAGCGATGGCCGAATGTTAGAGGTTAAAATGAAACTCCATTGGTTGCAGCACGTAGCGTTTGAAGGATTGGGCTACATTGAAAAATGGGCAGAAGAACAGGGAATTAAAGTCACCTGCACTCGCCTGCATAAAGGCGAGGAACTTCCCGACCGGGAACAGTTTGACTGGCTGATCGTAATGGGCGGGCCCATGGGTATCTTCGACGACCACGATCACCCGTGGCTCACCGATGAAAAGGAATTCATTAAACAGGCAATCGACGACGAAAAAATCGTGATCGGCATCTGTCTTGGAGCGCAACTGATGGCCGATGTGCTTGGAGCCACCGTGTATCCCGGTCCCCAGAAAGAGATCGGATGGTTTCCAATTCGTCGTTCGGAAAATGCGCCACTCCTGATCCCCGAAGAGCTCACCGTTTTCCACTGGCATGGTGACACCTTCAACATTCCGGAAGGTGCTGTTCCCCTGGCCATCAGCGAATCGGGCATCAACCAAGGCTTTGTTTACAACGAAAAGGTGGTTGGACTCCAGTTTCACATGGAAACCACACCGAATAGCATGGATTCCATCATCGAGCACTGCGGGCATGAGCTCATTGATGCGCCGACCATTCAAACCCCCGATGAAATGCGCGACGGATGTCTGCACTTAGCAACCGTGAATGCCGCCATGAAAAACCTGCTCGATGCTTTGCTCTGATTATTCAGCGCCGTCAATATCTATTCTGAGATTAAAGCAACCGATACAAAGCATCATC
>JBAHZU010000146.1:0-65246 GCA_037132875.1 Pontiella sp.
CCAGTTCACGGATTTGCACAAGCGAGTAGAATCCTTTAGTGTAGATTATTAGTCTTGGAGAAATATATATGTTAAGTAATAAATTTGTTGTTCTGGGTGTGATGGTTGCGGTAGGTGCATGGTCTGCATCGGCGATGACGCTGGAGGAAATTGATGGTGTGTTTGAATTTGCCGAGTTGCAGTATAAAAAGGCAACGGATTCGCTGACGGTTGAGGAGGGGATCCCTCGCAACAGTCATGCGGATGGAACGTGGAATCAGTTGGGTATCACGAGTTGGACCAGTGGATTTTTCCCAGGATGCTTGTGGCTGATCTATGCGCAAAATCAGGACGATGACTGGAAAAAAGAAGCGCAAAAGTGGACGGCACCCTTGGAGCCGCTGAAAACCTATGATCACCATCATGATGTTGGATTTATGGTGTTCTGCAGTTATGGCGAAGGATATCGCCTGACACAGGATCCGGAATATAAAGCGATTATTCTGCAGACGGCTGATACGCTGGCTACGCGGTTTCGCCCGAGTGGCGGGATTATTCAGTCGTGGGGCTCGATCCATAATGAAAATACGAAGACCTACCGTGTGATCATCGATAATATGATGAATTTGGAAATGATGCTCTGGGCATCTAAAAATGGGGGCGATGAGACGCTGAAAGCCATTGCGCTGACCCATGCTGATACCACCATGAAACATCATTTTCGGCCCGATGGTTCCAGTTTTCATAAACTCACATATGAATTGGAGTCCGGCAAGGTGCTGCTGAAGCAGACGCATCAGGGATATGCCGATGATTCGATGTGGGCGCGGGGTCAGGCTTGGGCATTATATGGTTACACGATGATGTATCGGGAAACCGAAGAGGAACGCTATCTGGAAACGGCTGAAAAAGCGGCTGCCATTTATCTGAAACGACTGCCAAAGGATGGGATTCCACGGTGGGATTTTGATGCGCCGGATAGCAAGCCGTTTAAAGATGCATCCGCCGCGGCTATTGCATCCAGTGCCTTGGTTGAACTTTCGCAGCTCACTGGGAAAAAGGAGTATTTGGCTGCCGCTGAAAAAGCGCTGGAGGAACTTTCCACCGATCGGTATCTGGCCAAGGGAGAAAAATATCAGTGTCTGCTACTGCACAGTGTCGGAAATCTGAATAGAACTAGCGAAGTTGATGTGAACATCAGCTATGCCGACTATTATTTTCTCGAAGCGCTCTCTCGCCTGAAAAAGGTTAAACAGGGTCAGCCGCTTTAGGACCTTGGCCTGGAATCCAGCAGTATCACATATTTTGGGGATACACAGTGGGTCTGAATAGTTGTCTACTGCACCGAGACACTCTGGAACTTAAGCTGGAGAAAGGATTGCAGGATGATAAATAGTTGGGTGATTATGGTTGGAGTCAGTTTGCTGGCGGGCATGCCGTCGGCCCGGGCTGACGAGCGGGTTCAGCAACGTGAAGATAACTGTGTGATTGTCGATACACGTGAAATCGCATTTGACGGTAAAAGCCTTACCGTTGAGTTTGAAATGCTGCACCCCGGCGATTATGTGGTGCAATTGGTGCATGCTCCGGAGGCGGCAGGAAAGAGCCTGTTGGCATCAGCCACAGTCAATGGTTCTCCGGTGGGCGGGAATCTCAAACGTGATTATTGGATTGAAGATGGCATTGTCTCCACCTTCACCGAAGGGGTGCTGTTTTCAGAGGCGGGAAAATATTCTATCGCCGTTACATGTACCCAGAAACCGGTGAAGGTACGCGTTATTCCGACGGTATATTGGAGATCTCGGATTAAGGTTGGTTCTGAAAAATATTATGATGAATGGATAAAGATGCATCAGTCGCCGGAAAAGCAGGCGGGGCTGGAATGGTATAAGAATGCCAAGTTCGGCATGTTTATCCACTGGGGTGTCTATTCTCAGGCCGCCGGAAGCTGGAAGGGAACGAAGATTGAGGATTCGGGTATCACGGGGCCACGCGTAGCCGAATGGTTAATGTTCACGTTTAATATTCCGCGCGCGGAATACCGAGAATTTGCTCGGCAGTTTAATCCCGATCAATCTTTTGCGAAGAACATCGCCAAGCTGGCTGCGGATACCGGAATGAAATATATGGTGATTACATCCAAGCACCACGATGGTTTTGCTCTATTTGATTCTGCACATTCTGATTGGGATATTGCTGATGCCACGCCGTATAAGGGGGATCTGATCAAGGAGCTATACGATGCCTGTCAGGCTGAAGGCATTGGATTTGGGGTGTATTATTCCCATGGCCACGATTGGATGGACGGAACGGATGCCGGCTATGCTGAAGTGAAGAAGACGTGGGATGAATATAAGGTGCCGATCCGCCCGAATGGGAAAAACTTCTGGGATCCGAGTCCAAATGCTTATCTCGATTATCTGGAAAATAAAGCCTATCCACAGGTTGCTGAACTGATCCAGTTGATGCCTGAGCTGAAGCTGATTTGGTTTGATGGGGATGGGCTGATTACGGAAGCGCAGGCCTTGCGTTTTTATCGAATGATTTATGAAATGAATCCGAGCATCGTCGTGAATCGGCGTGTGGGATATGAATATGGTGATTATATCGATGCTGGGGATAACACGACGCCGAAAGCTGGCGAGCTGGTCGCAAAATATTTTGAAACCTGTGGAACGGCTAACCATTCATGGGGCTTTAAGGCGCACGATGAAGATTGGAAATCCACGAATCAGCTGCTTCGGAATTTTTGCGACATTATTTCCAAAGGAGGGAACTATCTGCTGAATATCGGGCCCGATGGAAAAGGCCGTGTGCCGGAGCTGTGCGCCAACCGTTTTGTGGAAATGGGCACGTGGGTGAAAACGAATGCCGATGCCATCTATGGAACCACGCGCTGGACGCGGTTCTCAGAAAACGTGAATCCCAAAAAGGGTGCAGAATCGATCCCCGGCGAATTCTGGTTTAGTGCCAAAGATAATAAGGTCTATGCCATGTCAATCACACCGGCACCGAAAACGGTGAAGATTGAATCCTTCAATACTTCCGCGGGAAAAATAACGGCCGTTCGTTTGCTCGGTAGCGATGCCCCGTTGACGTGGACGCAGGGTTTCCAATCATTGGAAATCGATTTCTCAGGCATTAAAACGAGCGAGAACGGTTTTGGGGTTGAGGTTGAGTTTGAATAGGGTCTTGACGAGGTCTTTTTTATGCCGGTTAATTTGGAAAATAGATAAGGCGCATCTTGTTCCTGCTTTTTGGCCTAAAATAGCTTACTTTTTAAGTATGAATCGCAATAAGTGTGCAGAGGTGAGGGGAAAGTCTATGAAACCAATCTTAATGATATATGTGATGATGGGCGTGGCTGTTTCGGTGGCAGATGCTCTGGAGCAACGTGGCAAACAGCCAAATATAATTTATTTAATGGCGGACGATCAAAATTTTGGTTCGGTGGGTTGCTATGGCAATCCAGAAGTCCAGACGCCGAATATGGATAAGCTCGGGGCAGATGGGATCATTTTTGATCGGCACTACAACACGACGGCCATTTGCATGGCGAGCCGAGCCACCGTGATGACCGGCATGTATGAATACAAAACCGGGACGAACTTTGAGCACGGAAATATGACGCCGGGAATCTGGTCGAAGTCCTATCCGGTGCTACTGCGTGAGGCCGGATATCTGACGGCATTTGCCGGAAAATTCGGGTTCGAAGTGGACGGCTTCGGCTATGAGTGTGGCGAGTTTTTCGATTGGTGGGGCGGCGGCCCGGGCCAGACCAGCTATAAAACGTCGGCCAATAAATCGATGGCAGAGTATGCGGAGCAGTATCCGCACTCCACACGTTCCTATGGCGCATTCGGGCAGGATGTCATTCGAGAGTCGGTTAAGCAGAAAAAGCCATTTTGCCTATCGATCAGCTTTAAAGCCCCGCACCGTCCTGTGCAACCTGATCCGCTGTTTGATCACATCTATGAGGGAAAGACCTTCATCAAACCTGCGAACTATGGCCGTGAAGCCGGCGAACACATGTCGGAACAGAGCAAGCAGGGGCGGCAGTATGAACGTTTTTCTTCATGGGGTTATGAAAAAAAATACGACCAGGTTATGGCCAAATATTATCAGCAGATCTACGCCATTGATGTGGCCCTTGGAATGATTCGCGCTGAATTGGAAGAGCAGGGCGTGGCAGACAATACGGTGATCATTTACACCAGCGACAACGGATTCCTTTGCGGAGCGCATGGCTATGGCTCCAAGGTGCTACCAATGGAAGAGTCGGCCCGGGTTCCGCTGTTGATCTATGATCCGCGAGTTCCGACCGCTGGAAAAAAACTGCGAAGCCCCGCGCTGACGGGAAATATTGATTTTGCGCCGACTCTACTCGCGTTGGCCGGACTTCCAATCCCTGGAAATATGGATGGGGTTAGCCTACTTCCCTTGCTGCAAGATCCCACGGTGGATGTGCGTGAGACGCTGGCCTTTATTAATACTTGGGGCAGTGTTCCCACTCAGAGTTTGACCGTGCTGACGAAAGAGTTGAAATATACCTATTGGTGGTATGGCGATGAGGGTATGGAGCCGACCGAGGACCTATTCCATTTGAAAAAGGATCCATTGGAAATGACAAACCTCGCCCGCAATCCCGAAGCCTCGCAACTCCTTCAATCCATGCGTATTGCTTATGATGCCGAGCTGGAAAAACTGAAGACGGAATGTGTTAGTCATAATAATTATCAGCAATATGGAACGCTTTTTGACCGTTCCATTCCTTGGGATCAGAAAAAATTAACACGGGGAAAATAGAGTCGCATATTCTACGGGTCGTGGGGAATCCAGATGGCCCATAAAATAGCCTGATGCACCGAAAATAAATCAAGATCTGTCAAAGATAAGGTCTCTGTTTCGTTTAAATAATAAGTAGCTCTATGGTTGAGCCTGTTCTGTATTTAATTTGAAGGGATAAAAATGAAGAGATCGGCCTATTATTTCATCATCGGCTTGTTGACTGGCACCGGAAGTATTTATGCGGGGGACCTCCGAAAACCAAATATTATTTTTGTCCTGTGCGATGATCTGGGGTATGGCGATGTGCAGTGCCTGAATCCGGAACGGGGGAAAATCCTGACGCCGAGTGTGGATCGTCTGGCGAGTGAAGGCATGGTCTTCACAGATGCGCATTCCGGCTCATCGGTCTGTTCCCCGACGCGCTACGGTCTGTTGACCGGCCGCTACAGTTGGCGCACTCGCTTGCAACGCGGTGTGACACAAGGATACAAATCCAATCTGATTGCGCTGGGCCGGCCCACGGTTGCCAGCTTCCTAAAGGAACAAGGCTATCATACCGCCATCATTGGAAAATGGCATCTCGACTTCCAATATCTGGATATAGAAACCGGCGAGTCGTTAAAGCGTCCGAAGAAAAAAAATGCACTTCCACCGGTGGGCACAAAAATTCCGGATGGCCCGATCACCCGCGGATTCGACTATTTTCATGGCTTCCACCACGCTCGGGATATGAAAAGCGTGATTGAAAATGATACGGTGATTTCGCATGAATCAGAAATTAATATGTTGCCGCGCTTGGCCCGCGAAACGGTTAAATATATTGAGGAACGGGCCAAAAATAAAAAAGAGCCGTTTTTCCTCTATGTGCCCTACGGTTCGCCGCACGCCCCGATTGTTCCAACGAAAGAGTGGCAGGGTCGAAGTGGAATCAATGCCTATGCGGATTTTGTGATGCAAACAGACGACGCATTTGGACAAATCTTGGATGCGCTGGATCGCAATGGGTTGAGTGAAAATACTCTCGTCATTTTTAGCAGTGATAACGGATGCTCCAAAATTGCCGATTTTAAAACTTTGGAAAAAGCGGGCCATTTTTCGAGTGCTTATCTACGTGGCTCCAAAGCGGATATTTGGGAGGGCGGGCACCGCATTCCGTTCATTGTGCGCTGGCCTGGTCGGGTTGCGGAGGGTTCCTCAAGCGACGAGTTAATTTGCCTAACCGACTTCTTTGCCACGCTTGCCGCGGTGACCGGAAGGGGGCTTCCGAAAAGGAGCGCAGAGGATAGTGTCAGTTTTCTTCCGGCCTTATCGGGGGAACCGATGCTCTCCACTCGAGCCGGGGTGATTCATCATTCCATTAGCGGCCACTTCGCCTACCGCATGGGCAAATGGAAACTTTGCCTTGCGAAAGGATCTGGAGGCTGGACGGCACCTAACGAAAAGAAGGCCAACAAGCCGGGGGTGCCGATCGCGCAGCTGTACGATATGGATGTTGATCCCGGGGAAACCACGAATCTTTATGAAAGCCACCCGGAAGTGGTGGAACGCCTGCTGAAGCAGTTGGAATCGGATGTTGTGCGCGGCCGTAGTACAGATGGAGAGGCGGCCTCGAACGATATTGCGTCAATCAATCTGTGGAAAAGTGGTAAATAAGAAGGGGTTGTTTGAGTCAGCGGGCTGCATTGATTTTGGAGGGTCTTTATTCCAACGTTAATGTAGCGCGCAACGATTACGACTTCATGGAATGGGGGAGGGATCCTCCCCATAATTTTAAAAAAAAGAAAAAGCAGCGTAAGGAAAAGAGGAGGGAAACCTTACGCTGCTCAAATATGATCCCTAGGAAACATATACCCACAAGACGCATGACGCGTGACTTTGTGGACATGAATAGTAATTATTTTTTCATTCAGCAACTTCCAGCTCAGGATTGCTGTCTTGGGGGGCGTCGGATTCTGGGGCCTCTACTGCCGTAACTTTCTGCTCAGTCGGGTTCTCTATTTTTTCCGACTTGGCTGGCTTCTCTTTTTTATGTTGTTTTTCGGCGCGTTCCTTTTTTACAGATTTTGATTTGAGCTGTTTCTCTGCGGACCATTTCACCTCGTTATCCGCATCAAACGCATTCGAAATGTCGGTCTGTTGTTTTGGAGCACACTTCGCGCAGGAGCTCTGATTTTCCTGTAGTCTCTGTTGATGGCGTCCTTTTGCTTTCTGGCGCTGAGCCTGTGGCCGCTTATTCCGGTTGCTGCGGCCTTGGGTGGCTTGCGTATTGCGTGGATCCTGATTGCGACCCCGACGGTTCTGCATCGTCTGTGATTCTTGTTGGCCACATTCTTGAACTGCTTGCTGGCGCTGAGCCTGTGGCCGCTGATTCCGGTTGCTGCGACCTTGGGTGGCTTGCGTATTGTGTGGATCCTGATTGCGACCCCGCCGATTCTGCATCGTCTGTGATTCTTGTTGGCAGCATCCTTGAACTGCTTGCTGGCGCTGAACCCGTGGTCGCTGATTTCGGTTGCTACGGCCTTGGGTGGCTTGCGTAGTGCGTCGATCCTGATTGCGGCCCCGACGGTTCTGCATCGTCTGTGGTCCCGCTTGGCGTTGGTTGCAACATCCTTGGCCGACCTGCTTCTGGTCTCCTGCAGATGGGTTCGCTCCGTGCGGTCCACGTTGTTGCATCTTGAATCGTGGAGCATCGGATCCCGGTTGTTGAGGAATTGCGATGACAGTAATTACGCCTGCAAGCATAGTGGTTGCGGTGATGATCAGTTTAGTTCTTGTTTTCATGGGTTGCCTCCGTTCAGTTATTTCCCCAGTAGGATTGAATAACGAAGGCGGTAGGTAATTATTTTCCAGAGATTGCAAAAAAGTGAAAAGAAGGGAGGTGCTCACTGCGTAAAAATAGAGGGGGGCGACCTGCCTGTTCTGCGGAGAATATCCTGTTATGATTGAGTGTGACCTACTCGAGTGCGGTAAAATTCAATGCCCGTTATTTCGTTGTATTGAAGTGTATGCCGAGCGCTTAAAAGATGGTGTTAAAGCGCATTTGGATCGGTGAAGGTGTGGTGCCAGACTGATGTTCCGTTCATTATAAAAAAGATCTGCTCGGAATTATCACTCCATGCAAGATCAGGCTGTTGCGTTTCGGGTGGGGTGTTGGTATAGACCGGAAGATAGAGCAGGTTTAACCATATTTTCTTCCCAGCTTCCCGGTAGTAGACTTTATAGGAGGGCTGGTTGTCGTAATAATAAAAAGTCCGAAGCCGCGCCATTTTTGAACCATCCGGAGATAGGATCCGTACGGTTTCATCGCTGGGCGGCGTCAGAATTTTATAGGCAATGAAAACAACAAAAAGGGTGAAGGCCACGGTGGGCAGTCGCTTGATATCAAACAACGCACGCTTTTTGTAGGTTCGTTTCATTACTCAATCGCAGCTTCTTTCGCAGGAACTTCAGGAGCCGGTGCCACCTGTTCTGTAGATGCTTTTTTGAAGAACCGGCTGATGTTCCAGTTGCGATCGGCATCGCGCCAAGAGAGAAAGACCATGGCGGTGAGCAACAAAATGGCAAATACATTGATCAGCGTGGCCACAATCTTGGGGTGCACTTTATGCTTTGTAATGCCTTCCCAGAGTGCAAAACAGATATGCCCACCATCGAGCACGGGCAACGGTAGCAGGTTGAGGACCGCAAGGTTGATGTTGATGAAGCGGATCAAGCCCAGTGCGGTAATCATGCTCATCTGAAGCGAGATAAAGATCATGGTGAAGATGGCAACGGGCCCGCCCAGCCCACTGGCGGCCTGTTTGGATTCACTGGGGGTGACGAGTGCTTTCAACAAGCGGAAAATGGAAGAGCCATCGCTGTAAATCTGCTCGAACGGATTTCCTTTAAGGGTCCATGGCAGGGAAAGGGCTCCGCCGAATTGGATGCCGATCATGACCTGATCATTTTCTTTATTGTATTCCGGGGTGATCGGAATGGTCATTCTTTCCCCGTCGCGTTTAATCAGCAGGGTGATCTGGGTGTCGGGATTGTCTTGAACGGCGGCAACAAAGTGTCCGGTACCTTCAATGGTTTCGCCATTAATCTGAATCAGCGTATCATCAGCCATTAGTCCGGCTTTTTCGGCGGGGCTATCGGCAATCACCTGGAGTATTTGGCATGGAGTTGCCTGAGAAACGCCCTTGATCAACGTTGCAGATTTGTCGGGATGATTTACGGAAACCCTAATCTGACGTTCACCTTCGGAGGCACTATAAACGGTAAGATTTACAGCTTGTTCCTTGCCTCCACCCAATAAGCATTCAACCCGGGTGTCGTACCAGTTTTTTACTGCATTGCCGTTCACGGCTGTGATTTCATCCCCAGCGCGGATGCCCACCGTGTAGGCATTGCTGTCGGCTTCAACATTGGCAATAAACACTCCGGTGTCTTCAATGTTTTCTTGCTGAGGAACCGTTGCCACAATAAGCCCGAGGAGCAGTGCAAAGATAATGTTGCAGAGCGGGCCGGCCACGGCGACCGCAATTTTTGCCCAAGGAGAAATCTCGGGCATGGTATTCCGTTCGCCTTCGTCGTTGTCGCCCTGGATTTTATCCATGCCAATGGGATCGAGCTGAGGCAGGGAAACATATCCTCCAATGGGGAAGGCTCCAATTTTATAGACAATGCCATCGATTTCTTTTTTCCAGAGGGCTGGGCCCATGCCGATAGAGAATGTTTCAATAACGAGGCCACACCGTTTGGCAACGTAGAAGTGGCCCCATTCGTGAACGAAAATGGTGATGCCGAACAGGAAGATCATCATTGCGACAATGAAAAGTATTTCTAGCATAGGAAGTACCTTGAGGTGTTATTTTAAGAAAAGTTCGATGTAGATGAACAGCATGGGGGCGGCGAATAGAATGCTATCGACCATGTCTAGAATGCCGCCGAGCCCATAGACCATGGTGTTGGAATCCTTCACATTAACCGCGCGTTTAAACATGGATTCGACTAAGTCGCCAACGGTTCCAACGATGGGAAAAAGAACGCCGAGCACGATTGCGTGGAAGAAGGAAAAGGAGATTTCGCTGTTGATTTGGCCTTTAGAAACAACCCACCAACCGATATTCACGAGAATGCATAATGCAATGCCGCCCAAGAGGCCTTCCCAACTTTTCTTTGGGGAGATGGTTGGAGCAAGTTTGTTTTTTCCAAAGCGGGTGCCAAAGAAATAGCCACCGGTATCGGCTAATTTCATGCAAAGAATCACGTAAAAAGCGGCCCAGCCGGGTTCAGAAAGATCGCCCAAAAGGAAGAGGCGGATCACAAAGCTCCAAAGTAGAGGCACATAGACGATGCCCAGAATGGTGCCCATGCAACTTTCCAGTCCTTTGCGAAGGTCGGAGTAGGCCAAGATACGAAAGAAATTGGAGAGGATAACCACCAAGAGGACGCACCAAAGTGCATTGTCCGAGAGGTGGAAGCCATCGTAGGCAATGGGGTGTTTTCCAAGGGCATTGAACCAGGTGGCCGTAACAAAAATTAGACCACTACCGATTCCCCATTTGGTGGAGGTTTTAATGCCGCCCGCGTTCAACAAGCCATAAAACTCCCAGGTGCCGACTCCGGCAAACAGGAGGAGGCCGAGCAGGCCGAGGGGCCATTGGCAGGGGATGAGGCTGAAGGCCGGTATGATAACCGCCCCAATACTAAGTGCTATGAGAATCCGTTTTTTATCCATCAGGGCCTTCACTATTTATTCTTAACACCACCATACCTGCGATCCCGCCCGTTGAAAGCTTCCAATGCATGGAAAAACTGTTCTTCGCGGAAGTCGGGCCAGTAGTCGTCAGAGATGTAAAATTCCGCATACGAGAGCTGCCAGAGCATAAAATTGCTCAGGCGAAGCTCGCCGCTGGTGCGGATCATTAGTTCCGGATCGGGAACGTCCGGGAGATAAAGGTGGTTGGCAATCGCCTGTTCATCGATTTCTTTCAGCTTCATTTCGCCGGATTGAACCTTCTGCGCAAGCTGCTGGGCTGCGTTTGCAATTTCCATACGGGAGCCATAGCTTAGGGCAATCACAAAGGTGTGGTCGGTATAGTGCGCCGTGGCATCAATGGTTTTTTGTAGGCGCATCCGAACGGGCAGGGGTAGTTTTTCAAACTGGCCCATCACCCGGAGGCGAATATTATTGTCGTGTAGCTCCTGCTCATATTCATTCAGAGAATGAACGAGCAATTTCATCAGGCCCTCCACTTCCTTCACTGGGCGCTTCCAATTTTCCGTGCTGAAGGCGTAGACCGTAATGAATTCTACGCCAGCTTGGGCCGCGGCACGTAAAACGGCGCGCACCGACTGGGCACCTTCTTTATGCCCTTCGCTGCGCGAAAGACCCCGTTGCTGAGCCCAGCGCCCGTTGCCATCCATGATGAGGGCAACGTGACGCGGGATTTTTTCCAAGCATTGGAAATCGAGGTCCATAAGCTCCGTTTAGCGATCGAGTTGCATCGTGCTGGTCCGCTGCGGACCCACGGAGAGAATGCTGACTTTAACGCCGGTGATCTCTTCGATGTACTCGATGTATTTCTGAGCCTGTTCTGGAAGTTCTTCCCAACAGGTGCATTCGGTGGTGGGCGTGTTCCATCCTTTAAAATCTTCATAGATCGGCTTGCAGCGTCCGAACTTATTGATGGACGCGGGAACATTATCAATACGCTCGCCGTCGCATTCATAAGCCACGCAAATCTTAATGGTTTCAACGGCGTCGAGCACATCGAGCTTCATCAGCGACCACTCGTTAATGCCGCAGACCATCGCAGAGTATTTGGCAATCACGGCATCGAACCACCCGCAACGACGCGGCCGTCCGGTGGTGGCACCGAATTCGTGGCCGACGCTAGCAATGTGTTCGCCATCGGCATCAAAGAGTTCGGTAGGGAAAGGACCTTCACCCACGCGGGTCGTATACGCTTTCACAATGCCAACGCATCGGTCAATGGCGCCCGGAGGAACGCCAGAGCCAGCCGGTGCGCCGCCCGCACCCGTGCTGGAAGAGGTTACATAGGGGTACGTTCCGAAATCGACGTCGAGCATCAAGCCCTGTGCGCCTTCAAATAGGATTTCATCATCGTCCTGAACCGCTTTGTGAAGAAGTGGAATGGTATCGCAGATGAATGGCTTGAGGTAGTTCGCTGCTTCAGAGATTTCAGCAACCACTTCATCCACATTCAGGGCTTCGCCCCCGATGGATTCGATGATTTTATTCTTCGTAATGGTTAGTTCGCGAACGCGGTCAAGAAAGTCGGCTTCCATAATGTCGCCCATACGAAGGCCGATCCGATCGGCTTTATCCATATAGCACGGTCCGATTCCCCGTTTGGTGGTGCCGATCTTTTTGCCTTTTTCTAGATTGCCTTCTTTAGCGCCATCGAGTGCTTTGTGGTAGTGTAGAACAATGTGAGCGCGGTCAGAAATGAAGAGTCGATCATCGAGTTTAATGCCGCGCTCAACCAGTTCAGTCAGTTCGCTCATTAGGCCAACGAGGTCAACCACGAGGCCGTTGCCGATGACACACTTGCATGTGTCCCGCAGGATTCCAGAAGGAGTGAGATGGAGCACATATTTCTGATCACCGATTTCAACGGTGTGACCGGCATTATTGCCGCCCTGGTAACGAATCACCCAGTCGGCATTCGCCGTGAGTACGTCAATAATTTTTCCTTTGCCTTCGTCGCCCCATTGCGACCCGATAAGTACTGTTCTCGACATGATGCTTACACTCCAATTAGTAATTATCGGTTATCGGAAGATCCGCACTTTTCCGCCTTTTTTCTGACAACCATTAAAAAAGCCCTCTCGTCATAAGGGGGCGAATGAAGCGGTGAAATGTAGGGAATGGTTATGTCTGCGTCAAGACTTCAGAAAATAGAATGGGTTGAACCCGATTTACGTTTCCCAAAGCTTGGAAAGAATTTCATTTGTGGGGTGGACATTGGAGGACGGCGAGGATATAAAAAGAACACTTTTAATCGACATTTTCGGGTCTGGAATAAAAAATTTCGCGGAAAGTCGGATGACACAAATAAGAAGGAGACAATCATGTTTCTAGAAGTATATGCCGTTAAGCGCAGTGAATACACCGAAGCAACCGGGATTTCTAAGGTTGAAGAAAATCGTCGTCTGATCGAAATGACAGGTGCCCGAATTCGCTATTCAAGCTTATTCCCAGACCGTGCAGAAATCGTGCTGCCCAGCAAATCCACTTTTCTGGCTGCAGGAAGTTACGAAGAAATCGTGAGCCGTATTGCTGCTGCAAAAGGCAAAGTGGCTCGCATCGAAGACTAAATCGGATACCATGTATTGTTTTAATGGCCGGCCTTCGGGGCTGGCCTTTTTTGTTGTTAGTCAGGCCGATCAATCCAATCGCGTGTAAAAGAGCAAGCACCGAAAACGGCGGTGGACTTTATTCCCGTTCTCTGCCGGAATCCCAACCTGCAGGACGAAGCAAAATCATCAGGATTCCGAAAGCCGGAACGTATCCTCTGTCGGAGTTCGAAGCATCGCCCGGAGGAAGTTCGATGATATCCCGCCCGATGTCGATTCCCTCGAAAAGCAGATCCGAAAAGGCCATCTGAAAGACAGCCGCATGGTCTCTCTTTGAAAAGCCTGCAATCGAAGGAACCCGAATGTACAGGCTGAGGAAATCCTTGCTGGCCCTAATCCGTAGCGCTTTTGTGACTTATGGGTTAATTTGTGACGAGTTGCGAAGTGAGAGGGGAGGCTCGGGGCACGAAGTTTGCGTCCGCTAGCAATGTGGAACTCGTGTGAACTATTCCGCTGACCCTGTTTTTAACGTCAATTCATCTTTTTCAAAGTCATCTTGCTCGGTCCCTATCTTGGCGGACTCATGGGGCCCTTGGATAAATATTTTATGAGCTCAGTTGTATATCGTTGATCTCCCTCATATGTAATGAAAAAAGATACTTCGATATAGGCTAATGCCGTGAGTATCCATCGATCACCGTTTTATTTGGTGAATAGCCAATGCTTAAGTTAACATGGAAACTTAAAATGAAGTCTTGTTTTGATAGTATGTCAAGTAGGTTGTTTGTGAATAAAAAGTGTCCCAATACTCAGTTTGGTGTGTGCATAGATGAGAAAGGGAGAGTGGCTGGCGGAGAGTGAATAGATGATGAGTGAGTAAAAAATATCTGATGTATGGTGGCTCGTGGCCAAATTACTTTGGCCCCCCGCGGTTCGTTGGATAGCGTTGGAAGAAGGATGTCAATACTCTGAAATAGAGAGAGCATCTTTTTGACCTAATGAGGTTTGCACTGTTTGGCGATGAATCACCATCAGCTGGATGGGAGTGATGTTGTATGAGCTCGAAAATAGATTGAGGTTGTAATGAATGTGAAGAAAAAGAAGTTTGCGAGTCATGCAAAATCCAGTGCGGCACTGGTCAGTTTGGGGATTCATGCAGTTCTAATTTTAGTGGCGGTTTCCTTTGTTGCAGTAAAGGTGATTCATAAGGAAGAACAGAAATTTGAAGCCAAGCCGGTGAACCGGCCAAAGATGCAACTGAAGAAGTTACAGGTGCCGGTAAATATCAAAAAGAAGCAAGCCCAGAAACCGAAGCTACGTAAACGAATCGTAGTTCAGCCGAGGATCAATCAGAATGTTCCGGATATCAAGATGCCGGAAATTACGGGAATTAAAGGTGGATTGGGGAATGCCGCTGGTATGGGATTTGGTAGCGGTGTCGGGCTTGGATTTTCTATGCCAGAAATTGACATTTTTGGCATCAAAGGCAAGGGCGAGAAAATATTCCTGATTCTGGATACCAGCAATTCAATGCTGATTGATGAGATGGGGGGCATACCGGCCTATACGATTATTAAGGAAGAGCTGATTCGTATCGTTGAGTCCCTTCCTTCAACAGCATTGATCAATGTGGCGGTTTTTCGCGGCAACGCAGTTCAAACTGTATTTCCAAAAATGGCCCCGGCGAACACCGTGAATACCCAGAAGGTCAAGGCTTGGTTAGAACCACTGAACTCATCCTCCAATGCCGCAAAATCGGGCCGCTACGGAATCCAAACGTTGGGGCAAGGCGGCACAACAATGCGTGACGATTTGAGAATTGGAAATTTTTCAAAACCCATTAAAAGGGGCGGGGGGATCTATGGAGGAAAATCGAAGGGGCACGACTGGTACAGTGCGGTCATGCTCGCGCACAAACAACAGGCGGATATGATTTTCCTGCTCACGGATACTTGGGGATCTCAGAAGGTTGTTGTGGATATCTCCATGAACACGACGGAATGGATTGAATCCACATCGGCCGGTAAAAAGTGGGCGGCCAATGTGGAGGAGGCTAAAAAATTACTGAAGGAAGAGAATAGGGAACGCAAAGCTAAGGGGCAACCGCCCAAGGTGCTTTCAGGGGGGAGAAGTGCATTAATTAAAGAATATTTCCCCGGTACCCCACAACCCCCAAGGCCGCAGTATTACAACTTTCAACCCAAAGAGTTTGCCGACGCATTTATACTGACTCGCGATAAATACAAAGGGGCAAAAGCTCCAACGTCCAGTGGATTAGGCCGCCGTAAGAGCAACAAAAAGGATTTCACCTTTAATGTAGTTCAATTTGTGAAGAAGGATGGCGAGGCTGGTGGATCTGCCACTCTTTATAAGAAGTTGACGAGTTTGTGCAGAGGGGAATACCAGACCGTGTCAGGACTTGAAGAGATTCGTAGTTACGCGAAGTCTTCGAATTAAATAAGGCTATTTTATGAAACGAAAACATAAGCATTCAAAGAATGTAGCTAAAGGGGCGCCCAGCGGTTTTGTAATTAGCCTGATGGTGCATGCTGCTGCGTTTATGCTGGCAGGTTTACTGGTCGTGTTTACCGTGCATCAGAAAGAGGAAAAAAAGTTTATTCCTCCGAAGCCGGTAGATCGTCCAAAAATGCAGCTTAAAAAGCCGCGGATGCAGGTGAAAAAAAGTGCCAAGCCTAGGTCAACTACTCGCATTGTAACCAAAGTGAAGCGTGCGAGTATGCCGGATATTCAGTTGCCGGAAATGTCAGGAATGGGTGACGGCCTGGAGGTGGGTGGCATAGGATTTGATATCCTTCCCGATCTGACGGAACTCTCGTCACCATTTGGAGCTTCATTCACCACAGGAAGTGATCTCCAGGGACATTTTTATAATTTTAACCGGAGTCGTAGCGGTCGAAAGATTCCGATGTCGCCCTCCCAGCTGCAAGAGATCATACATGATTATATGAAAGGAGACTGGCGGAAATCAATATTATCCCGATATTACCGGTCTCCCAATAAACTGTACACATCGGTGATTTGTATTCCGACCATGATGTCGGAGCTGGCTCCGACAGCATTTGGAGAAGAAAATGTAGAAGGGTACTGTTGGGCGGTACTGTATGAGGGCGAGTTGGTTTATCCAGAAGATATCACGTTTCGGTTCTGGGGAGTCTCCGATAAATTCATGGGGGTGAGTGTCGATGATGAAACGGTTCTTTTCTGTGCCTATCAGAACTATGTTCGCGTAGCGTTCGGAGATGTCTGGCAAAGTAAGGATCCGAAAGATATGGCTTATTATTTTGCTGAAAGTCGTGCACGACCGAGTGACTGGATTACCCTAAAGGCTGGCGTTCCGAAAAATATTAAAGTGATCATGGGGGATCTGGATGGTGGGCTCGTGTATCATATTCTGAGTGTGGAGGTGAGGGGCGAGACCTATCCGCTGGATCGCACCGCCGGAGGCCCCACATTTCCGGTGTTCCGAACCAGTGAAATCTCGCAAGATGTTCAGGATGAAATTTATTCAAATCTGTATCCGGGTGATGCCACGCTGACGAATGGACCGATATTCCGAGATTATATCAGTGAAACTAGTGAGGCTGAAAGTTCCGTAACTCCGGAGCCGCAGCCGCTAGAGGTCGTGAAAACAGTTGATAAAATGAGGCTGTGGACCGCGCTGAATGGAAAAACAGTTGAGGCCGAGTTTAAAATGATGATGGGCTCTGACGTAGTTTTGGAGAACAAAAAAGGTCGACAGATCAAATTTGCGGAATCCCAACTGAGTCTTGAGGATCAGGACTATCTTCAGCTGATCAATCCACCGGATTTTTCGATCAATTGGATGAATAAAAGTGAACAGATTTCAAATCCCCCCGCTCCCCCATGGAGCGGAGGAATTTCGCGTCCATTGCGAATGTTTAACTTCACTTTTGGGGTGAAAATTCAGCCAAAGTCTTCTTCAAAAACCTATAATCATGATCTCAAGGTTGAATATTTTGCCATCGGAGATGAGATCGATGGAAATAACTATGTTCTACTGGATTATCAATCGGGTCATTTCAATCCGGCTAATTTCTGGGATAAGGAATTCTTGCTCTCAGGTGATCCTGTTAAGCTCCAAAGCATGGCCTATCGGGGCACTGCACCGGTTCGTGGAACAAGATACGGCGGATATCTTGTCGTGATTACCGACCCGCGTGGTGAGGTGTTGGAATACAAGGCCTCGCATGAGTTTCTCTATGAGAAACTAGACAAGCTAAGGAAGCTCCGGCCTAATAATCACTTTAATCGTGATGTGGAGCGTGTAATTCCCGCGCGTCCCACCGAAGATAGCCGAGGTTCTGGAGCGACGAGCTTTTCGATCTAATACAGGGGAAAATATATTCATTTGCATAAACCACGCATGGATATTTATGAACATGAATTTAAAACCAGTACAGTAGCGCAGATCGTGGTTTTAAAAATGCGTGCGTTTAGAGTGAGTGGTGTACTCGGTTTCCTCAGTCAATGTGATGCACCTCAAAAAGGATACAAACTATGAGACGTTTTTTTGCGGTTGCGTTCCTGTTGCTGAATATAGGGGTGGCTCAGGCCGCGTCGCACCGCATTTCAAGCCTTGCAGAGCTGATGGAACTAGCGGGAATGGACGACAATGAAATTCTCATGGAGCCGGGCATCTATCGGGTTTCTGATTACCTGACTCCAGATCTGTTGGCGGCCATTGGAAAGGGGGTGGATCGCACCAAGGAAACTCGGCCGCCGGTTCCCGTGCTGAGGTTTGGAGGAAGCAATAATACCTTCAACCTCGCGGGAGTCGTGTTGGAAATCGATACCTCGATTTACAAGCACCTTCCAACCTTTGGCTATCATCGTTTTATCTTTGTTTCGGGTAACGGAAATCATTTCAAAGGCTTAACCGTGCGCTATGTCGGTCCGCAACAGGGGACAAACGGAAATGTGATTTCGCTATGGGGCGATAATAACACGTTGGAAGAGGTCCAATTATTTGTTCACGGCTCTTCGCCTTATGGCTACGGAGATTTGCTGGGCAAGGGGCATGATCAACTCGTTCCGCTTGGAAAGCAAAGCGGGATTATGGTTGGTGGAGACAACTGCACACTCAAACGTTGCAAGGTGATCAGCCGGGCATTTGGGCACTGTTTCTATATTCAAGGCGCACATAATACCCTCGTTGTAGACTGCTATGCCGAAGGCATTACCCGAGCCACGAGTGATATGCTTAAGGATACGGAAGGGCCCGCCTATGAGGTTGATTTTAAATCGGTCTATGAAAATCGAGATGGGCGTTATCTCATCACACCCGGCTATCGAAAAGGTCTAACTGAAGATGGATTTCGAACCTATGGCGGCGGCGGACCTCGGAATCAGAAAACAGGAAAGACCACGCTCATCAATTGCACGGCCATCAACACCCGTGCGGGCTTTGAAATTCTGGGACCCGTGAATGGAAAAGACACCACGGAACTTCGCGGCTGTACGGCGCTGGGATGCGAACGAGCTTATTTGTTAATCAATGGGAATATTAAAACCCGCGACTGCCGCGGCGATACGGTGCATGGGCCGCTACTTTATTTATGGCGTGGTGAAAATGCGGATGTCGAACTCGAATGGACGGGGCAGGGATCGGACTATACGGTGCATGCCCTCGCAACCATTTCGGGAAGCAACCACCGTGTTAAGCTGACCCGGTGGGCGGCTGAAGGAAATGCGCCTCGTCTGCCGATTCTGCTGGGCTATGGGATGCCTGCTCATGCCGAGATGTCGACCCCGATCCTTCCGGAGGCCGCATCGTCGATCACGCTCATTAATCAAACCGGTATGTCGGTCATTAAAAGTAATTTAGTGGTGCAATAAAAAGATGAACGAAGAGAGAAATATATTATGTTTCGGTGACTCTAATACGTGGGGTACTGATCCTGCTGGTGGGCCGCGATTTGACCGTAAAACCCGCTGGCCCTGCATCCTGCAAAATGAGTTGGGTGCAGGATACCACGTGGTGGAGGCGGGACTCTGCGGTCGGACCACGGTTTGGGACGATCCCATTGAAGGCCATAAGAATGGTCTGCAACAGTTGATTCCAATTCTTAAATCGCATGAACCGCTGGACCTAGTGATCATCATGCTCGGCACAAATGACCTGAAAAACCGATTCAGTGTGTCCACGCTCGATGTGGCCAACAGCGTATGGCGTTTAGTGCAGGCCGTTCGTAGCTGTTGCTATCCACCCACTGAAGGTGTGCCAGAGGTCCTCGTGGTTTGCCCGCCGCCCTTTGCGCCGTTGGAACCTACGCCGTTCAAAGAGATGTTTGTTGGTGGTGAGGAAAAGTCGCATCAACTTTTCGAAGCATTTCAGGCTGTTTCTAAACAGCGTGACTTTCAATTATTCAACGCCGCCGAGGTGCTCAAAAGTAGCCCCCTAGATGGAATCCATTTTGAGCCCCAAGAACATGTGAAGCTGGGCCGGGCTTTGGCCGCGGAAGTGCGTAAGCTGATCCGTGGATAGGCTCTCTGCTTAGCCGACATTCAGTAGGTATTTTTCTGGGCGGGATCGCGAAGAACCGGAAGAAGATTGAGGTAAAGGGCCGCTCACTCGGAAGGCTCCCTGAGGGTGACTCATTCAAGGGTGCGCAAAGCGGGAATTCAGAAATACCACCTCGATCGTATAGCCACCGCCTCGGACGACCATTTCTTTGTGATGATATAGCGGCGAATGAATTCCACCGCGATGCTATTGGTCTTCAGCTTCACTGCGATCCCCTTTGCGGTCGCATTTAGGGTATACACATCTTGCGATCGGTCCGCATTATACGCCATAGCCGTCGTCGGGTCTGTGTTAAGGTGCTCCACCTGCCCACGCTCGACCTCGCACCCAAGGGTGCGCCGATCTCGGCCCGGCTGAATGGAAATTCCGGATTCCCTCATGCCTGCCTTTAAAAAGCCCTCGATTAAAATGCGCTCGTTCCGGTTCAAATGCTTGCTCTACGTGATGCGGTGTTACTTCTTTCTTGCTCCATGCCCATGCTCCAGTCCTCGTTTGTGGTGAATTGAAGAAAGGTTCATTCTGGCATGGGGCACTAGATTTCCAAATGGGGCATTTTAATTTACAGTCTACCCAAACACGCGCTTCTATAATTTCTAAGTAGACAAGCGCTGGCACGTCTGCGACCGTATACCCTTTTAATTTGGGAGAACTTACATGCCGGCAAAAAGAAAGTATAATATCAAGGGTACGAATGATTTCCTCGTTGTGGGAGTGATTTTCTTTTTCCTTTGTTTGTGGGCCATCAAAGACGCTTGGTATCCATCCGATAACGTGTTGAAAAAGCATCCACTCGAAGTGATTGCTTCCTTTGAAACGGCCGGGGCAGTTGATCAGATATTCGTTGAGGTGGGGGACTCCATTGGCGAAGAGCAGGTTATTGCCCAGTTACGCAGTGATCGGATGGGCGTGAAATATGAAGCGGAAAAAACAACGTATACAGACGCCAAAAATAAACATGCCCTAATGGCGGTGGAACTTAAAAAAGCTAAAAACAATGGGGCTGCCGAAGCGAGTCTTTCCGAAATACAGGCCCGACTTGTTGTGGCCAAGACAACGATGACTGAATCGTTGGCGAAGGTTTCCGAACTGCGTATCGCTATGGATTCAGCAGAACTTATTACGCCATCAAAGGGTGTGGTTCTTGAGATTAAGGTGGGATCGCATTCCATGGTCGAGGCCGGCGATGCGGTGATTGTGATTGATCCGAAAGATCATTTCTACCTATTCAACAAGAGTTTGGCTATTTTTAGTTTCTTCGCCTTTTGGTCCTTCTTGGCGGTCCATTTTTTTGCCCGTTAGCCGGCTTATCTAATTGGCTATTATCACCGGAATAGCTTGACCGTAAAATGCGGCTGACTATGATTCGTGATTAATTTTTTAAAAAAGAAATTTCACTTTATTGAAACGTCTATAACTCAAGGAGATACATCAAAATGACGAAAAGAGATTTGGTAATGCGCATCGCAGACGAAACGGGCCTGATTCAGCAGGATGTTTATGCGGTGATTCAGAAGAGCCTCGACTACATTGTCGAAGCTTTGGAGAACGACGATACCGTTGAATTTCGTAATTTCGGTGTGTTCGAAGTTCGTGAGCGCAAGCAACGTATTGGCCGTAATCCAAACAAACCTGAAAATGTGGTGACCATTCCGGCCCGCAAGGTGGTTAAATTTAAGCCAGGAAAAATCATGCGCGAGCGTATCACTGGCGAGTAGAAGCGCACCCGATATAAGAACATCGATTGCCGATTGGACAGCTCTGCTGAACAAAGGCACCGCAGCCCCGAAAATCATCAATCGGAAATTATCAATGGCAAATAATGAGTTTCAGTCGCTTCAAGGCATGTCCGATATCCAAGCTCCGGAGATTCATCTCTGGCGCATGATGGAGGAGCGGGCGCGTACCGTCTTCAATAGCTATGGCTATGATGAGTTACGCACGCCGATCCTTGAAAAACTTTCCGTATTTCAACGTTCGCTCGGTGATACGACCGACGTGGTGAAAAAGGAAATGTATTCTTTTAAACCTAGCAAGCACGAGCTGGCCATGCGTCCGGAAGGCACGGCTGGAACGATGCGTCATTTGGCCGGCCGCGGTGAAGAAGGGCTGAATGCGCGCGTATTTTACATTGGCCCAATGTTCCGTTATGAACGTCCGCAGGCGGGCCGTAAGCGGCAGTTTCATCAAGTGGGTGTCGAGGCCACTGGAGAACCCAATCCGTTGGCCGATGCGGAAGCCATTGCGCTACAGAAAAGCCTGTTGGATGCTTGGGGCCTGACGGGATCGAAAATTCAGATCAGCACGCGCGGTGAACCTTCCGATCGCCAGCCGGTTGCCGAGGGGTTGCGTGCGGCTCTGCAACCCCATCTGTCGGATCTGTGCGATGACTGCCAGCGCCGAATTGATGAAAATGTGCTGCGCGTCATTGATTGCAAAAATGAAAACTGCCAGAAGGTGGTCGATCAAATTCCCTCGGCCATTGAGTTCATGAGTTCCGCGTCGCGTGCTTATCTCGATCAGGTGATCCAGGCCTTGGAAAGCCTGGGCGTTGACGTTGTGGTGAATCCGAAGCTAATTCGTGGGCTCGACTATTATGTGCACACGGTTTGGGAAATCAGCCATTCGGCCCTCGGTGCACAGGATGCGCTGGCGGGTGGTGGGCGCTATGAAATTGCGCTCGGCAAAAAATCGATTCCTGGTGTTGGATTTGCTGTTGGCTTTGAACGGGCCATTATGGCGTTGAATGCCTGCGGAATTGAAGGCGAACAGTTTGCTCCCGATTGTGGTATCTGGCTGGTATCTTTGGGCGAACGTGCGTTGATCGAAAATATGAAGCTTGCGGCCCAGTTGCGCAGCAAAGGCATTCGTTGCGGCATGGAACTGGCCAACAAGAGTATGAAAGCGCAGATGCGCAAGGCGAACCGATCTGGCGCAGCTCAAGTCATTATCCGTGGGGATGAAGAAATTGAAAAGGGCACGGTCATGGTGAAGGATATGGCCGAAGGTTCGCAGGAAGAATTGAATTTAGAGGACTTAATTCGTGATGCGTAATTCGTGAAGGGTGACTTTTAGACTTTGTAAAATCACGCATCACGTTTCACTCGTCACTCAAGGAGAATTACATGCATCGTTACAGAACACATAATTGCGGCGAACTGAGAACAACACATATCGATGAAACCGTAAGGATTTCGGGGTGGATTCACAGCGTACGCGACCATGGCGGTATCATTTTCATCGACCTACGCGATCACTATGGTTTGACTCAGGTGGTTATTGATCCTTCACAGCCTTTCTACAAAGGGGTGGAGCACTGGCGTGTTGAATCCACCATCTGCTTCACCGGTAAAGTAGTGGCCCGTATTCCGGATGCGATTAATTCGCGTCTGGTGACCGGCGAGATTGAATTGGTGGCTGCAGAAATGGAAACCCTCGGTGAAGCCAAGGTGATTCCGTTTCAAGTGTCCAAAGATGAAGAGTGCAACGAAGCCCTTCGTTTGGAATATCGTTTCCTCGATATGCGCCGCGAAGGCCTGCACAACAATCTGATCCTTCGTTCTAAAGTGATCTCCCGTTTGCGTGAGCTGATGACGGGCGAAGGCTTCATGGAAATGCAGACTCCCATTCTCACCAGCAGTTCGCCAGAAGGCGCTCGCGACTATTTGGTTCCGAGTCGGGTTCACCCTGGCAAATTCTACGCACTACCGCAGGCTCCGCAGCAGTTCAAGCAGTTGCTGATGACGTCTGGTTTCGATCGCTACTTCCAGATTGCGCCGTGTTTTCGCGATGAAGATGCCCGTGCCGACCGTTCTCCCGGCGAATTTTATCAGCTCGATATGGAAATGGCTTTTGCGACACAGGAAGACGTTTTCGAGGTCAACGAAAAGGTGCTGCATAAGGTCTTTACCGAGTTCTCCGACAAGCAGGTCGACGACATTCCGTTCAAGCGCATTCCGTTCCTCGAAGCCATGGACAAGTACGGAACGGATAAACCAGACCTGCGTAACCCGCTGATCATTCAGGATGCCTCCGAGCTGTTCAGGAACTGCGACTTCAAAGCCTTTGCAGGTGTGGTTGCATCCGGTGGTGTTGTTAAAACCATCGCGGCGAGGGGTTGCGCTGGCAAATCCCGTAAATTTTTCGATAATCTGATTAAATTTGCACAGAGTGTCGGCTCCAAGGGCCTCGGTTATTTGCGTTGGAATGACGGCGAAGTGCAGAGTCCGATTGCAAAATTCCTTTCGGAAGAAACGCTCAACGCGCTAAAAGAATTGGGCCATATTGAAGATGGCGACGTAATGTTTTTTGTGGCCGACCAAGCCAAAGAAGCCACCAGTATTGCGGCATCTGTTCGCGATGAACTCGGTGCCCAGCTCGAACTTATTGATTCAGACGTCTTCAAATTCTGCTGGATTGTCGACTTCCCGATGTATGAACTCGACGACGAAGGTAAAGTTGAATTTTCTCACAACCCGTTCTCCATGCCGCAGGGTGGAATGGATGATCTTGAAAATAAAGATCCACTTGACATTCTGGCCTATCAGTATGACATCGTCGTAAACGGGATTGAGCTCTCTTCCGGTGCGGTTCGTAACCATAGCCCGGAAATGATGATCAAAGCCTTTGATATTGCGGGGTATGATGAAAGCGTTGTCGCCAACAAATTCCCAGCCCTGCACAAAGCCTTCCAGTATGGCGCTCCGCCACATGCTGGTATTGCTCCCGGTGTGGACCGTATGATCATGCTGTTGGCTGATGAGCCTAATATTCGTGAAGTCATCGCGTTCCCAATGAATCAGAAAGCACAGGATCTGCTGATGAATGCTCCGGGGGATGTGGAACCCAATCAGATTCGCGATCTGCACCTGCAGATTAAGCTTCCGAAGAAGGTCGAAAAAGAAGCCGAAGAAGACGCCTAATTCAGAAGAGCGATGCTACGACATCGCTATGGATGCAGAGCCTCCCTCTCATCCATGAAACCGCTCCTTAAACCGGGCGGTTTTTTGTTTTTAGATCCGTAGGGCATGACGCTTGATGAACGCATGTATTCTTTGGCGATCCCGTTCAATAAGGGGTCGAATCATCTAAACGATGACGAGGAAAGTAATCCTTAAAAGTATGCGATTTAGTGAGTCATTCTCGGTGAGTTCTAAGGATTGAAAGTCGGCTGGGAATACTTTACGTTGAAGCCATGAAAAAATTGATATTGATGGTTTTGATCGGACTGGGGAGTTCCGTTTTTGCCGTAACAAACGACTTTCATGAGGGGGCCGAAGCGAAGCAAGGAATTTCATTTTATAACGCAAACTACGCGATGTTAGGCGTTGATCCCATTGTGGAGATGAAACTGCAGTTTTCGTTTAAATATCGGTTTGTAGAGCCGGGGACTTTTGACGGCCAGTGGTCGAAACCGGTGAATAATCTCTTTTTTGCGTACACCCAGAAAATGCTCTGGGATTTGGAGAAGAATTCGTCGCCGTATGAGGATGCCAATTTGGACAGTTCTTTTAGTCCGGAGCTATTCTGGATGTATCGGGACCTATTCCCCATCTCAGAAAAGGCAACGATGGATCTGCAGTTTGGCTATCAGCATGAGTCGAATGGGCGTGCTGGAGAGTCTGAGCGTACGTGGGATCGTCTCTATGTTCAGCCTTCTTGGACCTGGGGGGAAACGGGCGACTGGCAGGCGGTTTCAATGCTTAAAATCTGGATTCCAGTGGGGGTGGGCGAGGAAATGGATGATATCGGCGACTATTTCGGACCGGGCGAGTTTTGGCTGAAGGTCGGCCAGCATGATGGAATGATGTTGGAGACGATGTTGCGCAAGGGTTCCAATGATTGGAACGGAGCGGTGGAGCTGAGTGCTTCGTATCCGGTGCGGTCTTTGAATCTGTTTGTTTATGGCCAGGTTTTCTATGGATATGGCGAAACATTGCGACTTTATGATCAGGAAACTACATCGTATCGGCTGGGAATCTCTTTTTCTCGATAAAAATTGGATCGTATTTTTTTGCCATGATCCGCGGCGATGGGCATACTTAGGAACATTATAAAACATTGAAAACTTCAGGAGATAATAAATCATGGAACAGTTGAAGAAGAATAAAGCTTTTGGAGGTCCGGAAGGGCCGGTCGTGCTCGTTATTATGGACGGTGTGGGTATTGGTAAAAATGCGGCCAGCGATTATGTTAAAATGGCGAACACCCCGAACCTGGACTGGTTGCGCGAAAATGCAATTTATAATGAAATTAGAGCCCATGGAATTTCGGTGGGGTTGCCAGATGATGGCGATATGGGCAACTCTGAAGTGGGCCATAATGCCATCGGGTGCGGGCGAGTATTTGCTCAGGGCGCCTCGCTGGTGGGCGATGCCATCGAAACTGGATCAATGTATGAAGGCGACGTGTGGAAGGAGCTGGTTTCCAACGTAAACGAGAAGAATTCTTCCCTGCATTTCATTGGGCTGTTCTCAGACGGAAATGTGCATTCAAATATTAACCATCTTGAAGCGATGCTCCTGAAGGCCAAAGAGCAGGGCGTGAAGAACGCCCGCATCCATCCGCTGATGGACGGCCGCGATGTTCCGCCAACGTCTGTGTTGGAATATGTGGAGCGTTTTGATGCATTCCTCGCAGAAATTAATGCCGATGATTCCGTGGACTACTGTGTGGCTTCCGGTGGGGGTCGAATGAACATCACCATGGACCGCTACGATGCGGACTGGAGCATGGTGGACCGCGGTTGGAAAGCCCACGTTAAAGCAGAAGCCTCGGCATTTTCTTCCATGAAAGAAGCGGTTGAAAGCTTTCGTATGGATAAACCAGGTATTCTCGATCAGGATCTGCCGGCTTTCGTGATCGAGCGCGATGGCACTCCGGTTGGTCCCGTGGTGGATGGTGATAGTGTTGTTTTCTTCAACTTCCGAGGGGACCGTTCGTTGGAAATTACAAAAGCTTTTGAAGCGGATGAGCTCTCTGAATTCGATCGTGGCCCGAAACCAGATGTGATTTATGCTGGTATGATGCAGTATGATGGCGACCTCGGCGTTCCGGAAAAATATTTGGTGACTCCACCGGCGATCGACCGCACCATGAGCGAATACCTCTCCAACGTAGGGGTGAAGCAGTTTGCAATTTCTGAAACACAGAAATTTGGACACGTGACTTATTTCTTCAACGGCAACAACTCGGGTAAATTTGAAACAGAAACGTGGATGGAAATCCCGTCCGATGTTTGCCCATTTGAAAATGCCCCCGTGATGAAAGCGGTTGAAGTGACCAACGAAGTGGTGAAGGCAATTGAAAGCGGTGAATACGAATTTATCCGCCTGAACTTCCCGAACGGCGATATGGTAGGCCACACGGGTGTTTTTGACGCGGTGAAAACGGCGGTTGAAGCGGTGGATACCGGCGTGGGTCAGATTATGGAAGCCCTCAAAAAAGCCAACGGGATTATGGTTTGCACGGCCGACCACGGAAATTCCGACGATATGTGCGAGCTGGACAAAAAGACCGGCGAGCTGAAGCTGGATGCCGAAGGCAAACCCAAGCCAAAAACGGCACACTCGCTGAATCCCGTTCCAGCCATTATTTATGATCCGGCGGGAACTTCCAAGGTTCGGAACGTAGATGTTCCAGGCGCGGGAATTGCGAATTTGGCCGCGACTTGCATTACGCTGTTGGGTTATGAACCGCCGGCAGACTACACGCCAAGTATTGTTGAAGTGGGCTAAAATATTAGTCTGACGCAACAAACGAAAGGTCGTAAAGATGCCGGGCTTGAATGCTTTGCTCTATGCGGCCTTTTGTTTATTATGGGTTAGAATCTATGAAAGCTATTTTTAATTCTCTAATCATACTTCTCTTCTGCGGAATGGCTTCTGCGCAGGAGGCTGAAAAGGCTCCAACGGCCAATAAGCTGGATGAATATCTGGCTGCCGGGATGGAGGTCGCCGAGATCCATGTTCCTTATTATGACGACGACGGGGAACTGCGAGCCCAACTCTATGGTGGATTTGCCCGTGTGCTCGAGGGTGGGATTGCTGATGTGACGAACCTTCGCGTTGATGTGTTTCAGGACGGCAAAGTTTTCATGACGCTGTTTGCGCCGCAGTGTTTTGCCAAGATTGATGGCGCTGGGGAAGAGAATGTTTTGGTGGTCTATTCTGAGGGCGATGTGTTGATTGATCTGGAGCAGATGACGGTGGTTGGGCGTGGATTCCATTTTACCTCCGCTGCGAATCGGTTTGAGATTATGCACGATTCTAAAGTGCTATTGAAAGAATCTGCCCGGAATATGCAGGGGGTGGAGCTATGATTCGTTCGCTTTTCTTTCTGCTATTGTGTTCCATTTTATTGGTTTCCTGCTCCAAGCCCGATCCGTCGGATGCCGATGCCGAGGAGTGGGCCGAAATCCAGGCACTGGCTGATGATGCCACAACAGTTCCAAACCTTGAAAATGACCCAACCAATGGGGTTCCAGCCTTTGGAGCTGTGGAGGCCGGAGAGTTCGAACCCTTTATTCAGCGTTTGGCTGCCATGAAGCGCGTTGAACGCAAACCCGGCCAGACGTTGCTTACCGGAGAGAGCCTCGTGCTGGATCATGATTTGCGGTATGTCCAAATGAAAAAAAATGTGGTGGTGGTGGATGACCAGGGCACGTTGAAAACGGAGAACCTGATGGGCCGTTTTTCGATTTCGAATGAGGTGGAGTTTGTCGAGGCGTCCGGCGGGGTGGAGCTGGTGAGCAGTAATCGCACGGCTTCGGCGCAACAGGTGATTTATAACTATAGTAGCGGTTTTGTGCAGTTGGAGGGCAAGGCGGTGGTGTCTGATGGTGCAAACCGTCTTTCTGGAGAGCGGATTCAGCTTTGGATTAAAGGAGATCGTAAAATGATCTGTGAACCGAATGCATTGCTGGAGATTGCTGAGGTATCTGATTTGGAGCTAAAAGAGGTTGGCGGAACCTCGGTGGAAAAAACAGAAGTGCGTGGGAATCGAATAGTTTATGACGAATCGAAGGGGATGATCGAATGGGTGGGCAATGTTCGCGTACGGGATTCGCGTGCGGCATTGAACTGCGATAATCTGCGCCTTTACCTGAAAGAGGGTGCCGAAATTGATTGGATCGAAGCTGTGGGCGAGGTAATAATTCAAGCTGATGAAACGAGAGCTTTAGCAACGCGTGCAACATACCGAGTGGAAGAGGGAAAATTTGTACTTGAAGGTGAACCGATGATTAAACAAGGGTTGCACGTGTTAACCGGCGACCGGATTATTTTTTGGCCCGAAACAGAGCGGATGGTTTGTGAACCGAATGCTCGGGCTCTGTTACATATTCCTGCGGATATCAAAGCAAAATTTATGAAAGATTTAGACGATTAAATGGCTGAAAAAGAAACCTATCTGATCCAGACTAAAAAGCTGGTAAAGGCATATAAGGGCCGCAAGGTCGTTCGTGAAGTTGAGATCAAGGTGAGGGCCGGTGAAATTGTCGGGCTTCTTGGTCCCAATGGTGCCGGAAAGACCACCAGTTTCTACATGATTGTCGGCTTGGTTAAACCCACCAGCGGCAACGTGTTTTTTAACGGAAAAGATGTGACCCATACGCCGATGTTCAAACGAGCCCGTATGGGGATGGGCTACCTGTCGCAAGAGCCGTCTATTTTTCGAAAATTGACGGTTCAGGAAAATGTGATGGCAATTCTTGAAACATTGCCTATATCGAAAAAAGCCAAGAAAGAGCGGTTGGATCAGCTATTGGGGGATTTAAAAATCACCAAACTGGCAAAGCAGAAAGCCTATACGCTTTCCGGTGGAGAGCGCCGCCGCTTGGAAATTGCCCGCTCATTGGTCACCCAACCCGATATCATTCTATTGGACGAACCGTTCAGTGGAGTGGATCCGCTGGCGGTGAACGATGTTCAGGATATTATTCGAGATCTGCGCAGTAAGGGACTGGGGGTTTTGATTACCGACCACAATGTGCGTGAAACGTTGGCGGTGGTGGATCGGGCCTATCTACTGTGCGATGGCCAAGTGCTGTGCGAAGGAAATAGCGAATTTTTAGTTAATGATAAGGTGAGTCGCGAACTCTATCTGGGATCGCGGTTCAGTTTGTAACACAACCCAAAGGAGCAAGCCATGCAAGTAAGCATCACAGGACGGCATGTTAATGTAACCGACAATGTTAAAGCTCATGTTGAAGATAAGCTGGAACGAAGTCTGGGTGTGTTCCCTCGAATAGAAAGTGTGCATGTAGTTCTGGAAACTGAAAATCGCGATCAGGTTTCAGAGATCATTATTCAGGGCTCGAATCATATTCGCATTACGGCCAAGGAAAGTTCGGAAAATTTGTATGATGCCATTGATCGCTCCATCGAGCATGCTGAGCGTCAGATGCGCAAACAGCGCGATAAAACGTTGGATCATCATAAGTAATTTAAACGCACTTCAGGAGATAAATTGTGTCATTAACCGTTAAAACAATGTGGGAAGAGGGGGCGGAGGCTCTTTCGTTGAGCATCATTGCTGGCGAGCAGTATCTGGATCAAATACTTCCGGAAACCACCATGAACCGCCCTGGGCTGGCATTGACCGGTTTCTTTCAATATTTCGCGAACCAGCGCCTGCAGATTTTTGGATTGGCAGAATTTACCTACCTGAAAAGCCTTTCTCAGGAAGAAAAGATGAAGCGGCTAGTCGCTCTATTCGAACAACAGATTCCTGGGGTCGTTATTACTCGCAACCGCAAGGTCCCACAAGAAATTTTGGATCTTGCCGAGGAATACCAGGTTCCGGTGATGCGAACGCCCATGGTGACAATGAACTTTGTGAACGAATGTACGGTGATCCTTGAAAAACTTACTGCACCGCAGGAGCGTATTCAGGGCACCTGCATGGAGTTAATGGGAATTGGGGTGCTTTTACGCGGCGATCCCGGCATTGGTAAAAGTGAAACCGCACTTTCATTAATTGAGCGGGGTTATAGTTTGGTTTCTGATGATGTCACCGAAGTGCGCCGAACCAGTCGAGGGGGTCTCGTGTGTTGGGCCAATGAGATCACGCGTTATCATATGGAGATCCGCGGCCTTGGGATTATTCATGTGCCCAGCCTATTTGGTGTTGCTGCAATCCGGCGTCAAACTCAGTTGGACCTCGTGATTGATCTCAAGCAACCGACCGGGAATGAAGATCGCACGGGGATTAATCCGGATATGATTGAGATTATGGGAGTTCAGGTGCCGTGCATAACGTTGCCCGTCCGGTCCGGTCGCGATATGGCAAACATTGTTGAGGTAGCCGCATTGAATCAGAAACTCAAAGAATTGGGGCATGATGCCGCAAAAGAATTGGATGATAAAATTATTACTCGACTGACGAAAAGGCGGGTGCGCAATGGCTGAGGAAACCTTGGTTAAAAAATTTAAAGTACTTAATGAGTTCGGCATTCATGCCCGTCCTGCCGCGCTTCTGGTGAGGGCTGCTGGGCAATTTGATTGCGATATTTTCATGGAAAAAGATGGGAATAAAGTATCATGCAAGAGCATTATGGGACTGATGACGATCGAGGGCTATCCTGGCAGCACGATGACGGTGACGACATCGGGTGATGATGCGCAGGAGGCCATGAACGCGATCGAGGAATTGTTTATTAATAAATTCGGTGAGGATTAATTTCTGTGGCAGGACAGCACACTAAACGAGAAATTGCTCTAAAGGGGATCGGCGTATCCCCAGGCATCGTGGTATGTACATCTCAGCTGCTGACTCCAGACACGGAAAAAGCGGTTCAACGTTCGATTTCGAAAGATGAAATCCCTCTGGAGATCGCCCGCTTTCAAGAGGCCCTGAAGGCAACGCACAATCAGATTAAACATATTCAGAAGCAAGTTTCTAAAGTGCTGAGCGATGAATATGCCAGCATTTTCGATGCACATATTCTGGTGGTGGACGACCACTCGTTCATTGAAAATGTCACCCGAACCATCCAAACGGATCAGATTAATGTGGAGCCGGTGTTGCAAGCGGTTTCTAATCGATACGCAGACATGCTTTCCAAGGTGAAAGATTCCTATCTTGCTGAGCGCGCAGCCGATATCCGCGATGTCACGAAGCGTATTATGGCCAATCTGGCCGGGGAAACACTCGACCAGATGAAGCAGATTAAAGAGCCCTGCATTGTAGTGGCTCACGACCTTTCTCCATCGGATACCGCGAGCATCAATAAAGCAATGGTGAAGGCCTTTATTACTGATCTAGGCAACTCCACTTCGCATACCGCGATTATGGCTAAGGCGCTGGAAGTGCCCGCGGTGGTTGGTCTGCACAATAGTACCGCGGTCATAAAATCTGGAGAGTTGGTGCTTATTGATGGCGCAAAAGGACTGGTTTTTATTAATCCGTCTGAATCCCGCCTTGAGGAATACCGAAAGAAAGTGGCCGAGCAGAAGCTCATTCTTTCCGAATTGGAAACCTTACGCGATAAACCGCCGGAAACAATGGATGGCTATCTGGTACCCATCACCGCCAATATTGAATTGCTCGAAGAGCTCGACGGCGTAGATGCGCACGGTGCAAAAGGAATTGGACTATTCCGAACCGAGTTTCTGTTTCTCGGATCAGAGTCTTTGCCGGGCGAGCAGGAACAATACGAAGCCTATGTCCAAGCAGCGAAAAGCCAATATCCGTCTCCTGTGGTCATTCGAACGCTGGATCTTGGAGCCGACAAATTGCCGAGGGGCTTTGAAAATCCTGATGAAATGAATCCGTTTCTCGGCGATCGAGCCATTCGACTTTGTCTTTCGCATCCCGAACTCTTTAAACCGCAATTACGCGCCATTCTCCGTGCCAGCGTGCACGATAATATCCGAATCATGTATCCGATGATTTCCTGTGTGCAGGAGGTGATGGATGCGAACACGCTTTTGCGCCAATGTATGATGGAGCTGAGTAAAGAGGGCCTGCCTTTCAATCAGCATATTCAGATTGGAACCATGATCGAGGTGCCTTCGGCAGCTTTGATTGCCGATATCATTGCACCACACGTGAGTTTCTTTAGTTTGGGTACCAATGATCTCATCCAGTACACCATGGCAGTGGACCGGGGGAATGAAAATGTGGCCCATCTGTATAAGCCCACACACATGGCCATTGTCCGGCTGATTGATTATGTCGTAAAGGTGAGCCATAAACATGGCCTATGGACCTGTGTTTGCGGACAGATGGCTTCCTCGCCTCAGCTGGTTCCGCTGTTGATCGGACTGGGGGTGGACGAGCTTTCAGTAAGTCCTGCGCAGACCCCGGTGATTAAAGACGTAATTCGTAAACTCTATTATTCCGATGCCGTTGAGCTCTCGCAGAAGGCCTTGAATTCTTCATCCGCGGGACATGTTGAACAGCTATGCCATGATCTCATTAAAAGGATCGCGCCGGAAGTGCTCGAAATAACCGAGTAAAGTGCCCGCTTCGCCTGATTCAGTGCGAAGCGAATTGATGGCGTCAAGAATCTGTTGATATAGAAGCAGCAGATAAGATCCGATAAATTGATAGGTTTCGGAAATATCCTGCCCAAGTTGTTGGCCGAATGCATCTATTTTTGGCTCGCCGATCAAGACGATCCACAGACCAATCCCTAAAATATTTACCGCATAAATGACGGTGTATGAAAAGATTTGGCCGTGTTCCTGCACATCGGGCTGATGCTCCGCCAGCATACTGATGGTGAAGGTGATGTGAAACGACCAGGTGAGTCCGACACCCGCCAGCCACCAGAATCGATAAGGATCGAGATCGAATTTCAGGCTGAGCAGGTAATATGCGGTAATCAGCATTGCCGTATAAAACGGAAAGAAATAGGGAGAAAGGGCAATCAGGAAGTTCGTTTTGGAGAGTTCAATATGGCCGCCTGATTTTCCCACCTTCATTTTTCCTGCGCGGCCGCCCATCAGGAGCGCCCAAAGCGCATGCGTTAGTTCATGTCCCAGCACATAGGTTCGGATTGGACGGGGGAGTATAAAAAAGATAACGACCCAGGTCAGAAAGCCAATCGGTAAGGCCCAGACGTCCCCCGGGGAGGAGACCTCTGTTCCGACCGTGTGGTAATAAAGTTGATAGACCGAAATAGATACGGCCCAATAGAGCGGAATCAGGCATAAACCGATCAATAGTTTGATAAATTTACACATGCCGAATCATTTCCTTTCCAAATGCTTGGAGGCAAGGGCTTCCAAACATTGGACGCTTACTGTGCCGCGCGGAGACGGCGCTCTTGATTCGAGGCATAGCGTTTGGCGTCCATCGGAAGGCGCTCATCCAATTTTGCTTTTTTATAGATGGCCATTGCTTCAGAAATACGACCTTCGCGCTCCATGCCGCCGGCAAGGTTGAAATAGGCCTCCGCCGAAGCACGGCCCGTATCAATGATGCGAAGAAGCATGGGTTCCGCTTCTGCCGCACGACCATTTTGCTGCAGGAAGAAGATATAGGTGGAGGTATAGGTCCAATTTTCTGGAACCAGTAGGGCGGCTTTTTCCAACCATTGGAAGCCTTCGTTGTTATTTTTACGAGCGAGCAGGATGCCGAGGTTATACGCTGCTTGCGGCATGGCTGGGTCGGCTTCCAATGCGGCCTTCAAATGCGTCTCTGCTGTGGCATTGTTTCCGAACTCCGCATCAAGCAAGGCTAAGTTGAAGTTGACCAAGGCGCTCTTCGGTTCAACCTTCAAAGCTCGTTCCAGCATCGCATAGGCATTGGTGCTGTCACCGGCCCGAGCATGAACCATGGAGGCGTTAATCATCGGCTGAATCACATCGTCGCGCAGTTTAAGTGATTGATTGTATGCCGCCAGCGATTCTTCTGGTTTGCCGATTCGGTCATAATAGATGCCCTGATTATAGTGCGTGGACCAGCGATCGGGGAAAATGATGAGCGAGTTCCAATATTCAGCATGGGCTTTTTCATAGATGACTTGCTCTTCCTTGGAGTATCCCGCCAAGTTGCGGGCGAGCAGGGCGCCCGCGGCCCGAATGCGCACCGTGCGGTAGCGATCGGAGCAGGCTTTGAGCAGGCCCTGTGTGGTTTCTAGATCCGTGCTGTATTGCAACGAGGCTGCTGCCGTGGCACGAACCCACTCGTGCTTGTGTTCGAGTAGTTTGCGAATGGTGGGCCATTTTTCGGGGAAGGGGCAGTTATTGAGCAGGCGAAGTATGGCAACCGCGGTGGGGGCATCGCATTGCGGCTGATTTAAGTAGGCCAGAATCTCCGGCAGTTTAGTCCAGTCGCCTTTGCGGCAGAACTGAATGATCCGACCCTGTTCAAGAATCGGTTTCCCGGAGTCTACGCCGTACCACGCTTTAACATGTTTGTCGGCCCATTCGGCATCGGCTTGATCGTGCCCATCATAGTTGCCCATAATGGCATCTTGATCGTTGTGGCAGAGGTTGCATGCATTTGGGGAGCCAAACTCAAGGGTGGCGGCTGGGGAGGGCGGTCGGAAGGTGTGGTCGGAGCGCGACATATAGGCTTGGGCCGTAGTGGGCATGTGGCAATCCACGCAGGTTAAACCTGCTTCGGCCGAGTGGTGCGAGTGCGCCAGAATATTGTCTACCCGTTTGTTGTGGCAGGGCAGACACGACTGGTTCGGGTCGTCTGCAAAACGAAAGCGCCCCGAAGAGGTGTGGCAATGGATGCATTCCAGTTGACCAGAAATCGCGCACTGGTTGGCCATCCATCCGGTCTGGGTGTAGTTTTCGCCAAGATCGCGGCCATCGGCCCAGAAATCGCGATCCTCGTAGGACGTTAGGTCGTAGTGATCGAAGTACAGCTCGCCGGGGGTGAAATCTCGGGTGAGGATGGTTCCTTTTGCATGGCACGGCCCGCAGGTGGCATCACGCTGGGCCAGGTTGAGGTCGCCGTGGAATGTCAGCAGTTTGAGGTCTAGCAGTTCTTCGCCCTTGGCCGCCGCTTCTTCGGCGGCTTTCACGTGGGCCTCGGCCGGTCCATGGCAGGTTTCGCAGTTAATGCCTGGTTCGGTCCATGTGGTGGTGTAGGAATCATCTTCGGGATTATAATTTTTCTCCAACTGGCTCACATGGCAGTTGTGGCAGGAGGTGTTGAATGTGAGCTGGCGGTCGGTCCAGTGTAGGGCTTCATCTTGTGGCTCATCTTCATGGAAGTTCCGAACCATGCTGCCAGCGGAATCATACCATTTTCCCAGATGCACATAATAGGCCACCGGGGCCACCTGCAGCTTTCCTTTGTCCATTGGAATGAGGAAATAACGTACGTTTCGGCCGCCGAATGAAAATCGAATCCGCCAAGTGGTTTCTTCGCCACAGGATGAGATGCTACGCAGGATTCCGCCGTGGTCATCGAATTCGACGATAAATTTTTCGTCGTTCACCACAATCGGCTCGGTCATTGGCTCCAGCGTTTTGGTCAGTGAAACACTAAATGCCTCCATGGCCTTGCCATGGTGAGATGTACTCCAAAGTTCATAAAAACGTTCGTGACAGACAATGCAGCTGGAGGAGCCGAGATATTCACCTTGGTCGGTAAAGTCAATCGCCTGGCTTTGGGCGCAGGAGAGGAGTAGCGTAATCAGACAAAGTAATTTTTTCATAGGTAGAACCATTTAAAAGGTTGGTTTATGCGATGTACAGTTCATTCCAAATATTGGAACAACTAATAGACGTATGTTTTCGACTGGTTTTGACACCTTAAAACGAATAAGTTCTGAGGCTTAATGACTGATAAAAAAATTACCATTTTATTCGATTTCGACGGAACACTGGCTGAGACCATGATGCTTATTCATGATGTGTTTAACCGTTTATCCGGTGTTTACGGGTATAATCATCTTCCGGAAGAGGATATTGAAGCGCTCCGCCATCTGAGTATGCGTGAATTTATGGAGCATGCCGGGATTGCATTGTGGAAGGTTCCACTGATTGCCATTCATGCCCGTCGGATGATGCATGATGAAATGGATCAGGTTCATCCGCCAGCCGGATTGGTGGAATCGTTAACTGAAATCCATGATAGTGGCCGCTATTTAATGGATATTCTGACCTCCAACCGCCCGAAAAATGTGTTCCGTTTTCTGACTGAGCACCAGATCAATTGGTTTGATGAGGTGGAGTCCACTCGGGCTATTCTGAGCAAAAAACGGCGGGTGGAGAAATATATCCGAACGAAAGGGCTGAATCCGGAAAATCTGTATTATGTGGGGGACACCACGATCGATGTGGAAAGTGCTCGGCATGCCGGAGCCAAAACGGTGGCGGTTTCTTGGGGACTGAATACTCGCGAAGCTCTTGAAAAAGTGAACCCCGATTATCTGCTGGATCATCCCAGTCAGCTACTTGATATTTTTCCAACAGTTTAGCGGTTTCCAAGGGTTGGAAACCGGATGTAGTTTCACTTCCTACGACTGGAAAATTTTATGGACGATGGGGATAGTAAGGAACTGGAGCAAGATTTTAGCGGGCGTATGGAAACGCTGCGTAGTTTTTATAATACCGATGCGTTGGAGATGACTGACGCTGAGGTGAAGTCGCTTACGCCGATCCTGAATTCGCTTAGTGACAATAACTTCCGTTATCATGAAATTAAAAAAATCGGGGCGGGCGGTGAGAAAAGGATCACGTTGGCTCACGACCATCGGCTGGATCGTCGCGTTGCAATGGCGCGGGCTGTCCGGAATGGAGCACCCCAGGATCTGGAGCAGTTTCTGCGCGAAGCTCGCCTCACGGCCAATCTGACGCATCCGAATATTATGCCGGTCTATAACATGGGGCTGGATCAGGAGGGCGAGCCCTTTTTCTCGATGGAGTTGATTCCGGGGGACAGCTTGAAATCCATTATTCGGAAACTCGGGAAGGGAGACCCTCGCTACCGCAAGGACTATTCGGTTGAGACATTGCTCAATATATTTTTGAAAGTGTGCGATGCCATTGCCTATGCCCACTCGCGTAATGTCCTGCACTTGGACATTAAGCCGGATAATATTCGGGTTGGAGAATTTGGAGAGGTGCTGGTGTGCGATTGGGGACTGGCCCGGGTTATTAATGGTTCGGGTGAGTTAGAAAATTTAGAATTAACCGAACTCGATGGCGATATTCTAAATGATATGACCCTTTCGGGAACCATGAAGGGTACGCCCGGGTTTATGGCGCCGGAGCAAACACAAGCCTATGGCGAAAAAACGCCGCAGACCGATATTTATTCGCTGGGCGCATTGCTCTATATGTTGCTCACCTTTAAACTGCCTGTGGATGGAAAGTCTGCCCATGAGATCATTCAGAATACGCGGGAGGGGAAAATAATTTCTCCACACCGCCGCCGGCCGGATCGCCGAGTTCCAAAAGGCCTCGTGGCAGTCATCATGAAAGCCTTGGCCTTTGAGCCGGAAAAACGATACGGAAGCACTCTGGAGTTGCGTTGCGAAATTCAGCAATTCCTGAGGGGACACCCCACGGGGGCGGAACACGCGGGATGGATCACGAAAACGTCATTGCTCTTGCAGCGCCATAGCCGTGTGGCTTTTATTCTGATTTTCTTTCTGACACTGCTGGCCTTTGTGATTAGTGGGAACCTCGTTGCGATTAGTCAGGAAAAGGCGGAGGCCATTTCGGCCCGAAAAAATGCGGAGGCCAATTTTAAACTCTATAAAAAGGAGCAACAGGTTTCGCAGGCACTGGGAGAAGGGCTGAGCGAAGCTGTTTCTTATACCGTACGCAGTCGTGACTTTGTGAACGCGGCTTCCATGATTCAACTGTTGGAAACCGGACTGAAAGAAAATATTGATGTCGTAAAGCGGCAAAATCTCTATGAACAGAAGGGGATTCTGCATTTCGTGTTAGAGGAATTTAATGCCGCGAATGAAAGTTTTGAAATTGCAGGACCGTCCCGACGAATTGGACAGCTCCGCGACCTTAGTCTGAAGTATGCCACAATCAAACCGGTGGATAAACAACGGCTGACGGATCAGGAGTTGGCCCACCTTTTTCGAGAATCGACCACAGCGCATCAGATGACACTATTTTATGTTTATTATCATCATATGCGGCGGCGGCCTTCCCGAGCCAAGGCCGAAGATTATGTGCCGTTGGCGGCGGCCGTGTTGGATAAACTCAATTATACCAACCATGCAAAAAAGAATGGGCTGAGGTTTGCGGGAGATAAAGAAGGGAATTCACTCAACCTTTCAAATGCTCCGTATACCGTTTTTTCCATTAATATTATTGGAGTATATCGCCGGAATGTGCTCGCGCCTTTGCAGCTGAAGTCGCTGGATGTCAGCAATACGGGGCTCGAAAATTTACATGAATTACGCGGCATGCGGCTAGATGAACTGAATATTTCAGGGCTTGAAATTTCTTCTCGGACACGATCTTCCATGTTGAGCCAGCTGAATCCTTTAAGGCTTAAGCGGGTGATTTTGGATATCAATACCTATCCAAATGATACGCTGGTTGCGCTTCGACAGAAGATGGAGGTGGTCGATGCCAAATCGGAAGCCGTACGCTTGAAGAACGAGCAGGCGCTGAAAAAGAGAGCTGCTACGAAATAGGGCAAATTATCCTAAAAAATGCAGTGGCCCAGTGGGTCGTCGATCCGAGATGCGTGGGGGCCGACTCCGAGGGGCTCAACCTGAAGGAGAAAGGTAGGAAACTAAAATCAGACGAAAGCACGTCGTTTATTGGTTAAATCTCCATGTTCTTCCTTTCTTCAGCTTTTTATTGGATCATTATTCGAGTTCATCGCGAAGATGTCGGATTTCCTGAATCAAGCGTTCCTTCACCCGATTCTTCAGGCGATAGACCGAATTTTCTTTCAGATCGAGCTCGGCCGCAATCTCTTCAACATTTTTGCCCTTCAGGGTAAGCCGAAACGCATCAACTGCTTTGCCAGAGAATAGGGGTTCAATATTTTCCAGAGCCAGATTGGTTAGGTGAATTTCCCATTCTCGTTCGGCAATCTGGTCGATTTCTGGCAGACGGATTGCCTTGAGATAGGTTAGCGTATCATCCTGTCCTGCTCGTTCCAGACGCTTGGCCTCGCGGGTGCGCTTGCGAATGAAATCGGTGACACAGTTTTTGGTAACGGTACTGAGCCAGCTGCGGAAGCGATTAATTTTTTCGTAATCCATTTTTGGCAGGCTGTTCCAGAGATTAATCAGTACCTGCTGGAGGATATCTTCCGTATCGTGTTCGGAAATATTCATGCTGCGAATAATGGCATAAATATAACGGCGGTAAACCTGTACAAATTCCTCCCAGGACTGCTCGTCCTGTTGATTCTGCACGCGTTGAATTAATGATGCTCGGGTTTGGTATTGGTCTTCTGCCGCCACGGTTCATTCCTCTGAGTTATGGAAAAATACACGCTATGGGCAGGGCTCTTAAAAAGCAAAATAAAAAGAGGGTGGGGGGAGTGGGATTGTACGTTGGAAGGAACTGAATCCCCCTTTATTTCGGAATAGATGCGTTTTATATGCGTCATCGGGTTGACATTGATCCCGATTATTCATAAAAACCCAACAGTTTCAGAGAGAAACAACTCCTCTTACTTCTGGGAATTCCTATAAACAACTTTCCATTCCAGCTATTTTCATGTCGGGTTTAAAACGTAATGCAATTGTGATCGGGGTAACCGGTGGGATTGCCTGCGGAAAATCGGAGGTGGGTCGGATTCTCGAAAAGATGGCCTTTTCAGTGTGCGATGCCGATCGCGTGGCACACGCTCTCTTGGAGAAGGGATCCGTCGTGTTCGGTAAAGTTGTTGAACATTTTGGGGAACAAATTCTTACGGAAGAAGGCGAAATATCGCGTCCGGTTCTTGGAAAAATCGTATTTGAAGATTCTCAGCAACTTAAGCAGTTGAATGCGTTGATGCATCCGGCTGTTCGAGCCGTGCTGAGCCAATGGATCGAACATATGCGAGGCGAAGGAAAATCATTGGCGATTCTGTTGCCGCTGCTCTTTGAAAGCGGCATGCAGGATCTGGAATGGGATGCAGTGATTTGTGTTTCCAGTTCGGAAAACGAAGTTTTCCAACGATTGGAAAAACGAGGACTCCGTCCTGAAGAGGCTGAACAGAGAGTTCGCTCCCAGATGCCGTTGGCTGAAAAAGAAAGTCGGGCAGATCATGTGCTTCCAAATCGTGGAACGCTGGCAGAACTGAAGTTGGTGGTGCGGAAAACCGTGGATACCATCATGCAAGAAAGGTAATTATGAGTAACGAAAATGAAGTGGTAAACGATGGTGCGGAAAAAAGGGTCAAACCCGCTGCACCGGCAAAAAAGAAAGCAACCAAGAAAAAAGCTTCCAAGAAAAAGGCTGTAGCGAAGAAGACCGCTGCCGCGGTTGCTTCCGTCAAAACTCCTGCCGCGACGCCCGTCGACGTAGTAAAGCCTGTTGAAGCGCCTGCCCCTGCAACACCGATCGATTCTGGGTCTGCTGAACAGCCGGTCTCAAAGCCCAATGCTGAAAAACCTGCTCCAGGTGGTTCTGAACAAAAAAGACCGCACCAGAATAACGATCGTCATCAACAACGCGATCGTCATCAAAACAACGGGAAGCACCACAATAAGAAAAATCGAAACAACAAAAACAAACAGCGCCGGAATGAAGAGCCGCCACCGAATGTGGATAATCTTCCGCCACTTGCCCTGCACGAAATGCAGGTTGCTAATATCAACGACATTAAAGCGCTGGCCGAAGAATATGAGCTGCAGGATTACAATGGCTACAATAAGCATGAGCTCATTTTTGAGTTGCTCAAAGTACACGGACGTCGCGGTGGACCTTTGCAGGGTCGCGGAGTGTTGGAAATTCTTCCCGATGGGTTCGGTTTCCTGCGTTCCCCACTGAACAGCTACCAGCCTGCTCCGGACGACATCTATGTTTCGCCTTCGCAGATCCGCCGTTTCGGTATTCGCACCGGCGATTTTGTGGAGGGCTCCATTCGTGCGCCAAAAGAAAAAGAACGTTTTTTTGCACAGTATAAAGTAGAAAAAATCAATAAGCAGGATCCGGAAATGGCGCGTCGTCGTGTGCCATTTGAAAACCTGACCCCGTTGTTCCCCGACGAACGTTTGGTGATGGAAACGAGAGATCCAAAAGAAATTTCCATGCGGGTGATGGATATCGTGACTCCGATTGGTAAAGGCCAGCGCGGGCTGATTGTTGCGCCACCACGTACCGGTAAAACGGTTCTCATGCAGAAAATGGCGAATGCAATTTCTGAAAATAACCCCGAGGCCAAATTGATTGTTCTGCTGATCGACGAACGTCCCGAGGAAGTCACCGATATGCGCCGGAATACGAAAGCCGAAGTGCTGGCTTCCACCTTTGATGAGCCGCCGGAACGTCACACGCAGGTTGCCGAAATCGTAATCGAAATGTCTAAACGTCTGGTGGAGCAGGGACAGGATGTGATTATTCTGCTCGACTCGATTACTCGACTGGCCCGTGCCTATAACACCACCTCGCCGCACTCCGGTAAGATTCTTTCCGGGGGTGTCGATTCGAATGCGTTGCACAAGCCAAAGCGTTTCTTTGGTGCTGCGCGTAATATTGAAGGTGGCGGGAGTTTGAGCATCATTGCAACCGCACTGGTCGATACGGGAAGCCGGATGGACGAAGTGATTTTTGAGGAATTCAAAGGCACCGGAAATATGGAACTGGGCTTGGACCGAGAATTGGTGAATAAGCGGATCTATCCGGCCATCAATATTGAAAAGTCTGGCACTCGTAAAGAAGAACTGCTGCTGCATCCCGATGAACTCCAGCGCATCTGGACGCTCCGCAAGGCACTCAAGGATGTGCCGCAGGTTGAAGCCATGGAGCTGTTGATTAATCGTTTGAAGAAAACCAGTAATAACTTGGAATTCCTGATGACCCTTCAGGGAAATAAATAGCGGAATTTACAACGGCCTTAAAAAGGCGGCCCTCGGGCCGCCTTTTCTTTTGCACTCTTTTGACACGCAGGGTGGAATCCTCTATCATGGCTTCGTGAAAACGGGGGTATGATGAGGACTGCAACCAGAGTTAATGCCGTGTTGCTGGCGGGAGATCGCCAAGCCAGCATTTCGCTTCATAATGAAAATAAAGCCTTTCTGGAGCTACGAGGGAAGCCACTCTTCATTCATGTGCTCGAAGCGCTACTTGGTGCGGAGTTGGTGGGAGATGTGGTTGTGGTCGGGCCGAAAGATCGGATTTTACACACCTTGGAAACCTTTCATATTTCTGATGGCGTCATGGTGGTTGAGCAACGTGAAAATATAATCGAAAACTTTAAAGTGGGTTATGTCTGTGCCCTCGGCCACGCAGCAACGATTCCGTTCGGGAGCCTAAAAAATTCTGGCCAGGATGAAATACCGGTATTGGTTGCGCCCTGCGATATTCCAATGATGCTCTCCGAAGAAGTGGATGAGTTTCTCATGCGTTCGAATATGCATGAATACGACTATTCCATTGGTGTCACTTCTAAAGACGTACTGAAGCATTATCACCCCACTCCAACTACTCCAGGCATCCAGATGATCTATTTCCATGTGAAAGAAGATCTTATGCGGCACAATAATTTGCATATGGCCAAACCACTCCGATTTAGTCATTTGGACTATATTGAAAAGATGTACGAATGGCGTTATCAAACCCGCATGGCCAATATTGTACGCATACTTTTCTCGATGCTAACGAATGGGTGGAGGCTCATGAAAGGCGTACGTATTATTATCCTGATGCAACTTTCTCTTTATTACGACCGACACGGACATCCCCGGCTCGCCGATCAGATGCGTTCGCGGGTTGGTTTTAACCGACTGGCCGAGGGCATTGGGAATGCATTAGGTGCACGAGTTCAGATTGTATATACACACTTCGGCGGTGCCGCCTTGGATGCCGACCACGAAAAAGATCTCGCTGTAATAGATCAGCGCTACGATGAATGGATGAAATTTCAGCGTAGTCTGCACACTTAACCGTGTGAGATGTCTTCCACCACAATGCGGTTGCCGTGAACTTCGATGATCCGGATTTTGGTTTGGCGGGGGATATAATCTCCCAAGGTAACTACATCCAATTTTCGACCGTAAAAATAAGCCGCTCCTCCTGGGCGTAGGTCTGAATGCGAAAGGCCTTCTTGTCCAAGCAAGGTGAGGTCTTCTGCCGCATCGGGCACCACTTCATCTAAGGTCAGGTGCTGAAAGGCCCGTGTTTTTGGGAGAAATTTTCCGGCAATCACAACCAAGATGATGGCTCCAGCAAACGATAGTATCACTTTAAATATTGGCATGGAAAAGGTGTCGGGAGAAAAGTCGACTGGTCGCCAATGGCCCGGAAGCCGCTCGCTCATGGCACCGACAAAGGAAACAAAGATCAGTAGCATTCCGCTGATCCCCATTACCCCAAAGCCCGGGGTGATAAAAACTTCAATAGCTAACAGGATGATTCCGAGTGTAAACAATAGAACATCTTCCAATCCGGAAAGGCCGGCAATATGATGCCCGAAGAAGAATAGAAGCAGGCATGTAATGCCGGCGATGCCGAAAACTCCGAAGCCGGGCGTTTTAAACTCAAGCCAGATGCCGCCGAGTCCAATCATCATTAGAATGGGGGCAATGCCTGCAATGAGACGGGCAAACTTTTCGGCGGCCGATACTTCTAAGGTAATTATTTTTGCATGGCCCAGCCCTACGATTTGGAGCATTTCATCAATATTATTTACCGTACCTTTTGAAAGCAGGGGTTGTTGATCAGCTCCGACGAGTTGTTTGGCTTCAGAACTAGTCAGTGTGAGCACCTTGCCACTTTCACTGATCATGAGGTCTCCCACTTTGAATTCAAGATCGCGGCGCACCATGGCTTCGGCCAGTTCGGGGTCATGTCCGCCTTGTTCCGCTGCAGAGCGAACGTGAGCCGCGACATAGGACGTCATTTTTTCCTCAACGGCTTCGGGGAGTTCCTTCACGCCGCCAGTCATGCCCATTGAAATGGGGGTGATGTCGCCGATGACCGCACCGGGCTTCATATAGATATTCGGCGTAGATAGGGCAATCATGGCTCCTGCTGAGATGGCTTCGCGCTCCACAAAGGTATACAGCGGAACCTTCGAACGCCCTAGAACGCTGATGATGGCAACGGCCGAATCGACTCGGCCTCCGGTGGTATCCATCTGAAGAACAATGGCATCGGCCTTATTGCGGGTTGCTTCATCCACTCCTCGGCGAATCACATAGAGCAGGGCGGGCTCAATCATCTTTTTAACGGGGATGATATAGACTAACGGAGTCGCATTAGATTCTTCGGCTCGAACCGTGGAGGTTAAGAGCAGGGCAAGTAGGCTGAATAGAAACGTTCGGATCATCATGTTCTCCCGTGAATACCATCCCAGTTTTTTACAGACCTAGGAAAAAAGAAAGGCAAAACTTCCAATGACTGGAAAAGGCACCTATGGTGATCACCATGATTTTACAGGGTAAACGGGCTTTGGTTACGGGCGGTGCGGTGCGGATTGGGCGTGCCATCACAGAAGCACTTCAGGCGGAAGGAGCTGAGGTGGTGGTTCACTATCTTAGTTCTGGCGAAGAGGCGGCGGCACTTTCTCCCTATACGATACAAGGGAATCTTTTGTCGGCCGATGATTGCGCTCGGATGATTGAGCAGTCTGGGCCGTTGGATGTTCTGGTGAATAACGCATCTCTTTTTACGAAAGATCGGTTGGCGGATGGTTTTCCGGAGCGGGTATACCGAGAGTTTCAGGTGAATCTTTTTGCACCCATGGAGCTGACGCGTCTCTTTGCGGCGCAAACGGAGCAGGGGGCGGTCATTAATCTGTTGGATCGCCGGATTCGGGCCAATGACTCCTCGGCACTTTCTTATTCAATCACGAAGAAGGGGCTTGAAGAGCTCACCAAATTATCGGCGTTGGATCTTGCGCCGAGCATTCGTGTGAATGCGGTTGCGCCTGGCCCCATTCTTCCGCCGCCGGGGGATACGGGGGAACATTTTGCCGAGCGGGCGGGCCGGGTTCCTTTGGCATTCTTTCCAACCCCTGAAAATATTGCGGAAGCCGCGCTTTTTTTGCTCAAAGCGGACTATTGCACGGGACAGGTTATTTATGTGGATGGCGGGCAGCATTTGCTCGGAAATGGTGTTTTTGATCAAGGTGTATAGGCGGCGGTGCCGTAAATTTTGAAGAATGATTTCCGATGGCCGATTTTATCGATCTGCGACGGGGTCAATAAGGAGATGGTATGGATAAAATTTTTATCAGAGAGTTGGCCCTGCGTTGCATTATAGGGATCTATCCGGAAGAACGTCGTGAAAAGCAGGACATTGTGATCAATGTCGAAATGCACACGGACCTACGTACGGCTGGGCGTTCGGACGACTTGAACGATACGGTGGATTATAAGTCGATTAAGAAGGCCATTCTCAAACTGGTTGAAGAGAGTTCATTTCAGTTGATCGAATCGTTAGCCGAAGAGATCGCAGATATTGCGTTAGCGAATGAAAAGGTTGAGACGGTTGTGATTACGATTGATAAGCCCGGTGCTCTTCGGTTCGCGAAAGCCTCGGCCGTCGAAATTACTCGTCCATAATTCTAAAAAATGAAGCGGCCAAGTTGGTCGCAGCAACGAGATTGGAGTCCTAACGGCGTAGATGCCTGCTCCGAGGGGCTCAATCCAAAATAGATGAAAGGGCCGTTGTTTATTGATTAAACCTCGGTGTTATTCATTACTACTGTTTTTATCGGATACGTGCGGCTCAGATCGCTCTGTTATTTCCACGATGATCCCCCATTAAGGGGTGATCCTTGACGGATCACGGGCAAAAAAAAAGGAGGCTCAAGGCCTCCTTTTGAAGAGCGGGTGGAACCGTTATTCCACAGACCCTTCAAATTCGCCCATGGAGCGGAATTTGTTGTAGCGATCTTCCAAAATCTCCTCGGCCGTCATCTTCTGGAGTTCGGCGAGATTCTCGAGTATGGCAATCTTTAGAAAATCGGCCGCGGCTTCGGGGTTGGTATGGGCGCCCCCTTGCGGTTCAGGAATGATGGCGTCGGCCAGTTTAAGTTCCAGGAGGTCTTTCCCGGTGATCTTCAGCGCTTCGGCCGCCTGGTCGGAATAAGCTCGGTCTTTCCAAAGAATGGCCGCACAGCCTTCCGGCGAGATGACGGAATAGTAGGCGTGTTCCATGATCAGGATTCGGTTTCCAATACCAATGCCCAGCGCGCCACCGGATCCGCCTTCGCCAATGATTACACAAACGATAGGCACCTTAATATTGAAGCAATCGCGCAGGTTCACGGCAATGGCTTCGGCAATATGCCGCTCTTCGGATTCAAGTCCCGCGTAGGCGCCTTTGGTATCGATGAGGGAGACAATTGGAATATTAAATTTGTCGGCCAACTTCATCAGACGAAGTGCCTTCCGGTAACCTTCTGGATGCGCACAACCAAAGTTGGTTTCAACATTACTCTTGGTGTCGCGGCCTTTTTGGGAGCCGATGAGCATGACTTTCTGACCGTCAATCTTGGCAAATCCGCCAATAATAGCTCGGTCATCGCGATGGATTCGATCGCCGTGGATTTCCACGAAATCGGTGGTCATGATCTCAATATAGTCTCGGGTATACGGGCGGTTCGGGTGCCGTGCTACCTGAACCTTTTGCCACGCCGATAGATTTTCATAAATGGTGTTACGAGTCTGATCGATCTTCGTTTTCATGTTCTGGATTTCGTGGGACACATCAATGTCCTGCTCCAGACTGAAGGTTTCGAGTTCTTTAAGTTTAGTTTCGAGTTCGTGAATGGGGCTCTCGAATGGAAGGCTGAATTGTGCGTTCATGCAGTATGCCTCGGGGGAAAAATTATTCGCTAATTATAACAGTTGTTTTGCGGGGGACCAGATCAAAGAGTTCTTCAACATCTTCGTTGAGCATGCGGATGCAACCCGCGCTGGACTGCTGTCCGATGCTGTCGCGTTGCCAAGTTCCATGAATGCCGAATCCGGTAATTTCAGGATGCTCTGCAGATACAATCTTCATCCAGCGGGTGCCGAGCACATTTTCAGGGTCGCCATACTGGATTTGTTTCCCATCGGTAAAGCGGGTCCACGGGGGCTCTGTAATTTTATCCACGATTTTAAATTCTACGGATGGTGTTTTGCCAAATTTTCCGGTTCCCACCGAGTAGCGCTTAAAGAGTTGGTCGCCCACCATCAGGTCCAGCGTGTTGCGGGTTTTAGAAATCCGAATGTTGAAATTGCTGTTGTATACGATGAGGGAAGCTCCGGCCCAGATGGTGTCGTTTTGCATGCCATTCATCGCTTGGATCAGCGCGACGGTGGAGTTGTATTGCTTTGCAATTTTTTGCAGATAATCACCCGACTGAATAGAATAGCGCTCTTTTCCAAGCATGGGAACCGAGGATTTTAGCATTTTCATATTCACATCACCCAATAACTTGATGGCTTCGGGATCGGGGGAGGACGCAACAATCAGATCAAGCTGTCTTTTGGCTTCAGCCAACTGGCCGGCATCCAGCGCAGCGCGGGCATCGGAGATGGCTGCCTGAACTTCGGGTGAAGCTGGCATGGCAATGATGGGCGCGAGGCCCGGTGGTTCTGGCTCGAAGTTGAGTGTGGGAATGGCGGGTTCTGGAATGCTTATCGCTTCCTGATCCGATTTTTTGCCTTTGGACCAGACTAAATAAGCGCCCACGAGGACGATCTGGATGATAATAATAATGATGAAAACGCGCTTCCAACCCCCGCCACTGCGGTTGTTGTAGGAGCCTGTGTAAATTGGTTTTGCCATAGTCGATAAACCTTCAGTCGGTAAAAGATTTTCATTTATGCATAATCAGATTCAACCCTGCAATAATAATACGATTCCAGATGGAAATACGGATGCAATACCGGTAGTTTCGCAACCCTTATACTTATGAAAATATTGCTGATAACCCCACCTCTGCTACAGCCAAACACGCCGTATGCCGCCACGCCCTTGCTCACCGCTTGGCTGAAGTCGATTGGGCATGATGCGGTTCAGAGTGATTTGTCGCTGAAATTACTACTTAAACTTTTTTCAAAGTCAGGCATTGAACGATTGAGCGGCGAACTCGGTATTCCGCTGGATGCCGCCGAGCCTTATCTGAAAACCGTAGAAGAGGTGCTTGCGTTTCTTCAGAATAAAAATCCGGGTGCCGTCGGAAAAATTCTACAGCGTGGCTGGCTGCCGGAAGGAGAGAATCTGGTCCGCGCTTATGAACTTGAAGAGCAGTTGCAGTGGAATTTCCGGGGATTGGATCCGGAAGATCGTGCTCGGTATCTTGCGGGACTTTATTTGGATGATATTGCCGATGTTGCTTCGGAGCTTGATCCGCATTTTGGATTCTCGCGCTATGCAGAAAGCCTGACCGCCAGCCTTCCATCGTTTGGAATTGTGCAGGATGAACTGGAGCAGGGTGATTCCATCTTTTTCCAATGGTTGGAAGAGTTGGCCGATGAAGAGATGCGGAAGCATCGTCCCGAGACGGTGATCATCACCATTCCTTTTCCGGGTTGCCTGCTTGGTGCGCTTATTATTGCACGTCGGATACGGGCAACATACCCGTTGACTCATATTGCGATCGGAGGGGGATATCCGAATACGGAGCTGCGGGAACTGAAAGATCCAAGCATCTTTGAATATGTCGATAGCATCATTCTGGATAGCGGTTTCCTTCCGCTACAACGCTTGGCTGACGGCGGGAAACTCGTGCGCACGTTTGTCTGCGAAAATAATGAAGTCGTTTTCAAAAACTCGGAAGCGGTGGAGGTGCCTCATGCAGATTTGCCGCCCCCCGATTTCCACGGATTGGAACTGGATGACTATTTTGGGATCTTCGAGGTGCTTAATCCGGTAACCCGGCTCTGGTCGGACGGACGTTGGAATAAGTTGGTGCTGGCGCATGGTTGTTGCTGGAGTCGCTGTGCTTTCTGCGACACCTCCATCGACTATATCAGCCGCTATGATCCTGCAGATGCGAAGACCATTTGTAACTGGATCGAACGAGTCATGGCGCAAACCAAATTTTCGGGCTTCCATTTTGTGGATGAGGCCTTGCCGCCGGACCTTTTAAATAATCTGTGCGACGAAATTCAACGGAGAGGGTTGGATATCGAGTGGTGGGGTAATATCCGCTACGAGAAACGTTTTTCAACGGAGCTGATTCAAAAAATGGCCGCGGCCGGGTGCATTGCGGTGACCGGCGGGTTGGAAACCGGATGCGATCGGACGCTTAAGTTGATGAAAAAAGGCATTACCTTGCAGTATGCCACGCGCGTTTTGACCGACCTCGCTGCCGCGGGGATATTGACACATGCTTATTTGATGTATGGTTTCCCAACTCAGACCGAAAAAGAAACGTTTGAAACCTTGGAAACCGTGCGCGCTCTTTTTGATGATGGGATTCTCCATTCTGCCTATTGGCATCGATTTGCTTTAACCGACCATAGTGATATTTCCATTCATCCGGAGCGGTACCAGGTTCGGGTTTCAAGCCGACCGGTATCGACCTTTGCCCGCAATGAGATCCCGTTCGAATATGATTTTGATCACGATGTCGCAATAGTAGGAGAGGCTCTTAAGGCAGCAACCTATAATTATATGCATGGAATCGGCTATGAAACGCCGGTCAGAAATTGGTTAAATTAATTAAATCTCTTATTACTCATTCTATTTGGACTGCGGTTCTGTTATCTAATTTGTAGCGAGTTAACAATGCCTGAGCATCGGGTGAGTCGCTTCCGGGAACCACGGGTGAAAATGAAAAGAATAGTTTATGTCTTAGTTGGATTGTTTTTTGTGCTCTCCGAGAGTGCCTTTGCACAAGGTGCATCGGACGATGTGGAATCTTCGGTGAGTGCGCAGGAAGAGCAGGAGGCAACGAGAACGGTAACCGCAGTGTATGGGGTTACCTCCGCCGACTATTTGCCGACCTCCGAGCGCTTGGAGAGCAAGCCGGTGAAACCCCAAGTTCGCAAAGCCGTTTCCCGCCCCTCCTTTATGCTTCCCGATGTATTCTACTTTGTCGGTGGCCCGATTTTTTTGATGATTCTTTTTGGAATGATTTACATTTTTCTCAAAGAATTTGAAGATAAGCGGATGGAAGAGGAAAGTGACAAGGTTAAAGAATGCTTTGATCCTGAATAATCCGGCTTGCCCAAATCGTATCCTCCTTAGATACTCCGCCGGACATGCTCAGAACATTAAAAATTAAAAATCTCGCGCTCGTTGATGACGTTCAGGTGGGCTTCAGCGAAGGCCTCAATGTAATTACCGGTGAGACCGGTGCGGGTAAATCCCTCCTGATTGGGGCCTTGCGGCTTCTGCTCGGAGAGCGCGCCGATAAATCCATGATCCGCACGGGCGAAAGCTCCTGTGCCGTGCATGCCGAGTTCGGGCTTGAAAATACCGATCAGGTGGACGCGATTCTGGAAGATGTTGGGCTCGAACCGTGCGATGGCGGCCTGTTGCTGATTCGGCGCATCATTACCGAATCGTCCAATCGAACCACCGTGAACGACGAGTCGGTTACGCTGAGCGTGCTTAAACGTTTGGGCGCAGTACTGGTTGATATGCACGGGCCCTATGATCACCAATCGCTGCTGGATCCGAAGGTGCAACTTGAAATTCTCGATGCATTTGGACAGCTCGATAAGGCCAAAGCGACCTATCTGGTGGAGTACAAAAAGTATGGTGAGGTTCAGAAGCAGATTAATGCGCTGAATTCTGATAACGAAGAAGACCTGTTGCGGCAGATTGAATTTCTCGATTATCGGGTGAATGAAATTGAAAGTGCGAACCTGAGTGTGGACGAGGGTGCCGAGGTGGAAGAGGAGCACAGTGTAATTGCCAACTCGCAACATGTCATTGAACTAGCGAACGGGGTGGTCCAGGCTTTGACCGAAGCGGAAGGGTGCGCGTTCGATGGCCTCGTTGCCGCGCAGCAGGCCCTCAATCAATTAATCAAATTATTGCCCGAGGCTCAGGACTGGCACGATGAAATTGAAACGGCGGTCACTTCCATTCAGGAAGTGGTTCGCTCGGTTGAAGATTCAGCGGCTGGAATTGATGACAGTGCCGAGCGCATGCAATGGCTCGATGACCGCCTCACGACCTATCAAACGCTTAAAAGAAAATATGGTTCCACGGTGGAAGAGGTGTTGACCAACGGCCAAATGTGGAGTGAACAACTGAAGGAACTCCGCGGCCGGGGTCGCCGGCGCGAGGAATTACAGCGCGAGCTTGCCACCCTGTTCCAGACCCTGGAAAAAGTAGGTGCGGCACTGCGAAATAAGCGTGAAAACGTGGCCGACCATCTTTCTGAATCGATCACTCGCGAGCTGGTCGATATTGGCTTTGAACATGGATTTTTTGATGTGCAGATCACGCCGTGCGATCCAACGCCGTTGGGGATGGATGTGATTGAATTTGGTTTTGCCCCCAACGCCGGAGAAGATATGCGCCCGCTGCGCATGATTGCTTCATCCGGCGAAATTTCCCGCGTCATGCTGGCCACCAAAGTCGTACTGGCGAAGCAGGACCAGATTCCTGTGCTGGTATTCGATGAGATCGATGCGAACATTGGTGGAGAAATTGGCGGAGCCGTCGGGCGTAAATTGGCCCAAGTGGCCGACTGCCATCAACTGCTTTGCATCACACATCTTCCCCAGGTGGCCGCTTGTGGAGACCGGCATTTGGCGGTTACCAAAAAAGTGGAAGATGGCCGCACCTTCACCGAGGTGGAATTGTTGGATGATGAAGGGCGGGCCGAAGAACTGGCCCGCATGCTCGGGGGAAAGGGTTCCACCAACGTCACCCTTCAGCACGCCAAAGAGATGCTGAATCAAACCACCCTCGATTTCTGATTTCGAAACTCGAAGACGCGAAATCCACCCTGCGGGACGACATCTGGGGCGTATGACAGCACTTGACTCCTTTTTAAACCCGGGCGCTGGATGTCTCCGCGGGTTGGAAAAGAGCCGCTACCACCAGGCTTCCATCTGAAGACCGAGAGAGAGGCCCTGCGTTTCATTGCCGTAGCCGGTTGAAGCAACCGCACCTTTGAATCCGTCCGACCATACCGCATAGGTACAGAACGCGCGGATGGAGGGGCGTGAAAAATAGGTGGCCGCCGGTTGAAGTTGTGGGGCCAGCGTGAATTTTCCAACCACTCCTTCCAATTCATCTTTCTGGTGGGTGTAGTCTGCTCCAGCTTCGAAGGCGAGGGAGAAAAAATCATTGAAATGATAGACCGGCCGAATACCGACGGAAATCCAATCGATTGTATTCGCCGTATCGAAGCCATTATCGTAGTGCTCATAAATGGCCACAAACTGAAGTGAGATGGGCGACCCGGTATCGAGGATAATATCGTCGGTAATACGCAGGCGTTTGGTGTCGTCGACGGGAATGAATGCTTCCGAGGTGAGATCAACCCCTTGGGGAGCGGTGATCACGGCTCGGAAATTGTCTGCAGCCCCGGTGCCATATTGAATGGTAAATTGATTATCCATGTTGGCATTGAGTTCGGATTTCAGTATGGCACCTAAAGCCCAACCGAAACTGTCGTCGATGGTATTGGTGATTGTGGATTCATTTTCCAATGTGTCCCCGGCGAAATAGGCGAGGTCGGCGATCAATTCAAGTTTTCCGAAGGAGAGCGGAATATTATATAATCTAAAATCGAACGTATTTTTATTGAAGTGGTAATCGTTTTGATACGTAATTCCGCTGGAGTCCAATTGGTCGATTGATCCGCCCAACCAGGCAAAGGCAAACTTCATTTCATCGCCAATCGCGACATCTTCAATGCCCCCGCCAAATCCGGCCATATCGCGGAAGAAGAAGTCATTCATATGAATGTTTAGATGTTCATAAAATCGATTTCCGGCCCAGAATTGCGCATCCTTCTGTCCGTTCCATACCCCGCGTGCTCCGGCATAAATTTCCCGGAGAGAGGTGGTGGTGTCGAAGTTGTTGTTGTCCATCGTAGGGGTGACATAAGCCAGCGTGATTTTGGTGAAGAAATCGACGTTATTTTCAATGAGCGCTTTGCTTCTGAAGTTTTGTTGAAGCGTGGCTTCCGCGTAGGCTTCGGCTTCGTTACCCAGGCGATATTTAGCCCCGGCATTGGGGGCTTTAAAGGCTTCCATGGCATCGCCGTTTCCGTTCACGCCGAGGCCCGCTCGGAAATAGCCGTGGAATTCGAAGTCGAGTGTGTTTCGATCGGCCAGCATTCCTTGCTGATTGGGGGTTAAATGATCGCCACTCGGTTCACGTTCTAGTGCCTGAATGCGTTGGTTCGACTGTAGCTTATAGGCCTCAAATTCCTGCCTAAGCTTATCCGAGGCCTCTTCGGCCGAGGCGATGGTTACAATGGATAGGGCAAACATACTTGCGAGTACACGGTTCATATGGCTCTCCTGTTGATTGGGGTCAATATAGAGCGGAAGATCGTGTTTGCAAGAAGAGGATGGAAGTTTGCAGATGCCGATGCCCGCCGATTCCTTTGTTCCGAGGAGAGGTGTCGCGTACCGGAGATGACTCTCTGACAGGCGTTTGGGCTAATCAGTCCGGATGCTTGGGGCGTGCAAAAGTAATTCGTATAGCTGCCGATAGTAGCCGTCGTTGGCCATCAGTTCATTGTGCGTACCTTGATCCACCAGCTCGCCATGCCGCATCACCAGAATGCGGTCCGCATTCCGGATGGTGGAAAGTCGATGGGCAATCACAATGGAGGTCCGGTTCGACATCAATTTCGCGAGGGCATCCTGAATGAGCATCTCCGTGGCGGTATCGACGCTGGCGGTGGCTTCGTCGAGCACGAATAAAAGTGCAGGATCCTGGGCCAGAGCACGGGCCATCACGAGCAATTGCTTCTGGCCCAGCGAAAGGCCCGCTCCGCGTTCATTCATGATCGTATCGTAGCCATCCGGCATGGCCTCAACAAACGTGTGTGCATTCACGGTTTGGGCGGCCCGTATAATATCGGATCGTTCCAGCCCCGGTGTGCCCAAGCTGATGTTATCCGCAACCGATCCGGTGAAGATGAAGGGTTCTTGGAACACATAGCCGAGCCGTTTGCGCAGATCATATTTTGCAAAGTTTTTGATGTCGATTCCGTCAATGGTCACTGAGCCCTGCTGAACATCATAAAATCGGCCGATGAGATTGATGATGGTGCTTTTGCCCGCTCCCGTTGCGCCCACCACGGCCAGCACCTGGCCGGGTTCCACATTAAATGAGAGGTTTTTAATGACCGGATGGTCTTTTACATAAGAAAAACTTACGTTGTTGAAGGCAATGGCTCCAGCAATACGGTCGGGCGTTTCGGGCGTTTCGGGATCGTTAATCAGTTCCTCGGTATCGAGCAGGTCGAAGACGCGCTCAATGGAAGCCATGGCCACTTGGAAGGACCCAATCTTGTCAGATAATGAGCCTAAGGGTTGGAAGAATCCCTTTAAATAGGCCAGAAAAGCAATCAGCGTGCCGAGGGTCAGCAGATCTGGGCTTTGCATCATCAGCGTGCCTCCAATGGCCAAGGTGATCAGCTGGGCCACGACCTGCCCGGATTCCATGGTTGGGAAATACAAGCTGAACCACTTGACCTCGTCATAGTAGGCGGAGCGGAGATGTTTGTTGCGAATTTTGAAGTCTTCCACCGCCTGGCCTTCTCGGTTAAAGAGCTGGATCGTGGTCATGCCCGTGAGATCTTCTTGAATGAGCGCATTCAAATTCGATTGCCGGTCGCGGATATCGCGGTTGGCATTGCGTAGTTTGATGTTCACAAAATACAGGAGCACAAAAAGGAAGGGGAGGGTGGCGAAAATGGAAATGGATAGCCGCGGGCTAAACCAGATCATATAGCCCATAATCCCCATGATCATGAATAGGTCGGCAATCGACCCCACCACGCCTTCAGTCACAAAATTTTGCAGGCGTTCAATGTCGGAGGTCACCCGACTCATCAGCGTTCCGATGGCCGTTTTGTCAAAATAGCCCTGATGCAACCGCAATACTTTTCGGAATACGGAAAGTCGCAGGTCGTAAATAATTTTTTGGCCAATCCACGCGGTCAGCAGCGTCTGCAGATAGCGGATCAGATAGCCCACCGCGGCAATGCTAATGTAGATGATGCCCAAATGAATCAGCAGGTCCATGCGATCGCTCATGGGCGAAGCAGGATTCCTCAGCACATCATCTGTAATGCGTTGCAACAAGACCGGGAGGTAGTTAATCGACAAGGTCGTAAGCATGATCAAGATGAATGCAAGGGTCAGCCAACCGGAATACGGTTTGGCATAGGAAAGAAAACGGCGGCCCTTATTCATTATTTGGCCTCCAGTTTCTGTTCCAATTGCTGGAGGGTGTTGAGTTCTGCATAATAGCCCGGCTGCTGAATCAGTTCTTCGTGGGTCCCGCGCTGGGTAATTTGTCCGTCTTCAATCACAATCAGCGTGTCGGCATAACGCAGCGTGGAGATGCGGTGGCTCACAAAGAGGGTGGTGTGGTTGTGCATAACGGGCTGGAGTTTTGACATAATGGCCGCCTCCGTCTGTGTATCGACCGACGCAAGGACATCATCAAGAATCAGAATGTCGGGCTTGCGCGCAATGGCCCGGCTAATGGAGGTGCGCTGGCGTTGCCCGCCGGAAAGTGTAACGCCGCGTTCGCCCAGCATCGTCTCATATTTTTCAGGGAATCCTTCCACGTCGTGATGCAGGTGGGCAATGTCGGCCGCCCAGCTGATGGTGGATGCATCCAACTCATCCAAGCCAAAGCCAATATTATGTTCGAGGGTCTTGGAAAATAGCATCGGTTCCTGGGCCGCATAGCCAATCATGCCCCGCAGTTGGCTGAGCGGAAGATCGCGAAGGTCGATTCCTCCAATTTCAATGGACCCGGCGGTGGGGTCGGAAAGACGTGCCACCAACGAGGTCAATAGGGTTTTTCCGCTCCCGGTCGGGCCAGTAATGCCCAGTGTCTGGCCGCGCGGCACGTCCAAGTTGATGTTCTGCAGGAAGGTGCGCCCATCAATTTTGAGTTCCACTCCTTGGAAATGGATCGAGGCTTCCGGACATTTTCCAGGGATTGGAAGATCGGCTTTTTCCTGAATGGTCGGTTCGCGCTCCAAAATCTCTTTAATACGCAACCAACTCACTTTGCCGCGCTGGAGCATCGAAAGCACCCAACTGATGGCCAGCAGCGGCCATTGCATATAGAGCAGATAGGCCGAAAATTGGGTCAGCGTTCCCAATGAGAGATCGCCCGAAATCACTTTTTTTCCGCCGACCACCATAATCAGAATGGTGCCGAGGCCAAAGCCAAAGGACATGAAGGAAAAGAGGAAGTGGCGCGAGGCCGCCACGCGCATATTTTTACCAATGAGGTCGCTGTTTAATTCTTCAAACGCGCGGTTCCGTCGCGTTTCGAGCGCAAAGCCTTTAATGCAACGGATGCCGGAGAAGGTTTCCTGGGAATAGTTCGAAACCTCTGCAACATGTTCCTGCAGTTCCTGCTGGTAGCGCCGCATGATGCGCAGAATTAGAAAGAAAACAATCACCATGGGCGTGAACAGGCCGACCACGATGAGCGCTAGCTGGAGGTCGGCCAGCGCCATGACGCTGGTGGCCATGCAGATAACCAAAATGGTGCGTACGCCCTGCAGAAAGCCTTGGCCAATGGAATCGCGCACCAAATTAATGTCGGAAGAGAGTCGGGTCATCAGGTCGCCGGTGCGCTTCGAACGATAGAACGCCTGATCCATTTGGGTGAGATGTTGGAACACATCGTTGCGCAGCGTATATTCCACCTTATGAGAGAGCATCATCGGAAAATGGCGAAGGTAGCGCGAAAAGAAGATGGAAATCGCTCCGACCACGAAAAAGTAGATCAGATACCAAATAAGTTGCGGCTGCGTTAGGGTTTCCGTTTCTAGGCCGTCGATGATCCACCGCGTGAAAACAGGCAACATCAGGTTGCAACCCACCGTAATCAGGCCGCAAAGAAGGGTGCTGATAAGGTCCTTTCGATACGGCAGGAAATAGCGAGTTAATCTGATAGGTGATTTTTCGATGACAAATACTCCGATAAAGCATTTCACGGTATCGGCTTCCAAATCGAATGCAAGCCCGCTTTCCAATGTTTGGAAATACAGGTGGTTCAGTTTGACTTTCCATGGGTTGGAAACTATAAACGCGCACCTTTAGCGAACAGGACTAAAAAGGTCTGTTTATAGAGCGAGGAAAACCATGTTATTGACCACGAAAAAAAGAACCACCTGCAACGTGCTGGAAATTCGAGAACTTACCGCGGAAACGTGCGTGGTACGCATTGAACGGATTGATATGGACTTTGAACCGGGTCAATACATTCGCGTGGGTGTCGAAGGCGATCCGGAGATTCGCGACTATTCGGTGTATTCCGGAGGGACAGCCGATTATCTGGAAGTGCTCGTGCGCCGTGTGGAAGAGGGGCTGGTTTCCAAACAACTTTGCGATCTGAAGGTGGGCGATGCCGTGAGTGTGGGCGGACCCTATGGCCACTTTAAGCTGCTCGAAGAGGTGCGCGATAAACCGTTGCTGTTGATTGCCACGGGCACCGGAATTTCCCCATTCCACAGTTTTGTGGAGTCTCATGAAGGGCTTCGTTTTAAACTGATCCACGGTACGGCCCGTGTGGATGAGTCCTATGAGAAAGAGTTTTATGGCGAAAGCTATTTCCACTGCGTATCCCGCGAAGAGGGGGGCGATTTTAAAGGGCGGGTCACTGACTATCTCAAAACGCTAAAAATCGATCCCGACACCAATGCCTTTCTCTGCGGCAATTGCGATATGATCTATGAAGCCTTCGATATGCTGCAGGAAAACGGGCTGCCGACGGCCCAGATCCACACCGAAGTGTATTTCTAACCGGAATTGCTGGATGCCTGGATGGATGCACGGCAGCATCTCAACCATCCAATAATCCCAATCCAAAAACCCAAGCAAAATTATGAAATGTTGTGCAGTAACATTGGGGTGCCAGATGAACCAGTCGGATTCCGAGCGGATCCGCAGTGTCATCGAGAGCATGGGCTACGAAATGACCGATAATGAAGAGGAGGCCTCTCTAATTGGAGTGGTGGCCTGCTCGGTTCGGCAGAAAGCCATCGATAAAGTCTACAGTAAAATCCGGAAGTGGAATCAGTGGAAAAATGAAAAGCCGCTGGTCACCTTTGTCTCCGGCTGCATTCTTCCGGCCGATGAGGAAAAGTTTCTGAAGCTGTTCGATCTGGTCTTTCGGATGAACGAATTGCCAGACCTTCCTAATATGTTGCAGCAATGCGGCGTGGCCACCGAATTTTCGGTGCGGCATCCGCTCAACGAAATGCACCGCGAAGACGAGCGCACCGATTTCTGGCAAGTGAAGCCTACCTATAGCTCCAATTTTGATGCTTTTGTTCCCATTCAAAATGGGTGCGACAAATTCTGCTCCTTCTGCGCCGTGCCTTACACCCGTGGCCGCGAGGTTTCGCGGGCCAGCAAAGATATCCTAGCCGAGGTTCAGAAGCTGATCGAACAGGACGTCAAAGTCATTACGCTCCTCGGACAAAATGTAAATTCCTATGGACTGGATAAACAGGGCGAGGAAATTTCCTTTGCCGAATTGCTGCGAGCCGTGGGGGAGCTGGGCAACGAAAGTGGAAAAGAATTCTGGGTCTACTTTACCTCGCCTCATCCACGCGATATGACGCGCGATGTGATTGAGGCCATCGCCGACTATACCTGCCTCGCCAAACAGATTCATTTGCCGGTGCAGAGTGGCGACGAAAAATTGCTGCGCCGCATGAACCGAAACCACAGCATTGATGACTATCTGGCCATTGTCAGCGATATCCGGGAGTTGCTTCCAACCGCCACCATTTTCACCGACATCATTGTCGGCTTCAGCGGGGAGACCGAGGAGCAGTTTGAAAAAAGTGCCGAGCTGATGGAGAAGGTGAAGTATAATATGGCTTACGTTGCCAAATATTCGCCACGCGTGGGAGCCCGGTCCTCGCGCTGGGAAGACGACATTACCCCGCAACAAAAAAGTGAACGGTTTGTCAAACTAAGCGATGTATTGAAACGGACTTCGTTGGAATATAACGAAGCCATGGTGGGCAAAACCTATCGGGTATTGGTCGAGCGGGTTGATCCGCGCATGGAAGGCGCTGTCGCCTGCCGGACCGAAGGAAAATTGCCCGTGCGCATTGAGAAAGCGTCGGCCGATTTGGTGGGAACCTTCCAGACGTTGGAAATCACTTCCGCAGCTGCGCTGTCGCTAACGGGCCGGCTAATTTAGGATCGGAAGGCGATTTAGATCAATGGAAATGGGGGTGAGACTTGACATCAACCCCACTTTCAAATAGACAAGCGCACTCCCAATTTTGAGACAAAATTCAACGAACGGAAATATTATGAGCGATAAAGCGAAAATCATCTACACCATTACCGACGAAGCACCTGCATTGGCCACTCGTTCTCTCCTGCCTATTGTCGAGGCCTACACCGCCGCCGCAGGCGTGGTTGTTGAGACACGCGATATTTCGCTGGCAGCCCGTATTTTAGCGCTGTTTCCGAAAGTCTTGACTAAAAAACAGAAGGTGGCGGATACACTTGCGGAACTGGGCAAGCTGGCCCAAACGCCGGAAGCCAACCTGGTGAAGCTCCCGAATATTTCCGCTTCCATTCCGCAGATGAAAGCCGCCATCGCCGAGCTGCAGGAAAAAGGGTATGCGCTACCCGATTATGACGATCCGGCCGCGAAATCGCTTTACGATACCGTGAAGGGCTCTGCCGTGAACCCAGTACTGCGCGAAGGCAACTCCGATCGCCGTGCCGCGCCTGCCGTCAAGGAATATGCCAAAACTCACCCCCATCATATGGGAGTCTGGTCTGCCGACTCCAAATCCGTTGTTTCCAGCATGTCTGCAAATGATTTCTTTGGCAACGAAAAGTCAATCACGTTGGCGAAAGCCACGACCGCCAAGATCGAACTGGTCGGAAGCAATGGAAGCACAACGGTACTGAAAGACGGACTGGCCCTCCAAGCTGGCGAAGTGATTGATGGCACGTTCATGAGCGCCGCGGCACTGGAATCGTTCCTTGCGGATCAGATCGTAGCAACCAAAGAAGACGAAATCCTTTTCTCCCTACACATGAAAGCCACCATGATGAAGGTTTCCGATCCAATCATCTTTGGCCACTGTGTTGCGGTCTTCTATAAAGATCTCCTCGAAAAATATCCAGAACTCGGTGTGGATGTAAACAACGGGATTGGCGATCTCTATGCCAAAATCGCCGACCTTCCAGAAGAAAAGCAGGAAGAGATCGAGTTAGATATGGCAGCGCTCTATCAAGATGCACCCGATCTCGCCATGGTTGATTTCCGCAAAGGCATCACCAATCTGCACGTTCCGAGCAATGTCATCATCGATGCATCCATGCCTGCCGCCATCCGCTCTTCCGGCCAGATGTGGAATAAAGAAGGAAACCTGCAAGATACCAACTTTATTATTCCCGATCGTTGTTATGCCGGCATTTATGCCGAAACCATCGACTTCTGTAAAAAGAATGGCGCGTTTGATCCGGCCACCATGGGCACCGTTCCCAACGTGGGACTCATGGCGCAGAAAGCCGAAGAATACGGCTCGCACGACAAAACCTTCGAACTTCCAACAGCTGGAACGGTTCAAATTGTGGACGCCGACGGAAAGGTATTGATTGCACATAAGGTGGAGCAGGGCGATATCTGGCGCGCCTGTCAGGTGAAAGATGCACCCATTCAGGACTGGATTAAACTCGCCGTCACCCGCGCCCGGGCCACCGGCGTTCCGGCCATCTTCTGGCTCGATGCCTACCGGGCACACGATGCGCAGTTGATCAAAAAGGTCAAAGGCTACCTGAAAGATCACGATACGAAAGGGCTGGATATTCAGATCATGGCCCCAGTCGAAGCCACCCGTCTTACGCTCGAACGCACCAAAGACGGACTGGATACCATTTCCGTCACGGGGAACGTATTGCGCGACTATCTAACCGACCTCTTTCCCATTCTTGAACTCGGCACCAGCGCGAAAATGCTCTCCATTGTTCCGTTGATGCAGGGCGGCGGCTTGTTTGAAACCGGAGCCGGCGGTTCCGCTCCGAAACACGTGCAGCAATTCCTGAAAGAAAATCATCTTCGCTGGGACTCGCTCGGCGAATTCCTTGCACTGGGCGTTTCGCTCGAACACCTTTCAGCCACCTTCGGAAACGAAAAAGCACAGATTTTGGCCGATACGCTAGATGTGGCCACGACTCAGTTCCTGGCTGAAAACAAATCCCCTATGCGCGAGGTGCATGATCTCGATAACCGGGGCAGTCATTTCTATTTGGCGCTGTACTGGGCGGAAGCCCTCGCGGCACAGGATGCCGATGCCGAGTTGAAAGAGCGTTTTGCGTTGCTGGCTGAAAACCTCCTCTACAACGAGGATGATATTATGGAAGAAATGTTCTGTCGTCAGGGCGAAACCATGGACATTGGTGGCTACTACCGCCCGAACGACGAACTGGCCAATGCAGCCATGCGCCCCAGCGCCTTGTTTAACTCCGCAATCGCTTCGCTGTAAAATATAAGCCGGGCGGTTTTTCCTCCCGCGGAGAGCGACGCTTCGTCGTTGCCCTTCGAAGAAGGAAACTCGGACAACGCCGCGCCCGCCCAAGCGAATCGTCCGAAGTGCAACAAGTAGATTGACCCAAACGAGCCGCACGATCCCACGTGCGGCTCATTTTGTTTAAAGATAGGCAACTATTCAACACGCCGATTTTGAGTTGAATAAGGAGCGATAGCCGAGCTTGAGCTAATTTCTCATTGCGCCAAGTCCCCGCAAGCTGCCATTTTTACGGCAGATAAAGCCAGGATGTTTCTGAGTCCCTGATAAATGTTCCGTTTTATCCATAATTTTAAATTATAAAATTATTTTTATGGATAATAGCAAGGCTTAATGATATTGTCTTTGTATAGCGTGGATCTTAAACTTGTTCATTTAAGTGCGGTAAGGTAGGGCGGAACCCATGCTGAGTTAGCTCCTAAGTTCAAGATCGTAAAAGGGGAATGCCTGCATTTATTCCCATGTCAGCTCACCCGTAACGTCAGGACATAAGAATTAAAGGATAAAATATGCTAGAAATAATAATCCTGTGCAGTCTCTATGGAGCACTTGTTCCAAAGGTTAAAAAGAAAAACAGAAGCAAGTGGTTACCCTTAATTGCTCCAGCCCTTTGGTTGTTGGGTGAGTTTGTTTTAGCATTCATTGTAGGAATTATTTTTTATTTTAATGGAATGAGTGCTGAGAACATTGAGTTTTACATGCAAGGCGTAGTCTGGGCGGGAGGAATTATAGGAGCAGGAATTGCATTTCTGATTATTCATAAGCTCCCCGTTAAATCCTTAAAATGTCCAGAGTGCCAAACCGAATTTAAATTAGTTTCTGAGCTAGGCACAGCGACGTGTACGAATTGTGATACCAAACTAAAAATCTGGTTTAACAAAGTAAAAAAACTACAGGTTGCCTAACCAGAGGTTGGGTCTGATATGGACACGGCCTATTTTTCAGGGCAACGTTTTCTTCCCATGTCAGATCACCGATAACGTTCAACCTAAAAAAGGTAAACTAAATGAATCCTATTCTATTACGAAAAATAGCAATATCGGCTTTAATACTATGTGGTGTTCAAGCAAAAGCCTTGCTCCATGAGTTTGAGCTAAAAGATGGACGAACCATTAAGGCTGAGGTTGTCAGATTCAATAGTGCACTTGGGCAAGTGGATCTAGAAAGAGAGGATGGGAAACGGGTTAAAGTTAAAGCCAACATATTCACCGCCAAGGATCAGAACTACATTAAACAATGGAAAAGCCCACCCAAAGGAGTTGTGCCGATTCATGCTGGTACAAACACAGGAACAGACCCTGACTTTGGCGACTATTCGATAACGGTGAATGGTTTCTATATGGATGAATATGAAGTGACCAGTGAGCTCTGGGAAAAAGTCTATAAATGGGCAATTTCACACGGATATGAGTTTGATAATTCCGGCGATGGAAAAGGCGCGAAATATCCAGTCCAAATGATTAGTTGGTACGATTCTATAAAATGGTGCAATGCCAGAAGTGAAATGGAAAATCGTAAACCAGCATACTTTGTAAATGGTACTATCTACAAAGACGGTCAGCACGCTCCAGAATGTGATTTCGATACGAACGGATTTCGACTCCCTACCTGTAAGGAATGGGAATACGCGGCACGAGGAGGACTAGTGGGGAAGCGTTTTCCATGGGGCGATACCATTTCCCATGACCTCGCAAATTATAACGCGAGTTCATCCTGTGCGTACGATGAAAGCAGCAGACTACACCCCGAATACAGAGGGACGGGGGATGAAAGCGATACCAGTCCCGTCGGGAGCTTTCCCCCTAATGCGTATGGCTTATACGATATGGTCGGAAATGTTAATGAATTTAATTGGGATGAGTTGAAAGGAGGGCGCAGTACCCGTGGTTGCAGTTGTACCAGTGCGGCACGCTATGGCCGTTGTGGAGCGGATGATGCCAGCAACTCTCCAGATTTCATATTTAGTGGTTTAGGATTTCGTACCGTCTGCAAATAAATAAGGGCAGAATAATATAGGGACAGGGGGGATCCGCTTGATCTTCATCCGCGTCAGCGTTTCCCATTCCATTCGCATCGTGCTGGCGTAGAAATATTTGATCCCACTATAGCGATCCGCATCGTCGAAGGCGTCCTCTTTGCCTTGTTCTTGCCATACAAAAGATATTCCTGTGCCTCCTTCGATCTAAAGAAAGTATACGTCTTTTCGAGCACCCCCTATTCAGACTCCGCGGATGAGATAAAATACCGACTTCAATTAATAATAGGAGTCGTTCATGTTTCACATGGCTAGCGACAACTACATTTACCAACCAACGACAATTACACTTACCGATTAATTAGCCGATAATCGGCACTCATTTGAACGGAGGAAATGGGTGCGGACTACGGATCAACAGGTAAGGAGGTTTATTTTCCGCAGATACATAAGCCGGGAAAGCGTCTCTCTTTCGATTTTACGCATATGGATTCTTTGGCGATCACGATTGGAGGCCAGCCTTTTGATCATTTGCTTTTTCACGCGGTTTTAACCTTTTCGAATTGGCAGTGGATTCGCATTTGTCATTCGGAGAGTTTGCTGGCCTTGCGCAGTGGAATTCAATCGACCCTTCTTCAGTTAAATCATGTGCCGCAGGAGATCTGGTCGGACCATAGCAGCGCAGCAACGCATCAGATCGGCTCGGATCAGCCCGGGGATCGGACGTTCAATGAACGGTATCTGGAACTGACGAATCATTACGGAATAACACCGAGGACGATTCAGGTTAATTCTCCGCATGAAAACGGGGATGTGGAGTCGGCCAACGGTGTGTTTAAGTCTAGGGTCAATCAGCACCTGTTGCTGCGTGGATCGCGCGATTTTGAGGATCTGGAT
>JBAHZU010000070.1:0-23409 GCA_037132875.1 Pontiella sp.
ACCTTCTTGCAGGTGACCGGATGCATCGGCTTTGCTAGAAAACAAAAAAGACGCTCAAATGAGCGTCTTCATCAAACTGCTAACTGCGTAATCCCTTAGGCAGGAGTTACGTTAGTAGCGCAAGGACCTTTCTGTCCCTGACCCACTTCGTAATTCACTTTCTGGCCTTCATCGAGAGAAGCATAACCGGAAACCTGGATTTCAGAATGATGCACGAAGAGATCTGTGCCGCCGTCGTCTGGAGTGATAAAACCGAACCCTTTTTCAGAGCTAAACCATTTTACTGTACCTGTATTCATAATTCTTCCTTTAATTGAATGTGTTGCGTATCTAACCTGTTCAGGAAGAACATGCCAAGGAATAGTGTAAGGAAAAATGCACTGCCGTTCAGATCAAGCCCTGAAAATGTGGAGTCGAACTAAGTGATTTCCGCCCATTATAGGCAAAAACACTCGCTTTTAAGGGGGTTTTAAAACGGGAGCGAAGAATCCGCCCCCCATTCCCGCATCCCTCCGCCAACAAGGAATTCTTCAACATCATGGCACCCAAAAACCCCGAATGGACCCAATTCCGCCCCTACAATGCCAATAAAAGAGAGCTGAGGGGAAATAAAAACCTCCTTTCAGAACGCGGTTTCTTGCTCAGAAAAGCCCTTTTCAGGAAATAACAGCAGGAATTCTACCCTGCTATTTTTTGCGCGCGTGCTTATTGTGCCACCATCGATAGATCAGCGCACTGAGCAGGAAAACCGCGACCACGGTGAGCATGGGAATGACATCACTCGGGATCGGCTGGCAATATGGAATTATAGTTTCTTCCATCATTAAACATGGAGTCTCGCTGAATTTGCGCTCGGACATCGCGATCGATGTCCCTCCAATCTCAATTAGTTAACGGAAATAAGTTCCAGTTCAAAGTTGAGGTTCTGACCCGCGAGCTGATGATTCGCATCGAGGGTAACCTTTTCATCGTCGACAGCAGTAATAGTCACCGGCATGGGCTGACCCTGCGGTCCCTGCATCTGTAACATCATGCCGATTTCCGGCTCCAGATCATCGGGGAGCTGTGCACGTTCGAAGGCCATCAGGAGCTCTTCGCGCACTTCGCCATAGGCTTCTGCAACAGGAATATAAATATTCTTCTTTTCACCCACGGCCATATCGGCGACGCCTTTTTCAAAACCCGGAATAACCATTCCAGCACCCATTTCGAATTCCAGCGGATCGCGGCCAGCGGACGAGTCGAACTGCTTTCCGTCTTCGAGGGTTCCGGTGTAGTGAATTTTAACTTGCTGTCCCTTTTCGATCATCGCGCTACAGTCCTTACTCTTTTTGTTTCCGATTTTGAGGGGAAGAATTCATTCCGCAGTCCCCGCTTCCTGCCAAATTATTTTGCAGACCCTGGAAATACGTATTTCGGCAATCCTCCTGCAAAACCAACCTGTTCCGAACCATACAGAGCCCTAATTTTATGGCAATAAATTAACGGGATCGCCGCTGGGGCCCCTTTCTTCTGGGGTTGTATGATTTTTCACGGCGATCGTTATTTTTCCGATGTGCGGCCGGCCCTTTTTGCGGGGCTTCCAAGGTTTGGAAACCGCCTTTTTTTCCGCAACGCTTTGCGATGGCCAGAACCGCGAGGCGAGCGGTGGCAAATGCAGCTTGCAGGTTATACCCCCCCGTCGGCCCGTCCACATCCATCATTTCCCCCGAGAAATAGAGCCCCGAGCATTTGCGGGATTCCAACGTTTGGGAATCAATTTCGCTCAAAGCCACCCCGCCGACCGTAACCATGGCTTCTTTCAGCGCGCGGGTTTGGAGGGGCCGGATTTCTTCGGTCTTTCCATCGAACAGATTGACCTTAAGCACATAGTCTTTGAGATTGTGGCGCGCGACGATGCGGGAGGCATCGGTGAGGGCGGTTCCCCCCACGCCCCACTTTTCAATTTCAAAGATGCCACGGGTCTGACCAACCACGTTGCCCTTGGCGAGCACATCGACGGTAACCTTTTCGTATATTTTCCCGACACGTCCTTTAATGACACGAGGATCCACTTCAAATCCGGCAAGGCCGGGTTTATACTCTTCAATCGTATGGCCCAGTTTTTTGGCCCATTCCTGCCCATCGCCCACGGAGCCCGTTTTGGGATAGCTGACGCCTCCGGTGGCCATGAGCACATACTTGCTTTCGACCACAAAATTATCGGTGGTGACTCGGAATCCGTTCGTTGTCTTTTCCACGGCCTGAACGACCGAAGTACAGGCGAGAGAAATATTGGATTCGCGAAGTTGATCGGTGAACAGGTTGAGCACATCGGCCGCCTTTTCCGTATGCGGATATACCTTATTGCCCGTCTTCACAACGGTTTTCAGCCCATGGGATGCAAACCAGCGTTGCAGCATGGAGGGCGTGAAGGCCTTGAGCGCCGGTTCAAGAAACGGACCAACGGGAGCACCGAACATCTGGATCATTCGGTCTTCCGAAATATTGGTGGTCAGGTTGCAGCGGGAGTTGCCGCACATCAGCAGTTTACGCCCGGGCTTGGCTTTTCGTTCTAGCACAAGAGCCTTCAGGCCCAGTTCGCCAGCAGCGCAGCCGGCCATCAGTCCGGCGGCTCCGCCGCCTATTATAATCAGATCTGTTTTACTCATAGACAGCTATCGTGGCAGAACCTATATTATTTTCCAACCTAGGAGACTTCATGAAATATGCCACGCCGCTCTGCCTTACCGCCCTGATTGCCCTGCTGAGCGGATGTTCCAGCATGAAGGTCACGTCTGAGAAATCCGCCGATTTCGACTACAGCGCGGTGCAAACCTACCAATGGGTGCCAGCCCCGCAAAAGATCCTCGATGAGGATGGCACCCTATTGAATGAGAGTCTTCAACAGGCCTTGAACCGGGAATTAAAGGCCCATGCATGGAAAGAGGTGCTAACAACCGAGCCGGCGGATCTTCAGGTGGTCTATTACATCAAGCTGACCGAGCACGAAGAATATACGGGACCCGCGGACAACGCCCCCTCCCGTCTGACCGGTGGCTTCACCTATAACAAAGGAAGCTGGGGCTATAAAGATCAGCAGCCGGATCTGAACGTCTACACGGTTGAGGTTGGAACGGTCTCCCTCTTGCTCTACAACGCGAAAACTGGCCAAAAGATTTGGACCGGCACGTTGCAAACTCGACTTGACCGTACGACTCCCTTGGATCAACAGCAGAAAAAGTTGCACCTGATTGCCCGCAAGATCACCGATGAACTTCCTAGGAAGTAATCATGCTCCACCTCCTTCTCATTGCTCTCATTCTGACGGTCATTTATGGGGGATTTGCTCTAAAAACCCGCATGAAAAAGAAACAGCTTCAGCGGCTCAGAACCACGCCCCCCTCCGAAGAATGGCGCCCAATCCTGGAGAAAACGCTTCCCATGGTTGGAAAACTTTCTTCCACCCATTGGAACCAGCTCGGTGGCCTGATGCACATTTTTCTTAAGACCAAACACTTTGAAGGCTGTGGCGGACTGAAGCTGACGAAAGAGATGAAGGTCACCGTGGCAGCCCAAGCGTGCATGCTGTTGCTTGGGCGCGATATTGCGGTTTATCCCAAATTAAAAACGGTATTGCTGTATCCACATACATATACCGACGGTGAAACGGCCCGGCTTGGCGAATCGTGGAATACGGGTGTGGTGGTGCTTTCGTGGAATAGCGTGCTGGGCGGCGCGCATAATTTTGCGGACGGGCATAACGTGACGTTTCACGAGTTTGCTCATCAGCTCGACCAAGAATCCGGCACGGCCGACGGTGCGCCGATTCTCGGGCAATCCAATGCCTATCAAACGTGGGCGCGTGTGTTTAGCCACGAATACGAAGACCTCGTCGAAAAAATCGAACACGGCCAGCGAGACGTGATGGATGAATACGGAGCCACAAACCCCGCCGAATTCTTTGCCGTGGCCACCGAAACCTTTTTCGAAAAGCCGCAACAAATGCAGAACAAGCATCCCGAGCTCTATACCCAACTACGTGGGTACTACAAAGTGGACCCAACCGAATGGGTATAGACCCTCAAAAGAAGAAACCCTCTCCCCCCTTCATGAAGATCAAGATCCCGAAGATCACTTTTACATCCTCCTGAATTCCATCTACCGTGAAGCACAATCCAATGCATAATTCCAAATCTATTCGCTATAGCCTCTTGGCCATCTTTGCCTGTCTGCTGTGGTCCTCCGCCTTTGTTGCAGGAAAACAGGCCTTGGATTATCAGACCCCACTTAATCTGGCCGGAACCCGTTTTTTGTTGGCCGGACTTTTACAAATTCCTTTTTGCGGGAGCCTGCTTGCTCCTTGGCGGTTGATGAAAAAAGAGTTTTTCACGGTTTTCATCGTGAGCCTCTTTCATACGGTCTATCTCTACTCCACCTTCTTCATTGCCCTCAAGTGGGTGCGCGGGGCGGAAGGGGCCATGATGATTGGGATTGGACCGCTGACGTCGGCCCTCGTGGCCCATGTGATGATGAAGGACGACAAAATACAGAAACGCCTGCTTTTCGGCATTCTGCTAGGCATGTCGGGGGTCATATTCGTCAGTCTGGCTTCCAACCCTTGGAATCCGGAGGGATTGAAAGAATTCTGCGGGCTCATGCTGTTGCTCAGTGGCGCATTTGTTTCGGCCATTGGAAACGTGGTGGTGGCCAAACGCAAAGGCGGGTTGCATCCGATTGCACTGAATAGTGCCCAAATGCTTTTGGGGGGTGCCATCCTTTTACTGATTGCCTTCCCCTTTGAAGGCCTTCCAAAAATGCAGCTCCCGGCGGCCTACTATGGGAACCTGCTCTGGCTGGCGACCATTTCTGCCATGGCCTTCGGCATCTGGTTCTACCTGCTCGGCCGCATCAAAGTCTCGCGGCTAAATCTTTGGAAGTTTCTCATCCCACTTTGCGGCTCCGTGCTCGCATGGCTCTTCATTCCAGGAGAATCGCCCACCTGGCCCAGCCTGGTCGGCATGGGCCTGATTGTTCTTGGCATCATCGTGGGCCAAACCGGTAAAAAATAATCCGCACGCGCCCTTCCGCTTAATGGCTAAGCGGGAAAACGCGGGGCAATGAAGACTGGCGGGTGCATATAGAGTGGCTCAAAAACTTCGGATTCCACGCCCTTTTCCAAACGTTGGAAAACCAGTTCAGCCAATTTTCCCGCCGTTGGAAACCGAGGTTTATCCAAGGCCTGGAAATCGGCCAGCAGGTCTACGAGCCGATCCTGATCCGGGCTAACCACGAGCACGCCTTCCGGCACAAAGGCCCTGAGCTCATCGCGTTCCATCAGCTTGAATTCCGCTTCCAGCTCGCTCCCCGAAAAGATCCCTGCCCAAACCTTATTGCGCCGGGCATCGCCCACAACCACTGTTTTTTCGGCCCCCACTTGCGCCGCCAGCGCGGCGCCACTGTTAAGGGCATAGACAGGCTTTTTCAGCGGCGCAGCCAGGGTATTGATGAGGGTAAACCCAATACGCATTCCAGAAAAAGCACCCGGTCCACGGCCCACGGCAAACACATCAACGCTCTCCCAATCGGATTCGAGCTCGGACATGGAATCAAATAGTTGTTGCCGATTCTTAAAATTTTCTTCCCAGCTCTGTTCCCGAATCAGCACGCCGTCTTCCAACACCGCAATGCTTCCGAAACGAGAACTCAGTTCAATGGCAAAAATTTTCATGCATTCCCTTCTCGGTAAATACGAAACGTACGGGTTTGAGTCTGCTCATCGGTTTTAATTTCAATATGCAGCAGATCGTCGGGCAGCAGGCCTTCCGCCCGCTCGGCCCATTCAATGGCAGTGATCCCATCGGTATAAAAGTATTCTTCCAGCCCCAGACCGAGAGCTTCTTCCGGACCGGAAAGCCGATACAGATCCAGATGGTGCAAAGGCAGCCGCCCTTCATATTCGCCAATCAGCGTATAGGTGGGGCTGGTGACGGGGTCATCAATACCCAGCGCCGCGGCATAGCCCTGAATAAAGCAGGTCTTGCCCGCTCCGAGATCACCATGCAAGGCCATAACCGTTCCGGCCGGCAACTCAGCCGCCAGCTCAGCTGCCAATTCCCAGGTCTCTTCGGGGCTATTTGTTTCTACGATTCGCACGGGGTCAGCTCCTTCTCCAAAATTGCCGCCACATCATCCATTTGGGCCACGTGAAATTCGGCGTGGGTTTCTTCTGTTAATGGGCAAACCCGAATGGTCCGGCAACCCGCAGCCTGCCCCGCTTCCACATCCGTCTCGCTATCGCCAATCATCCAGGATCCAGAAAGATCAAAATCAAATTTTTCCGCCGCGTCCAGCATCATCCCGGGCTTCGGCTTCCGACAGCTGCAGTGGTCGGCCGCAAAATGGATGCACTTAAAAATATCCAGCACGTCCACTCCCTCGGCCCGCAGCTGCTCCCGCATTTTTTCATGCATTCCATCGAGCTCCGCTTCGGAATAGAGCTCTTTCGCCACGCCCTGCTGATTGGTAATGATTACGGCCGGATAGCCCTTCACCGTCACCGTTTTCAGCGACGCCACAAAGCCTGCCATCAGATGGAAATCTTCCCAGCGCTCCACATAACCGGAACCTGGCGATTTATTCACAATTCCATCGCGATCAAAAAATATACAAGGTCGTTTCATAAGGGGCGAAATCTACAATCCCACACCGTGGTTTGGAAGTCTCATTTAAGACCTTTTTAATCCCATACCCCCCCTTTCTGCCCCCGAATGACTGAATCGGGAAATTTGTTTCCGCCCGCAAATAAGCCTCGGAAAAAATTGTCGCCTATCCTCATAACCCCTTTCATATAATGAGGTTGAAACAACAACACTTCGACCCCGTCCACAGAGCGGAAATATTTTTCCATTTATTCCCATCCTGATTTCCTCCCTTCACAAACCTATATAATTTTTTCTTCTCCCTGCATCACAAGCACTTTCACACTTTTGACACGCCCCATATCGTGCGATGGCACACCTATTGCGTTAAGGGCTGTCACCATTGGGGAAGACCAAACACAAATTGAAATTGGAACATATAAGTTAACAAACCAAGGAGAAGTACCATGAGAAAAGTCGCAATCTACGGTAAAGGCGGAATTGGAAAATCTACGACCACCCAGAACACAGTGGCCGGTTTGGCTGAATCAGGATACAAAGTAATGGTGGTTGGATGCGACCCAAAAGCAGACTCCACACGTCTGCTGCTTGGCGGTATGGCACAGAATACGGTGCTCGATACACTTCGTGAAGAAGGCGAAGACATCGAAATTGATGATGTCATCAAAAATGGGTTCGGAGGAAGCCGTTGCGTGGAGTCCGGTGGACCCGAACCAGGAGTGGGTTGCGCTGGACGCGGAATTATCACATCCATCAACCTGCTCGAACAGCTGGGTGCTTATGAAGATGACCAGAAACTCGACTATGTGTTCTATGATGTATTAGGCGATGTGGTTTGCGGCGGATTCGCCATGCCGATGCGTGAAGGTAAAGCCGAAGAAATCTACATTGTGGTTTCCGGCGAAATGATGGCGATGTATGCGGCCAATAATATCTGTAAAGGAATTGTTAAATTCGCAGATGCAGGCGGCATTCGTTTGGGCGGACTGATCTGCAACAGCCGTAAATGCGACAACGAATTGGAGCTGATCCAAGAGTTGGCCAGCCGACTCGGCACCCAGATGCTCCATTTTGTTCCGCGGGATAACATTGTTCAGCACGCCGAGCTTAACCGGCAGACGGTCATCGAGTTCGCTCCAGAATCTGGCCAGGCCGATGAATATCGCGCGCTCGCCAAGAAAATTGATACGAACGAAATGCGCGTAATCCCGACTCCGCTCGAAATGGAAGACCTCGAAGATCTGATGGTCAAATACGGATTCGATGCATAAGGCGCTTCGCACCGGTCAAAGGTCCAACGCCTGAGTCCTTCGGACCCTCAACATTAAGACCTTTGCCCCCCAAACACTACTAGGAGAAAAAACATGTCTAAACTACTCATTCGTTCCATTGTTCGCCCAGAAAAGGCCGATGAAGTTATGAAAGCCCTGCTCGAAGCCGGCTACCCAGCCGTGACTAAAGTTCCCGTTTTCGGACGCGGCAAACAACGTGGCCTGAAAGTGGGCGAAGTGACCTACGACGAGCTACCCAAAGAAATGCTACTGACGGTCGTTCCAGAAGCCGACAAAGAGTATGTGGTTAAAGCGGTACTCTCAGCAGCCAAAACCAGCAAAGCCGGAAACTTCGGCGACGGCAAAATCTTCATCTCTCCGATCGACGATGTTTACACCATCAGCTCCGGCGTAAAGGAAGACTAATTCAATTGCCGATTTTTGATGATCGATGACCGACTCAAAGCCCGGAGCCTCACGGCGACGGAGTGCCACACCGCGGAAATCTAAAATCATCAATCGGAAATAAATTATCTCGAAAGGAGACTTATGAAAGAAGTAATGGCAGTCATCCGAATGAATAAAATCAACGACACCAAGCGTGCGTTGAGCGAAGCGGGCATCAGCTCCTTCACCGCAACCGGGCGCGTTCTGGGCCGGGGCAAAGGGATGGTCGATTTCAACATCCTACACGGAGCCGAAGACGGCGCTCCAGAAGCGATCGCCCAGCTGGGCCAAAGCCCCCGCATGGTTCCCAAACGTTTGATCACCGTGGTGGTGTCAGACGACTGGGTCGAAAGAACCGTTGAAACCATCATCATGACCAATCGGACAGGTCATGCGGGCGACGGAAAGATTTTCGTCTTACCGATCCTAGAAGCCACTCGCGTTCGAACGGGTGAAACCGTCGAAGGCCCATCCGGCGGCGATGTACTCGATTCCTCAGGAGGTTTGAAATGAGCACCAATAAAGCAATCCCAGATCCTTCCAAAGTAAAGGAAGAAATACTTGCCAAGTACCCGCCGAAAGTGGCGCGTAAACGTGCAAAATCTATGGTGATTAACGATACAAAACTGGATCAACAGATTCAGTCGAACGTTCGCACCATTCCCGGCATCATCACACAGCGCGGTTGCAGTTATGCCGGCTGCAAAGGGGTGGTTCTTGGCCCAACACGCGACATTATCAACCTGGTGCACGGTCCCATCGGCTGCAGTTTCTATGCTTGGCTGACACGCCGGAACCAGACCGATCCGGGTCCAGAAGGGCCCGATGGAGAAAACTTCATCAACTACTGCTTCTCGACCGATATGCAGGACTCCAACATTGTATTTGGCGGCGAGAAAAAGTTGAAACAGGCCATTCAGGAAGCCTACGACCTCTTCAAACCGAAAGCCATTGGAGTCTTCTCCACCTGTCCGGTTGGTTTGATTGGTGACGACGTCCATGCCGTTTCCCGCCAAATGAAAGAACAGTTCGGTGATTGCAATGTATTCGGATTCAGCTGCGAGGGTTACAAAGGAGTTTCCCAGTCAGCAGGCCATCATATTGCCAACAACCAACTCTTCCGTCACGTGGTCGGTAATGATGACACCAAACCAGAAGGCAAATTCAACATCAACCTGCTCGGCGAGTATAACATCGGCGGCGACGGGTTCGAAATTGACCGAATCTTCAAGGCTTGCGGCATCAATGTGGTCTGCACCTTCTCCGGCAACTCCACGATTGGGGCGTTTGAGAAATCGCACACCGCGGATTTGAACTTGGTGATGTGCCATCGTTCCATCACCTACATGGCAGAAATGCTGGAAACCAAGTTTGGTATTCCGTGGATGAAAATTAACTTCATCGGTGGAGAATCCACGGCGAAGGCGCTGCGAAAAGTCGGGGAATACTTCGAAGATGAAGGCCTCAAAGCGAAAATCGAAGAAGTGATTGCCGACGAACTTCCAAAAGTGAAAGCGCGTGCCGAAATTGCTCGAAAACGTACCGCCGGAAAATTGGCCATGCTCTTCGTGGGGGGGTCTCGTGCGCATCATTACCAGGAACTCTTCAAAGAACTGGAAATGGAAACGGTTTCTGCCGGATATGAGTTCGGACATCGCGATGACTACGAAGGCCGCAAAGTGCTGCCGACCATCAAAGTGGATGCCGATAGCCGGAATATTGAGGAACTGAAGGTCGTCGCCGATCCTGAGCGCTTCAATCCCCGGGCATCTGATATTAAACTCGAAACACTTGAGAAAAAGGGGCTGGAATTCAGCGAATATGTCGGCATGAAATCCGATATGTCTGACAACTCCCTGATTGTGGATGACATCACGCATTGGGAAACCGAAAAGCTGGTTGAATTCTACAAGCCCGACATCTTCTGTGCCGGTATTAAGGAAAAATATGTAATCCAAAAATCGGGCATTCCGCTGAAACAGCTGCATTCCTACGACTACGGCGGACCGTATGCCGGATTCGAAGGTGCCATAAACTTCTACACCGATATCGAAACGATGCTCAACACGACGATATGGAAGAAGATCAAGGCCCCGTGGCTCAGCAAAGAAACCGATCCCTGCATCTGCGCGGAATATGTTGCTTAACGGACGGGAAAGATGACTGGATTGATGGGTTGTTGGAGGATTGGCCCGAACGCATCCCAGACCATGAATCCAACAATCTAGACATCCAATAAATCCAGAAATCCAACCATCCAAGGAGAAAACCCATGTTATTAAGACACACCCCAAAAGAAATTAAGGAACGCAAAGCGTTAACCATTAACCCGGCAAAAACCTGCCAGCCTGTCGGCGCCATGTATGCCTCACTCGGCGTTCACGGCTGCCTTCCCCACTCGCATGGTTCGCAGGGTTGCTGTTCCTATCACCGCAGTGTACTCACTCGCCACTACAAAGATCCAGTCATGGCGGGCTCCAGCTCCTTCACAGAAGGCTCCTCCGTTTTCGGCGGACAGTCTAATCTGTTGCAGGCACTGACCAATATGTTCACGATCTATGATCCAGATCTCGTGGCCATTCATTCCACCTGCCTATCCGAAACCATCGGGGACGACCTGAACCAGATCGTCGTCAAAGCGATCGAAGACGGCAAGGTTCCTGAAGGCAAGAATGTAATCTTCTGCAATACGCCAAGTTACATCGGCTCGCACGTCACCGGTTTCTCAAACATGTGCACGGGCATCGTCAAAGGACTCGCCAAACACACCGGCGAAGCCATCGACCAGGTGAATATTTTGCCGGGCTGGGTTGAACCGTCCGATATGCGGGAAATCAAACGCATCGCCGCGGAAATGACCGCGAAGATCGTCATGTATCCCGACACCTCCGATGTGGTGGACACCCCCCAGACCGGCGAATATAAAATGTATCCATCCGGCGGCGCAACCGTGGAAGACATTGCCACCTCTGGCGATAGCATTAAAACGCTTGCGCTCGGCTCTTGGGCCTCGGAAGATGCGGCCAAATTGCTCGATACCTCGTTCAAAGTTCCCTATGAAGTGCTCGACATTCCAGTCGGCCTTTCTGCCACCGATCGCTTTGTTGAAGCGCTCTCCACGGCAGCCAAGGTGTCGATTCCCGACTCCTTCATTTCGGAGCGCGGTCGCTTGGTGGATATCATCACCGATATGACGCAGTACTTCCATGGCAAGAAAGTGGCGCTCTTCGGTGACCCCGATCAGCTCATCCCGCTCACCGAGTTCCTGCTCGATCTCGATATGATTCCAACGCATATCGTTTCTGGAACACCGGGTAAAAAATTCACTAAAAAGATTAAAGAACTCTGTGCAGAAAAAGCACCGAACGTGAATGTGAAAAACGGGGCACAGGCCGATATCTTCCAGCTGCATCAGTGGATTAAAAACGAGCCCGTTGATCTCCTCATGGGAAATACGTACGGAAAATACATCGCTCGCGATGAAGATCTACCATTCGTACGCTATGGCTTCCCGATCCTTGACCGGATTGGACACAGCTACTTCCCAACGGTGGGATATATCGGAGGCATCCGCCTGCTCGAAAAAATGCTCAGCGTCATGATGGATAAAATCGATCGTGATGCCGACGAGACCAAATTCGAGCTCGTCATGTAAGTTACATCTTCATTCCCACCGGTTCTTGAGGTGGGAATGAATCCTTTTGGAATCGGAGCGCGGGTTAGAAATTGCCTTATAATAGGAACTCTCTCCTCCTCTGTTTGCACCCCGCGCTCCGGCTCCATTTTTTTTGACCACCCCCAACCGAATCAAGGAACCACGGCATGAAGGACGTAAACACAACGTACGGTGTACTGAAGGATTACCTCAATCTGAGAATGCATAGTTCCGACCAACCCGCCTCGGTTTTAATCACTGGGCCCACGGAATTCGAGACGCCTTACGGAACCCTGATTCCGCAATATGAAGTGGAAGATCTGGGGAGAAAAGAGCATAAATACGTCCTGTTCCATCCCAATGGAACCGTCCGAAAAGTGCCGTTGCAAGATGCTCTCGATATTGAAACTAAATACGGAACCCTATCCGCGGAAATGGTGTTGTTTTACAACAATGGCGCGCTAAAAAAACTATTCCCGCTCACCGGAAAATTGAGTGGTTACTGGACGGAAAAAAATGAATATGGCCTTGCCAAAAACCTTAGTTTGGCACTCCCCTCCGGCGACATAACCGCAAAAATAATCAGCCTCGGATTTTTAAAATCAGGCAACATCCAAAGCATCACCCTTTGGCCGGGAGAGATTATTTCCGTACAGACGGCGGCCGGACTCATTGAAACGAGAACAGGAATTGCCTTCTACGAAAACGGTAACGTTAAAAGCCTAGAACCGTTGCATCCCACCGCCGTCAAAACCGCGATTGGAACGGTGGAGGCCTTTGACAATGATCCCGATGGAATTTCGGGCGATCTCAATTCGCTCAACTTTGATCTGGAAGGAACGATTTCCTCGCTATACACCACGTCGAGTCAAGTGACCGTAACGATTGATTCTGAAACAGAAAAAAACTATCAGCCCACCGAGAAAGAGAGCTTATGCTCTGAATCCGTCAAAGTTTCAGTGCCATTAATGATTGAGTTTTTGGGCGACCAGGTACGATTCAACCAAAGCTCTGACGACGTATATGATGTGGCTGCTTGCTCATTTAAAATCGAAAAATATGTCGCGGACTTAAAAATACCTTGTTACGAATGTTCTTAAATTTCGGATGAATCCTAACCGAGGCTCCTCCTTCGTAGGCCTTTGCGTCTTTATATTTAAAAGATACCCGTGAGAAATAACCATGACCGAAGTACCTGAAAAACCCCTTGGAAGAATCACCGCCATCCTCGCTGACCTCGGCCTGGAAGTAACCTATGCCTACGACGACCTCGTCTTCGTGCAGGAATGTGCCTTTCTGATCCAGTTCACCGACGAACCCAAGACCCTCAAACTATTCACCAACGTCGAATGCGAACCCGAAGTGGCTACCGATGTTGAAAAGCAGCTCATCACGGCCCATGCCGAACAAGGCTTCAGCATCCTCCCCTCCGGCCAGTTCAGCCTCTCTGAAAACGACAACGAAACGATTAACATCAAGTTCACCTAGCCGAAGCTTTAACGACCTCGGCGGGTAATGCTTATGCTCCTTCTGCAATCGAATGAGCACCCCGCCGAGATTCAACCCATGAATTGAGTTCCCCGTTGGCCGGAGCACATTGCGACGGCCAAAATATCCAGCGGGAAAACTCCCCGCGCACGGAATTTTCCATTCCTCGCAGACCATCACCAAACCCCAGCATACTGGCGGATCTCTTCCGCAGGCGGCTCCACGCTCTTCGCGTGCGAATAATCTTTTCATCTTCAAGATGAATTCGCGGCAAGCGTCCCCCACATCGCACCCGTGTCCGATAAACACGCGAGCAGAGATCGCGGGGCCCTATGCTCTCCATGCCGATCGATGGGACCCCGGCGAAGCGATGAGTCGCCATCCATACTCAATGATGGATATGACGGAACTCCACGTCTCAGCGTATACAGAAGGATTCTGCATCAGGTCCAACCCCATATGCTTCATGTTCCAAGGTCTGGAAAAATAGCGTCCATAAAAATGGCTCAATACATGGCGGTTTACGGGTGTTTTTTCCATTGCACGGAACCCAATATCCCTCACTTTTCCCATTTCCGACCGCTTCCTAGCATTGGAAATAAATGTCGAAATTTATCCTAACCCCTTGGTTGTTCGCCGGTTGAATAAGCTGGACTTCCAAGCGACGGAACTATCGGAAATATTTTTCCGTAATACAGGGCGCCCATCCGGCAATCGCTCTCGGTTATTATATTTTTCTACTTCCTCATTTAGAACAGGTTACAACTCGCGCATGCGCCCATATTTCTCTGATGGCACACCTGATGCAATAGAGGCTCCCAACCCTTGGAAATGAATATGTCCGACTTTAACATTAACATCTTAGAAAAACGCAAAGCCCAGGTCCACGAAGGCGGGGAATTTGCGATGGAAGCCGAAAAGCAGAGTCTTGCGGGTTCGGTTAGCCAGCGCTCTTGCAGCTTCTGTGGCTCCCGTGTCGTGCTCTATCCCATCGCAGATGCACTTCATCTGGTACATGGCCCCATCGGCTGTGCGTCTTACACCTGGGACATTCGCGGCTCCCTTTCCTCGGGCCCCGAGTTGCACCGCCTAAGCTTCTCCACCGACATGCAGGAAAATAATGTCATCTACGGGGGCGAAAAGAAACTCTACAGCGCGCTCATTGAACTCATCGGAGCATATAAACCCAAAGCGGCCTTCATCTACACCACCTGCATCATCGGAGTGATTGGAGACGACGTCAACGCCGTGGCGAAACGGGTGCAGGCTGAAACTGGGATTCCCGTCATTGCGGTCGACTCCGAAGGCTTCAAGGGCTCCAAGAAAGAAGGCTATAAAGCCGCCTGCGATGCGCTCTTTAAAATCATCGGCACCGATGACACCGCCGAAACGATTCCAAACTCCATTAACATCCTCGGTGACTTCAATATTGCCGGCGAAATTTGGATTATTAAAGAGTACTACGAACGCATGGGAGTGAAAGTCATTTGCTCCGTCTCCGGCGATGGGCGAGTGGACGAAATTCGCAAAGCAGGCCGCGCACAGCTCAACATTGTTCAGTGCTCCGGTTCTGTCAGCAACCTGGCCAACATGCTAGAGCATGAATATGGAACTCCCATGATGCGTGCCTCCTACTTCGGCATTGAAGATATGTCTAAAGCGCTCTACGACGTTGCCGACTTTTTTAACGATCCGGAAATGCATAAAGCCGCTCAACGAGTCATCAAAGAAGAAGTCATCAAATTGGTTCCACAGCTCGCGCCCTTCCGAAAAGATCTCAAAGGGAAGAAAGCAGCCGTCTACACCGGCGGGGCCTTCAAAGTTTTTTCGTTGGTGCGTTCGCTGAAAACCATCGGCATGGATGTGGTCATTGCCGGATCGCAGACGGGATCGGTTGAAGACTATAAATTGCTCGCAGAACTCTGCGATCCGGGCACGATTATTCTCGACGACACCAACCCACTCGAGCTGGCAAAGTATGTGAAGGAAAAAGATGTTGATCTCTTCATCGGCGGCGTCAAAGAACGCCCCATTGCCTATAAACTGGGGGTAGGATTTTGCGACCATAACCACGAACGCAAAGAGGCGTTAGCTGGCTTCATTGGAATGTACAACTTTGCCAAGGAGGTTCACTCCTCCGTCATGAGCCCGGTTTGGCAGTTTGCGCCCCGTCGCGCTGGAGTAAAAAAATCATGAAATGCGAATGTGAAAAAACCGGTACATCAGCGGATTCATTAACCCAGAATTGCACGGCGGAAGACTCATCCAAATGCGGCTGCGGCCCAGCACAGGCTCCCGATCCGATTACCGGAACCCACTTCACCGCCACCCGCAATGCGTGCAAACTTTGCGCCCCCCTCGGAGCCAGCCTGGCTTTTCGCGGCATTGAAGGATGCCTCCCGTTCCTACATGGCTCTCAGGGGTGTGCCACCTATATCCGCCGCTACATGATCAGCCACTTCCGCGAACCCATGGATATCGCCTCGTCCAACTTTGGCGAAGAGAGTGTGATCTTTGGAGGCCGGAAGAATTTATTTGATGGACTCACGCATGTGATCGAGGGCTACCACCCAGCCGTGATCGGCATTGCCACCACCTGCCTGGCGGAGACCATCGGCGACGATGTCCATCGGTATGTAAAAGAATATCTTGAAGAAAACAAACACCGGGAAGACCTGCCCCATCTGCTACATGTCTCCACCCCCAGCTATGCCGGCTCGCATGCCGATGGCTACCACTGGGCGGTACGTGCCATTGTTGAACAACTGGCGGTCGACGGCCCTAACGAAAAATTTATTGGGCTGTTTCCCGGCATGCTCTCCCCAGCGGATCTACGGCACCTTCGCGAAATTCTGACCGCTTTTGGCATGCATTTTTCCATTGTCCCCGACTATGCCGACACCATGGATGGCCCCGTTTGGAATGACTATCATCCCATCCCAGCCGGCGGAACCCCCGTGGAAGAAATCAGCCGCATTGGTCGTGCCTCCGCCGTGATTGAGCTCGGTGCCACCATCAAAGATCAGCAGTCCGCGGCAAAGCTCGTTGATGAACGCTTTTCCACGGCCGCGTTTCGAATTGGTCTCCCCATCGGGATTCGTCAATCCGACATCTTTTACAACGTGCTCGAACAAATCACCGGCCAGCCCACCCCCGCCGGACTCGCCGCAGAACGCGAACGCTTGATTGATGCCTATGTCGATGGCCACAAATATACCGCGGGCAAAACCTGCGTCATCTTTGGGGAAGAAGACTATGTCGTTGGACTTGCCGCCTTCTGCTCGGAAATCGGAATCGTCCCCGTGCTGTGCGCCTCCGGCGGACAAAGCGGCAAGCTGAAGCAAGCCGTGCTTACAGCGGCACCGGAAATGGATTCGGAAAGCGAGATTCTTGAGGGCGTTGATTTTGCTGAAATTGAGGTCGCGGTCAAAACCCTGAAACCGGACCTTCTGATTGGAAACAGCAAAGGATTCAGCCTCAGCCGGAAAACCGGCACACCGCTGATTCGAGTCGGATTCCCGATCCATGACCGCATGAGCGGATCACGCACCCTGCATGTTGGCTACCGTGGCGCACAACAGCTCTACGACAAGATGGTCGATAAGCTTCTCGAAATTAAACAAGACAGTAGCGATGTCGGCTACACCTATTTTTAAACTGAAACAAGGAGAAAGACTATGGCCCTCGACTTCACAAAACACCCCTGCTTTAACCCAGATGTTAAAGGTAAATTTGGACGAGTCCATCTGCCCGTTGCCCCGAAGTGCAATATTCAGTGCGGCTATTGCAACCGCAAATTTGATTGCGTAAATGAGAGCCGACCGGGCGTTACCAGCAATATTCTTTCTCCGGGCCAAGCACTTTACTATGTGAACGATCTTGTCGAGAGCGGCAAACCGATTTCCGTAGTCGGCATTGCGGGACCAGGCGATCCCTTTGCCAACCCAGAAGAAACCATGGAAACCCTGCGCCTGATCCGGAAGCGCCATCCAGAGATGTTGCTCTGCGTCTCCACCAATGGTCTAAACATCGGCCCCTATATTGCCGAACTCGCCGAACTGGAAGTCAGCCACATCACGATCACCATGAATACGATCGATCCCGTCATCGGAGCAGATGTGTACCGCTGGGTGCGGGACGGGAAAAAACCACTGCGCGGCATTGAAGCCGCCGAGTTTCTGCTACAGCGCCAAATCCAGGCCATGAAAGCCATTAAGGCACATGGGATTACCCTGAAAATCAATACCATTCTGATTCCGGGAGTCACCGATGGGCAATCGTTGGATGATGTGGCTGCATTTGCAAAATCAGAAGGCGCAGACCTGCACAACATCATTCCGCTGTGTCCCGTTGAAGGCACCCGCTTTGAACATTATACCGAACCAACCCCCGCTCAAATTCATGCGGCTCGCGATATTGCGGGGAAATATATGCCCCAGATGACCCACTGCCAGCGTTGCCGCGCCGATGCGTGTGGACTGCTGGCCGAGGGCACCACGCAGGAAACCTTCGATAGAATTCAGGAAGCGGCGAACGCACCGGTTAATCCGGATGAAGAACGGCCCTATGTTGCCCTTGCTTCCCGTGAAGGTGTGCTGGTGAATCAGCATCTCGGCGAAGCCGTGGAGGTCGATATCTATGGCAACATAGACGGAGGCTTCCAGCTGATTGAAACACGGAAAACACCGGATTCCGGCGGCGGGGACGAGCGCTGGAAAGTGCTCGCAGCATCGTTGCACGACTGTCGGGCCCTTATGGTCTCGGGGGTCGGGCCCAAACCAACCCGTGTGCTGCGCGATTCAGGCATTAAAGTGATTGTGATGGAAGGCCTGATTGAAGAGGCCCTGACCAAAATCTATGCCGGCGAAGTGATCAGGGCCCCCATTCGCCCCACCAAATGCGGCGAAAAATGCGCCGGCGACGGCGGGGGCTGCGGATAGCGGCGATCCACGGGAGCTCGGAAATTTAAAACACATCTCTTTCCGCGCTCACGTTCTATTTTAAGTTAACTAACCAGGGGAACAACAATGCCAATAGCAAAACCAGAAATGCATTTCTTCATCTGCAACTCCTACCGCGTGGCGGGCGAGGCCAAGGGCGTCTGCACCACCAAAGGCGCGGGCGACCTACTCGCCTATCTCGATACAGAACTACTCGACCGCGGGCTCGATGCGCAGGTTTCAGGCTGTGGTTGCCTGAAAATCTGCGTACAAGGCCCGGTCATGGTGATGTATCCCGAGGGCAAATGGTTTGGCGAAGTGGACGAAGAGAAACTGGATGCCATTCTCGATGCCATCGAAGACGGTGAGGACACGCATGAGTTCGAAATCGACTAAACAACATTTCGATCATGACAACGGCACCTACTGCGGAACGCAGGATGGCCGTTGGGTCAAATCCGTTAAAGAATACGTTAAAAGCCTAGAATTCGTCGAAGTTATTCTTTCGGTCCATAATGGACAGGTGGTTCAAATTCAGAAAACTGAAAAAATCCGCTTTAACTAACCTCAGATCTTTCCTAGTATTTAATAAATCACAGAAACCCTACCGGATCACCGGCGGTATCATTAAAAAAAGAAATCAGCTCTATTCTTCCCGACATTCGGGTGATGCAGCCGGAGATCAAGTACATGAAACATACGAATATGATGCGATTCTTAGCGATCGCAGTTGCGCTCACCTCATCCGCCATCCACGTCTCTGCATGGGATTCTGATAAAAATCAAATCTGGCTGGATGCATCGATTCAAGGCAAGCTGACCGATACGTTATCCATCAAACTCGCAGAGGAGGTCCGCTACACGGAAAGTGACTGGACCTATACCTATCGCCACACAGACATCAGCCTAAACTGGAAGTTCGCTCCAGGCTGGTCCATTTCTCCTGCCTATCGGTATACCACCAAGAATGAGGTAAACACCCCGGCTTGGCACCTGAACTTGGGAAATACGCTGTCGGCTCTGGGCATGGATATTAAGAGTCGGATGCGAGTGATCTATTCCGACCTCTCCTCCGCAAGTGGACGAACCGATTTTCGGCCGAAATTCACGCTGATTCCATCTTCCGGTTGGACCAGTTGGAAGCTAAAACCATACCTTTCGGATGAGTTAATGTTCAATCTTAACCACGGCGGTCTTTATCGAAATCGACTCAAGGTCGGTCTTAAATTCTCGCCCGTTAAACGATTATCCTTAGGCACGTTTGTCATGCTCGACAGAAAGGAGGTCGGCGATGATTGGGTCGAGTCCTACCATACGGGTATGTCAGCCGCACTCAGCTTCTAAGGAGCGGATAATGACCCTTACCATTCGAATACTCTCGTTGATATTCAGCCTTAATATCATGACGTCCTTTGCTGCATTAAATGCTCCCCTTCGTCTCTTTGCTGCGGCGGGAACCGCCGCTTCTATGAAAGAAATCGCTCGCGAATTCACTCTAGAAACCGGCATTCCAGTGTGGTTCAACTTTTCCAACTCGGGAATTTTGGCAAAACAGATCTCTGCGGGCGCCGAATTTGATCTGTATATTTCAGCCAATGAAAAATGGATGGATTATGTAAAACAACAGCACTTAATTCATGCGGGGAGTCGCTTCGTTCTATTACAGAATGAACTGGTGATCATTGTGCCCAAAGGACATTCACCCGATATCAATTTATCGGCACCGAATGTGGAACGTTTCGCCATCGGCGATAAAGCCACCCCCATTGGGATCTATGCCAAGCAGGCTTTTACGGAACTCGGATGTTGGGAATTGCTTAAGCCAAAGTTGTGTGTCGCAGATACGGTCAGCAAAGTTTTAAACTATGTGGCATTAGAGGAGGCCGATGCAGGCATTGTTTTTCGATCCATTGCTTTTTGTTCGTCCAACCAGGTGGATATTGCCTGTGCGGTTCCCGCGGCATTGCACGATTCAATTCGCTTCCCGATTGCGACCGCTACCGACCCGCGAAAGGGGACCGAAAAGTTCCTTCAGTTTGTTCAGTCCTCTAAGGCCCGCGATATCTTCACAAAATATGGCTGGCCCAAAGAACCCGTGCAGCAATAGACTGAAAGCACACGACCTAAATCAGGGGGAATCTGCAGAATGAAAACTCGGAAGATCTCCCCTGAAACAAACCATTTTTTATTAAAAAAATAATTTTTAGGAGTATCCACATGAAAACACGACGCACCCTTTTATCCATTTTATCCATTTTATTCATCGCACTGCAGAGCCATGCCGCACTCACCATTTTTGCCGCCGCCAGCACAACCGATGTCATGAAAGAACTTGCCGCCGCATTTGAAAACAATGGGGGAGAGACCGTTCGTTTTAATTTTTCCTCCTCCGGCGCTCTGGCTCGCCAGTTGGATGCCGGCGCTCCGGCCGGGCTCTATATTTCGGCCAATGTGAAGTGGATGGACTATATCGAAGGAAAAAATCTGCTCGAAAAAGAAACGCGAATCGATATTGCACAAAACACCTTGGTTTTGATTGCGCCCCAATCTAGCACGCTGACCTTTGAAGACTTCCCGGAGAAACTCAATGGACGACTCGCTATGGGCGAACCCAAGAGTGTTCCGGCCGGAGCCTATGCCCAAGCGGCATTGGAATCGCTGGGTCTTTTTGATGCCGTTCGCCCCCACCTCATTAAAGGAAAAGATGTTCGCACCGTATTGCTCTATGTGGCACGAAACGAGGTTGAAGCGGGTATTGTCTATTCAACCGATGCAAAATCTTCGACTAAAGTAAAGATCCTCGGAACCTTCCCCAGCGAGTCGCATTTGCCCATTATCTATCCCGCAGCCTGTTTAAAGGATGCGCCCACAGCGGCGAAAGATTTCTTGAAATTTCTGAAATCTGACCCGGCAAAAAACATCTTCCAGGCGCACGGTTTCTCCATCCCCAGCGACTCATAAATGTTCAATTTAACTCCCACAGAATGGCATGCCATCTGGCTGTCATTGAAAGTTGCACTCGGCGTTGCTTTAGCCACCGCCATCCCAGCCACCTTGCTGGGGTGGCTGATGGCCCGCCGCGAATTCAGAGGCAAAATTCTGGTGGAAAGTTTGATCCATGCCCCGTTGGTTGTTCCGCCCGTGGTGACGGGCTATCTCCTGCTCATCACCTTCGGCCGGAATGGTTTCATCGGGAAATGGCTCTATGAGATCTTCGATATTCGGCTGGTTTTCACGTGGCAGGGTGCCGTTTTGGCCTCGGCCATTGTGGCACTCCCGTTGGCCGTTCGATCGGTACGCCTGGCCATTTCCATGGTGGATCAACGGCTGGAGGAAGCGGCGATGACGCTGGGATATTCTCCCCTCCGCACCTTTTTCAAAGTCACCCTTCCACTGGCTTGGCCGGGGATCCTTGGGGGGATCCTGCTGGCCTTTTCCCGAAGTCTTGGCGAATTTGGTGCAACGATTACTTTTGCCGGCAATGTGGAAGGCTCAACACAAACCCTACCGCTGGCCATCTACTCGGCACTTCAAGTTCCTGGCGAAGAAAACATTGTCATGCGGCTGGTCGTTGCCTCGCTCGTTCTCTGTTTTGCGAGCCTGTTGGTTTCTGAAGTATTAACGCGCAGAGCAAAGACCAAGTTGAGCGCGAATCGTAAATCGTAATTAGGGATACAGAAAATGGACTGAAGGAAGAAGAGCCACGACGCGATCGTTGCTCTTCACAATTTAAACATGAACCTCGACGTCGACATATATAAAAAACAGGGCACGTTCCTACTCCATACACAATTCAAATGTAGCGAATCGGCACTCGGTATCTTTGGCCCATCAGGATGTGGCAAAAGCACCCTATTTCGAATCCTGGCGGGTCTAATCAAACCGGACCGGGGTCATATTATACTGGATGGAGAAACCCTGTTTGATCGGCGCATTTTCATTCCACCTCACAAACGCAATATTGGGTTGGTCTTTCAGGATGCCCGTCTTTTTCCGCATATGTCGGTTGAGAAGAATCTAAAAGCCGGAGAACATATCAAAAGAAGAACCGCCTCCCGCCCGTACTCCTTCGATGACATTGTCGACCTTTTGAATATTTCCCATCTCATTGGTCGCTCCGTTGAGGAGCTCTCTGGAGGCGAAAAACAACGCATTGCGATTGGCCGCACCTTGCTATCCAATCCGCGCCTCATTCTGATGGATGAACCGGTTACCGGACTCGACCTTTCCCTGAAGGCACAAATTCTACCCTTTTTGGCCAAAGTGCATCAGACGCTCAAAATTCCGATGATCTTGATCAGTCATGATCTCGGCGAAATTCTGCAGTTGACCAACTATCTGCTGCTCATGCGAGAGGGCTCAGTGGCCGCGTATGACACGCTGGAACATCTGGTTCAGCAGCCGGAATCGCTCAATGAATTGAAGGGTGCTGATTTAACCAATATGATTCATGTCCGCGTGAAAGATCATGTTCCGGAAAAAGGGGTTACCTTGCTTGAGCTCCCGCACCATCCGGACTATGTGCTGGAAATGAAGCGCGCCCCGGAACTCGAACGCGGATGCGAAATTTCAATGAGTGTCGCGGCCAATCAGATTGTACTGGCCATTGGAGCCCTAGGAGATATTTCCATGCGGAACCAACTGCCCGGACGTATTGTTAAAATTGTACAGGCCGATGACCGCTCGATCTGCCACGTCGAAACCCCTGCGGGGATCCTCTTTGCAGAAATCACTCAAGGCACCGAATGCTCGATGGGCCTCCAAGAAGGAACGGAGGTCTGGGTGCTGTTTAAAGGGCTATCCGTGAGGCGGATCTGATCTGCCGCCCATCACGGACTGCTGCGTAAAGGGGAGCATCTATTTGGTTGCGAATGAAATTCCAAAGCCAATCGGCGGGCTAGCAACTTCCCGCCCATCGGAATAGATCCCCACCGCCTGCACCCGGTTGGGTCCTTCTCCAATCATCA
>JBAHZU010000077.1:0-17153 GCA_037132875.1 Pontiella sp.
CGCATAATCCGCCCTTCGTTTTTAAGCAAGAACTTCGTTCCTGCAGAAACGTCTGCCGGCGTAGCTCAGTGGCAGAGCAACGGATTTGTAATCCGTTGGTCGTCAGTTCGACTCTGACCGCCGGCTCCACTTTAAAACCCCGTTATCATTAATGATGGCGGGGTTTTTTTATAGCTCGAAATATTCGCGCCAGATATGGCATAGCTTCTTTGTGTTTTCATTTGAGGGGCGTAGTCATCACCGCGGGTGAGGTATGCTGAGATCGCATCTCTTTTGTTGGTGCAGAAGAAGGGGGGAATGGGTGTGGACGTGGATAGAGCAATACTCTTTCTGCAATTTTAAATAGGCCTGATCGGCTGATTCCCAGTCCTCACTTACTTCCATTAAAATCGTACTAACGAGCCTTAGCGGCGAGGTCTCGTTCGGGAAGAATCCGGATGGCGGGGAAGGATGTCGGGGACGACATTTCTCTAAATCGGGAAAAGAAGCGCGTTTGGAGCGGTGCGGTGTTTGTGCCGGGGATTAAGCGCTTTCTGAGGAATCTTTTTTAAGGAGGCATTGCTTACATTTTCCAGCTTCTCGCCCATGTATTTTGCAGAAATAGGCTTCTGCATCGTCTAGCCAGCTGGCATCAAATGAAGCACATTTTTCGGTGTATTCGGCAAAACGCACAAACCGCTGAAGAATATGATCTGGAATGGTATGCTCCATGGAACAGGCAAACTCTTCGGCTTCTTCGGATTTAATACCTAAGACCTGCGTGAAAAAATGTAATAAGGCTTCATGCTTTCCGGCAATCTTCGAGGCCACTTTTAGCCCTTCATCCGTTAGGGTCACTGAAGCATAGGGGGCATAGTTAACCAGCCCTTTTTCGCCGAGGGCCTTCAGCGCACCGGTCACGGAGGCCGCGCGCACCTTCATTTGGCTGGCAATATCCTTCGGCCGCGCCTTTCCATTTTCTCGTGAAAGAAAGAAAACGCTTTCCAGATAATCCTCAAGGCTCGCACTTAACTCTGGTTTCTTCATGCGGCTAACATAGCAGAGCGTATGCGGGGCGCTCAATTCTTAAGTGGGGGAAGGTTGGGCCTCATTCTCATGGCGCTGTCTTCGGACCGATTTATTGCCCGATAGCCTTGCCTTGGCTGAAGATGGGGGTCTTTTTTCTGTTTGGTGCAGCGCCCATCTAATATAGCTCGCATTCATGATTCGGTTCACTAGGATGGTTTTGCATGGATTTTTCAGGTCAAATAAATCGTCTTTTCAAACCGGTGGAGCGGCCGCATTCCCCGACCGCTTCGCTTTCTGTTAAAAATGGAACGTGTGCCTCGGACAAAGATTTCCAATGGTTGGAAACCAATGTGCCTTGTCGAACGGCGTGCCCCGCAAAAACGGATATTCCCGCCTATCTCACGGCCATTGCCGAGGAGGATTATGCAAAAGCTTATCGGATTAACCTGATCGATAACGTCTTTCCCGCCGTGCTCGGCCGCGTTTGCTCTCGTCCGTGCGAATCGGCTTGTCGCCATGGTTATGAAGGGCTGGGCGCTTCCGTGGCCATCTGCTTTTCCAAACGGTCTGCTGCCGACTTTCAGCCTTTGGAGCCCGTGTTGCTTGATCCATGGTTTCCAGACTCTGGAAAAAAAGTGGCCGTCATTGGCTCTGGAGTGGCTGGGCTCACGGCCGCTCGTCAGTTGAGGCTGATGGGGCATTCCGTTACCGTTTTTGAAAAACATGCGACGCCCGGCGGCATGCTCAACCAAGGCATTCCGGAATTCCGGCTTCCGCGGGCGATCATTGATCGCGAAATTGCGCAGATTACCGGCCTTGGGGTTGAGATCCAGTGCAATATTTCCATTGGAACCGATCGACCTTTTTCCCACGTATTGGAAAAATTCGATGCGGTTGTGATGGCCGCCGGCACTCTAAAACCCAACCTCTTGAATATTCCCGGCCACGAACTGCCTGGCATTCGCCATGGTCTCGACTTTTTATTGGAAGTAAATGAAACCGGTAGCACCGAGCTGGGGGAGGGGGTCATTGTGATCGGGGGCGGTTTTACCGCCATGGATTGTGCCCGCACGGCCCAGCGGCTGGGGGTTAAAACAGCCCAGTGGGATCTCAACGTGTTGTATCGCCGTTCGAAAGAAGTCATGCGCGTTACGCCCGGCGAGCTCGAAGAGCTCGATGCGGAAGGTGTCCCGTTGGAATGCCATGCCACCCCGATTGCCTATCTGGAAGAGCAGGGGAAATTAACCGGCATGCAGTTCCGCCGCACCGGCACCCACGAAATTTTTGAGGTTCTGGCCGACACCGTTTTGCTCGCCACCGGTCAGTTCCCCGACCACGCTTGGGAAGGTTGCACCTCCGAGGTCCAATCGTTGGAACACTACGGAAAGATTTTTGCCGCCGGTGATTATGCGGCGGGGGCCAGCTCGCTGGTCGATGCCATTGGCCATGCCAAAGCCGTTGCCGAGCAGGTGGATGCCTTTCTGATGGGTGAAAACCGATGGATCCAAAACGTGCGGGTTGAAGAGGCGCTCAGCACGGGCCGCACCCAAACGATGGATAAAATCCCGCGGCAGCATATGCCTGTGCTCCCAGTTGCTGAGCGTAGCCTCTTGGGCGAGGTGGAAACGGGCTACGATGAAAAATCGGCGATAAAGGAGGCCAACCGGTGCTATCGCTGCCACTATAAATTTGAGATCGACCAGGATAAATGTATTAAATGCGACTGGTGCCTGAAGGCTCGGCCGCGCCCGGAATGCATTCTGATGCTCAAGAGCATTGAGCACGATGACGGCGGTAAAGTGGTTGCATGGGAAGCCACCGACACGGTTCGGGACATGAAGCTCATCTGGATCAACTCCGATGAATGTATTCGGTGTGGAGCCTGCCTTAAGGCCTGCCCGGTGGATGCCATTACACTACAGAAAGTATCTTTAATCACAGAAGCTAAGCTGGAGAATTAAATGAATAAGCCCCCCGTAGTATTTATTGCCGGCGAACGGCAACACGCCGGAAAAACCGTTACGAGTCTCGGTGTCATCTCGGCCATCAGTAAGATTATCGATCCTCAAGACATTGGCTATTTCAAGCCCGTTGGGCAGGAAATGATCACCCTATCCAATGGGCATAAAATTGATAAAGATGTCCGCATCGTCAAAGAGTTTTCCGGACTCGATATGCCGGATATGGGCATGATGTCTCCTGTCCGTGTCGTTTCAGGGGTCACCAAAGAATACATTATGGGGAGCAATCAGAAAGAGATCACAGCCCAGTTTGAGAAGAATATTCATGAAACCCTGGAATCGCTGTCGAATAAAAAATTGATCATTGCCGAGGGAACCGGCCATCCCGGGGTGGGTTCGGTGGTGGGGCTGTCCAATGCCCGAGTCGCCAACCTGTTGGATGCAAAGATTCTGTATCTGGTGGGTGGAGGTATTGGGCGGACGTTGGATGAACTGGAAGTCGATCTCTCCTATTTCTCGCATCATCATAGTCGGGTGGCGGGCATTCTGTTTAATAAGGTGCTTCCGAAAAAACTGGATTCCATGGCGGAGGTCTTAACCGAGAACGCGCTGAACCGGATCTTCTCCGAGTGGGATCCTGCGCTGAAGGTGTTTGGTTATATGCCCACCGTGAAATATCTAAACAACCCGTCCATGAATCTGATCAGCCAAAGCTTCAAAGGTCACCGCATCATTAAAGATGGGAAGTGTGCGGACGCCTGGCACCAACCCTGCCGCAAGGTGAAAATTATTTCCCAGGATATTGATGTGTTTCATCCCGAAAAGAGTCTGCGTCCGCGCGACATCGCCGTGCTCGCTTCCGGCTCCCACCGTCGCCTTAAGCGCATTGCCGAGTACAACAACAGCCTCTCTGGTGAAAAGCTCGGCGGGATCATCATCACCTGTGCCACTGATCAGCGGCCGGATAAGGAAAGTACCCAGTATTTGGAAAATAGCGGCCTTCCTTGCATTGCCGTTTGGCAGGATACGGCCGACGCCGATGCGTTGCTCTACAAGTGTTTCAGCAATACCAAACTGCAACTTTACGATCAGCTGAAACATAAATCCATTGTCGACCTTTTTGAAGAGCACTTCGACGCCGAACGCTTCATCAAGTCCTTCGGACTTTAGAACGACCGCGGGCGAGCCTCGTCGAGGTTCGCCCTGATGCTCAGATTATGATCGTCCCTTTTTGGATCTGGATCATCCGATTCAATCGCCGAGAAAATGATGCGCGCGGAGGCCGCCGCCACACGCACCGGGTCTCCGCCTGATTTCTTTTTGCCCCTCTCGGGGTCGGCCGTTACCCCCTCCGAATACTCTCCTCATATTTTGGGGACGAGATCGGCTCTCCGTTTCGTTTTGAGTGCGCCTGCGGGGCTGAATGCCAAATCCATCCCGTTTGCAATGGGGGCGATCCTGCCGTCGGAGTTTCCTTTTCTGCCCGCTGGATAGAGCCCTGCACCCGCGCTTTGCGCCCATCTTTTGGAACTTATAATTTGACACTTAGCTAAATAACTAAATATAAAGGAGCCATGGAAAACACATTGGATATTTTAAAGGCGCTGTCGGACAAAAATCGGGCACGGGTTATTGCGGCACTAGGGAACTATAACGAACTGTGTGCCTGCCAGATCACTGAACTGCTGCAGGTGAGCGGGGCAACGGCTTCGCGCCATATGGGGATTCTGCAGAATGCCGGTTTGGTGGAGAGCCGAAAAGAAGGACGGTGGGTTTATTTTCGCCAGACGAAACCCGCGGGCTCGGAACTGCTTTTCCAATGGTTGGAAAAAGAATATGCGAATACGGCGGAACAGAACGCGGATGTTCAGGCCTTGAAAAAGATTGTGGGGATTACTCGCGAAGATCTCTGCCGTCAGCAGCGTGGCGAGGAGTGCTGCCCGAAGTAAGGATGCTCTCCAATACGTTGGAGCAGAAGAAGTCTACTGAAGAGTGGGAATGGTTTTTATTAAGAACCATCGCATGGATGCCAAGGTCTAAAAGGAAAAAGAGATGAGTGAAGAGCAAGCGAGTGGAATTAGTTTTTTTGAGAAGTATCTGACGGCCTGGGTGGCGCTGTGCATGGTGGGAGGAATTCTGATTGGTAAATTTATCCCAGCGATCCCTGAATTCCTCGGCAAATTGGAATACGCAAATGTATCAATCCCCGTGGCGGTGCTGATCTGGATCATGATTTATCCGATGATGATGAAGGTGGATTTCAAGAGCATAACCCATGTGCGGGATAACCCACAGGGACTGTTTCTCACGTGGATTGTCAACTGGCTGATTAAACCCTTCACCATGTTTGGCATTGCGTGGCTGTTCTTTTTTGTTCTCTTCAAAAATATGATTCCGGCGGAGTTGGCGAAAGAATATCTCGCGGGCGCGGTATTGCTCGGCGCGGCGCCCTGCACGGCCATGGTTTTTGTGTGGAGCCATCTGACCAAAGGCAATCCTGCTTATACCGTGGTGCAGGTGGCCACCAATGATTTGATTATTCTGGTGGCCTTTGTGCCGATCGTGAAGTTCCTGCTGGGCGTGAACGATGTGTTTGTGCCATGGGATACTCTCTTCCTTTCCGTGGTGCTGTTTGTGGTGGTTCCGCTGACCGCGGGCATCCTGACCCGCGCCCATATGCTGAAGAGCAAGGGCCAGGACTATTTCGAGAATACCTTTCTTCCAAAGTTTGGAAACACCACGATTGTTGGTCTGCTGTTGACGCTCGTGATCATCTTTTCCTTCCAGGGCGATGTGATTCTGGACAATCCGGCCCACATTGGCCTCATTGGAATTCCGCTGATCATTCAAACGATCTTGATTTTCTTCGTGGCGTACTTTGGGGCCAAACTACTCAAATTGCCGCATAACGTGGCTGCTCCTGCGGGTATGATTGGTGCATCCAACTTTTTTGAATTGGCGGTGGCCGTGGCCATTGCCCTGTTTGGAACGAGTTCGCCGGTGGCGCTGGTCACGATTGTTGGCGTGTTGGTGGAAGTGCCGATCATGCTCGCCCTCGTGGGCTTTGCCAACCGCACCACCCATTGGTTTAAGGATGCGTAGCTTCAGATGAATAAAGGAATGCTGATGAATAAAAAAATAAGTCTGCTCTATCTCTGCACCGGCAATTCCTGCCGAAGTCAGATGGCCGAAGGCTGGACCCGGGCGCTGAAGGGCGCTGAAATTGAGGTCTATTCTGCGGGCCTCGAAACCCACGGTCTGAATCCGAATGCGGTGACGGTGATGGCGGAAGCGGGCATGGATATCTCGACGCAGAAGTCGCAACATATCGATGAATTCAAAAATACAAAAATCGATTATGTGATCACCGTCTGTAACGCCGCCCATGAAACCTGCCCGTGGTTCCCCGCCAACTGCAAGGTCATTCATATTGGGTTCGACGATCCGCCGAAGCTGTCCCCCGCCGATGCGCCTGCCGCCGTGAAACTCGAAGGTTTTCGACGCGTTCGCGACGAAATTAAAGCGTTTGTGGAAACGCTTCCCGACGTTCTTGAGTCGGGGAAATAGCCGCAAAGGGCACGCCGAGAAATGCCTTTGCAACCCATTGATCTTTCAGCACCGTTACCTTGATATACTTGGAGACTAAAAATGAAAACATTGAAAATCTATGATCCTGCCATGTGTTGTTCCACCGGAGTATGCGGCACCGATGTGGATACCGAGCTGATCCAGCTGGCCAACTTCTTGAAAAATCGTGATGCCTGTTCCGTGAAGGTGGAACGCTATAACCTTTCGCAGGAACCCGCCGCCTACACGACGGGCATTATTGCTGCGACCCTCAAAGAAAAAGGGACTGCTGCGCTTCCGCTGGTGATGATCGACGACCAGGTTATCAGCGTCGGAGCATATCCAGACCTTGAAACGCTTTCCCGTCTGCTCAGCACCACGGCAGTCTCCCTCGAAATGCCAGATTGCAGTGGGTGCTGCGGCTGCGACTAAACGGAATGCACCACGAAGTCTCGAAGCACGAGGCGGCCTATGCTTGAGGCCTTCAATGAGCTGGCGAGCGGGTATGGATCAAAAGGGTTGAGATGAAGTCATTATTGAATAAAGCAACACGGTTTCTATTTTTTACGGGGAAGGGCGGGGTGGGTAAAACCTCCATGTCCTGTGCGATGGCGGTCGGTTTGGCTGGGCAGGGGAAAAAGGTCCTGCTGATTAGCACCGATCCGGCGTCTAACTTGCATGAAGTGCTGGAAACGGATTTGGGATCTAAGCCCGGTCCGGTCTCGGGAGTCCCTGGACTGGATGCCATGAACATCAACCCCATGGTGGCTGCCGAGGAATATCGCGAGCGTATGGTGGGCCCCTTTCGTGGGGTGCTTCCCGAGGAAGCGGTGCAGCAGATGGAGGAACAGCTTTCCGGAGCGTGCACGGTGGAGATTGCTGGGTTTAATGAATTCTCCAAATTCATCGGCGATGAAACGCTAATTGGCGACTACGACCACATTGTGCTCGATACCGCGCCGACCGGCCACACCCTGCGCCTGCTGAACCTGCCGGCGGCTTGGAACGACTTTATTGCGGAGAACGAAACCGGTTCATCCTGCCTGGGCCCGGTGTCGGGATTGGCCGACCAAAAAGCGCTCTATGAAAAGGTGGTGAATGCGCTGAAAAATCCTGAGCAAACCCTGCTCGTATTGGTGGCCCGTGCGGAACGAATGAGTCTGAGCGAAGCCGCCCGGGCTTCGAAAGAGCTGGGAGAACAGGGGCTGACGAATCAGCACCTGATTCTCAACGGCGTTTATTTGAACGACACCTCCGATGCAATTGGGCGCGCCTTTGCGGAAAAATCATCCCGTGCCCTAGCCCAGATGCCAGACATTTTACAGTCCGTGGAAAAAACAGACGTCTCTTTTCGGCCGCATGGCGTGATGGGGCTACATGCGTTGGTTGCGGTGGTGAACGGCGAAGCGGATCCGGCTTGGCTGGATGCGCCGGATGCCCTTCATGCGGGGTTGCCGCAGGCCCTGGAAAAGGTGAGCGAGTGGGAGGACCTGTTCCAGACCTTGGAAAAGCAGGGGAAGGGCGTGATTATGACGATGGGCAAGGGCGGAGTGGGTAAAACCGTGATGGCCTCCACCATCGCCACCGAGCTGGCCCGGCGCGGCCATTCGGTCTTGCTTTCCACGACCGATCCCTCCGCACATATTGCCGAGACCATTGGCGAGGGGGTGGAGAATCTGCAGATCGACCGTATCGATCCTAAAGAGGTGACGGAACGGCATTGCGCCGACCTTATTGCGAAAAATCGGGACACGCTTTCGCCTGAAGATCTGGCTCTGTTGGAAGAAGAAATGCAGTCGCCCTGTATTGAAGAAATTGCTGTCTTTCAAGCATTTGCCCAAACCGTTGCGCGCGGTACCGAACAGTTTATTGTGCTCGATACCGCCCCGACCGGCCATACGTTATTGCTGTTGGATTCCACCGAAGCGTATCATCGTGAAGTGGCAAAATCGGCTGCGGATCTTCCCGAGGAAGTCAAAGAACTGCTGCCGCGCATTCGCGATCCCGAATTTACCCGCGTGTTGATTGTGGCCCTGCCCGAAGCCACGCCGACCCACGAGGCGGAAGAACTGCAACGCGATCTCCGCCGTGCAGGCATTGAGCCGGCGGGATGGATTATCAACCGTAGCTTTGCCGTATCTGGAACCGAAGATCCGGTGCTCTGCGCCAAAGGGTTGCATGAAATCGATTATATTTCCGAAATTTCCAGAGACTTATCAACGAAGCAAACCGTGATTGCTCCATGGATGGGCAATGAGCTCTCTGGAGCCGATAACCTACAGGAGCTTACCAAAACCGCTATTTAAGTATTTGAATACGAATTAGCTGTTTTTAAAACTCGACGAGGCCGATTGGTTTTTATTATCAATCGGTCTATTATATTATCAGGGGAAAAGAGATGAAGTGTTGGGTGAAGTGGGTTGCTGTTGTTTTTATTTTCGTGTCGGCTTCTTTGGGGGCAACGGGGTGCATTTCGTGTGGCGATGTCTGTGCGTGTGTCGCAGTATGCGAGTGCAATCATGAGCCTCGTTCGCCGACCGGTGTGATGGGCGACCACGTGCACCACCCCGGTTCCTGGATGGTTTCCTATCGCTACATGTTCATGAATATGGATGGAATGGATCGCGATGTTTCGGGCTATGAAATGCGCCCGGTGCGCATGGATATGCAGATGCATACGGTCGGTGCGATGTATACGCCTTTTGATAATCTGACCGTCGGGCTCATGCTTCCTTATTTGATCCAGGACATGGAGATGGAAATGGGCATGATGGACATGCCGATGGAAATGAACTCGGAAGGATTCGGGGATCTCAAACTGACGGGAACCTATCGCATTTGGTCTTCCCCGATTCATCAGCTTTTAGCCAACTTGTCGGTCAGTTTACCAACGGGTTCGATCGAGGAGGAAGACGCTTCCGGTGCGCGCCTGCCGTATTCCATGCAACTGGGTTCGGGATCCTATGGCATCCTGCCGGGTATCACCTACACCGGCCTAGTCAAGGGGTGGGGGTGGGGGGCACAGGCTAACGGCACGTTTTGCCTGAATGAAAATGACCATGAATATACGCAGGGAAATCGCTATAGCTTGAGCGTTTGGGGCCTGCGCGACCTGTGTGCTGCCTCGGCGGTATCCCTTCGTTTGAAGGGTTCGCGGGTGGAGAATATCAAGGGAGCGGATCCCGCATTGAATGCAATGATGACGCCATTGGCGGATCCCAACCTTCGCGCCGGAACCCAGTTGAACCTATTGGCCGGAATGGACTACCGAAAAGGGCCAGTCCGTCTGTCCCTCGAAGGGGGCGTCCCGGTGGTTCAGGAAGTAGACGGCCCGCAGCTCGAAACCCGATGGATGGTGATGGGCGGCCTGCAACTGTCGTTCTAACCGAGAGTCCGCCGCTCGAATCGCTTCGAGCCGGAGGACCTTGCCCGCCCAGCAGGAGGGCTCTTATTTTTTGCGAAAAATGGCTTCGTAGATCGCGGGCTTTCCACCGGGAATGCACGGGTATTCTGTGATGTCGATGCCGGGTTCTTGCTCGAAGCCCGCGGCGTGTAATTCCTCGATCAGTTGCGGTTCGGTCAGGAAGCATTGAGGTTTTCCTGAAAACTGCGTGTAAACGAAGGTTTCGCCTTCCACGGGTTGTGTATCGGCCGGAAAGGTGTTTCTCGAAAAGGTATAGACGAATAGGGCTGCTCCGGGGCGAGCAACGCGAGCGGCCTCGTTGAGTCCGGCCCTGAATTCTGTGGAGGAACCGGCGAGGTTCCAGATGCCGTGAGCCACGATGAAATCCTGACTGCAATCTTCCACGGGGAGTTGATCCATCGGAGCGGCTTTAAAGTGGGCTTGCTGCGCAAGGCCTTGCTCTTCGGCGCGTTGGATGGCCGCCGTGAGCATGGGTTGCGAAAGATCCAACCCTTGGACCCGCCAGCCGATGCGGGCGAGTGGAATGGCATTGCTCCCCGCTCCACATCCAATATCGAGCAGGGCGTGTTCGGTGCACTTTTGGAACTCGGTTTCGGCAAAGGCATGAAGGATGGTATTGCCGGGTGAAACGGAAAAACGAGCGACGGTTTCGGGGGCATCCCACGTAGATTTTTTAGTCATAAGCGTACCTTATCCTGCTTTGATGATGGATCCCGCGAGTAGAGCCCAGCCGACGATGAAAAAGAGGCCGCCGATGGGGGTGATGATGCCGAGCTTGCTGATCCCAATGGTGGAGAGCGCATAAAGGCTTCCTGAAAAAAGTAGGATGCCGATGCAGAAGCTCCAACCACTGGCGGTGAGCAGGCCAGATGGAAACTTGAGGGCCAGCAGGCCGACGGCCAGCAGGGCGAAGGTGTGGTAAAACTGATACTGCACGCCGGTTTGAAATACCTTCAGCATTTTTTCAGACAGCGTATGTTGCAACCCATGCGCTCCGAAGGCGCCGAGGAGAACACTTAGGGCCCCGCTAATGGCCCCGAGGGATAAAAAAAGTTTGGCGAGGGTATTCATATGGTTTCCTAGGGTGATGCGGGCGTTTCGCCCGTGGACCCGGGCTGAATGCCCGGGCTATGGAGTGGGATGGGTGACGCGCCCGATGAAGAGGATCACGCCGGTGGAATTTTCGCGGATGAGAAAGAGGAACGGGTGGTTGGCAATGAAGGTGGGAGGCCGGAGGATGGCTCGGGTTCCGACGGCCACGGCAGTGGCGGCAGCGGCTTCGGTGCCCTCTTCATTCACTTCAATGAAGGCCTGATGAATCACGAAGTCGAGCGCTAGATCTTTTGACCCATCCATTCCTGAAAAGTCGGCTTGGTTGGAGAACGCCAACGGCATGCCCATGGCCTCAAGCATTTTGCTGAGTTCAAACTTCCATTCAAACTTAAATTTAGGCAATTGAACCCTGACGTTCTGTGGGCTGAACGGCAGGGAAGCCAAGCTCTCCGGTGTCAGAGCTTCTTCCACAGTGGCTAGCCCATCCGGGGTGTTCGGCAGGAGTACGATCATGGACAAATCGTTCCCCGCATACGGCAGTTCCAAGGCTTGGAAGTTCGGAGTCTGAGCCAAGTTGAACACATCGACCTGCACCATCATAGGCACCTGCACCTCGGTGTCGGGCTGGATTGAAAAGGGCGCATTGCGAGTGGCTTCTTTTCTGAAGGGATTGGCCCAGTTGCCTTTAAAGTAGATGGCGTTGGCCAGCACGAGTCGGGTTGCCGAGGTGAGTGTTCCTTTTCCGATCAGGTCTTTAATCTTCCCGTCGGTTTTGGTTTCAACCCACTGGTTGATGCGCAGGCGGGCAGTTTCAGTTTCGCGCTTGAAATCGACGGGTTCAATATCGGAGCCGTAGAACTCTTGGACCATACCCAAATAGTCGGTGAGAAAATGGAAATCTGCTTGTGGCCAGAGCGAGTTGGCGATGTTTAATTGCACCTCGCCTTTTTCCTGAATGTCGTTGAGTTTTTTTCGGAGATGGGAAAAAGAGGGGTGGGTTGCGCCTTGGCCCCCATAATACAGCGTGGTCTTCATCTGCTGATCCGTTTCGCCGCGTGCGCCGCCGTAAACCATCGCCAGAGCAGTGGAAATGCTATAGGGCGAAAGGAATAAATTGCCCGCTTGGGCGGCGGCCCGTTTGTAGAGATCAACCGTCAGCTGATTAATGGATTCGGCGGAATCAAATGCGGCCAACGTGGGGGTGGGGGCCAACCATTCGAGATCGTAAATTTGCAGGGTGGATTTGTTGCCGGTCTTTTTATCCAGCAACTCCAAATCTTTGGCCATCCACATGCCTTCCATTTTCTTTAAACTTTTAATCCTTAAGCGGCGCAGCATCGTTCGGTTTTTATCCAAGGTTTGCGCTTCCATCACGAGGCCCATCTTTTTTTCAACCCAGAGCCGCATGATGCGGTCCGAATCGGGAACCGGAATATCGATGACATAGGCATTGCGATTCAGTTTTTTCTCTTCGCCCACCAATTTGGAGTTCGGCCACCAGAGCATGGAAAAACTGAGATCGGTCCAGGTGAGGCCGGTGCCTAGAATTTCAGACGTTGGTTTGTTTTGGGCATTGGAAAAGTCATAGTGCGGCTTTCCATTGAGCCACGTGATGGTGAGCGATTCGTCGTCGATCTGATAGAAGGCGGTGGCGGGGGTGGCTCCCCAGTTCAGCCGGATTTCCACGGGCAGGGTGGATTTGGTGAATCCATTTCGAGTTCGAACTTTTAATGAACCGGAGAGTTTGATGGGCTCGGATGGCAGTTTAGTTTGCACCATCCGCAACAAATCATCGGCAGGCGGTTGCTCAATGGCTCCGCACGAAAGGGTTAAGAGCGTCAGGCAACGGATAAAAAGATTCTTCACTTCATTCTCCTATAAGCCACAGAAGAACACGGATGAACAGAGGAACTGAGCGGTATTCATCGGTGTTGGGCGGTGGCATTTATTTCTGTTCGGACAACTTTAGCGCATAGCGTAAAGCCTGATCAATATTTTTAACAACTTTGAAGGTTAGCTTTTTCTTCACCTCATCCGGGATCTCCAGGAGATCGACCTTATTTTTTTCCGGCAACATGATGTGTTTAATGCCTGCCCGCGAAGCCGCGAGCACTTTTTCCTTCAGCCCACCAATTGGCAACACCCGACCCCGCAGAGAAATCTCTCCCGTCATGGCGAGATCTGGGCGGATGGGTTTATTGGTTAGAATCGACAAAATGGCCAGCGAGATGGCCACCCCGGCGGATGGGCCATCTTTGCGCGTTGCACCGGCCGGCACATGAATGTGAATATCGCTCTGAGCAAATACGCTGGGATTGATTTTAAAGGTGGACGCATTGGCGCGCAGGTAGCTGAGGGCCGCGCGGGCCGATTCTTTCATGACATTGCCGAGCGATCCGGTGAGAATCAGGCCGCCTTTCCCGGGCATACAGGAGGCTTCAATAAATAGGATGTCTCCGCCATAGGGCGTCCAGGCCAACCCGGTGACCACGCCAGACATTGCCGCATTTTCGGCCACATCTTTTTCGATTTTCACCGGCCCGAGGAATCCTTTGAGTTTGCGGGGGGTCACTTCAACCGGACGGGTTTTGCCTTCGGCAAATCCGCGTGCAATTTTACGGCAGACATTCGCCACTTGGCGTTCCAAGTTGCGCACGCCGGCTTCCGCGGTATAGCCGCTGATAATCCCTTCCAATGCTTCTTTGTCGAATTTAGCTTGGCCGCGTTTAAGGCCATGTTCGCGAATGGCTTTGGGCACGAGGTAGCGCCGAGCAATCACGGTTTTTTCCTGTAGCGTATAGCCGGAAATTGGAATGACTTCCATACGATCGCGCAAGGGGCCGGGAATGGTGTCGAGTGTGTTTGCGGTGGTGATGAACATCACCTTGGACAGATCGAACTGCACGTCGAGATAGTGATCCTGGAAGGTGGAATTTTGTTCCGGATCGAGCACTTCGAGCAGGGCCGAGGCAGGGTCGCCGCGAAAATCGTTGCCCACTTTGTCGATTTCGTCGAGCATGATGACGGGGTTGTTGGTGCCGCATCGGCGCAGACTTTCAATGATGCGGCCCGGCATGGCCCCAATGTAGGTGCGGCGGTGCCCTCGAATTTCTGCTTCGTCGTGCATACCCCCGAGCGACATACGAACGAACTCGCGACCGAGGGCGCGGGCCACCGATTTCCCGAGCGAGGTTTTTCCAACCCCTGGAGGTCCGGCAAGGCAGAGAATGGGGCCTTTCATATCGTTCTTGAGTTTCAGGACCGAAAGATATTCGAGAATGCGGTCCTTCACCTTTTCGAGGCCGTAGTGGTCTTTATCGAGAATCTTTTGCGCCGCGAGAATGTCGAGCTGATCTTCAGTGGATTTTGACCACGGAAGCTCAGCCATGACCTCAAGATAGGTGCGGATCACACCGTGCTCCGGCGATGTTGTGGGCACGGCTTTCAGGCGGTGTAGTTCTTTTCCCGCCGCGTCTTTGGCTTCTTTGGGGAGCTTGGCTTTTTCCAACTTTTTTTCTAGCTCCAGAATTTCATTGGCCAAGGGATCGTCTTCGCCCAGCTCTTTCTGAATGGTTTTCAGTTGTTCCCGGAGGAAAATTTCCCGTTGCATTTTGCTAAAGGTTTCATGGACCTTGCTTTCAATCTTATTCCCCAGTTTCAGGATTTGATATTCCCGATTCAGGAATTCCATGAGCGATTGTAACCGATGTTTCGGACTGTAATCGGCCAGCAGATTCTGGCGCACCTCAATGGGGATGGGCAGGTTGGTGGCAATCAGATCGGCCAAGTGAGAGGGCGACTCCATATTGAAGGTGGCAATGCTCAGTTCGTCGGGCAGATTGGGCGACAGGGCGATGAGCTGCTGGAATTTTTCGGTGGCACTGCGAGCGAGCGCGGTGGCTTCCAGCGTTTCGTCGGCATTGTCTTCGACCATTGTGTAGTGTGCGGAGGGATATTTCTCGTCGGTATTGAGATCTTCCAGCTCACAGCGGGACATGCCCTCCACTAAAACGTGGGTGGAACCATCGGGGAAATTAAGGGTTTTAATCAGCCGGGCCACGCAGCCGACGCGGTAGATATCGTCTTGCGAAAGGTTGGCTTCGTCGATCTCGTCTTTTCGTTGCAACGCCGTAATAAAATGGGGGGTTTTGGTGGAGAGATCAATGACCAGATTTTTGGACTCGTCCGTGGTGATCACCAACGGGGCGACCATATGCGGGAATAGCACAAAATTCTTCAGCGGCATGACGGGAAGGAGATCGGGAACCTCAACTTCGGGTACGATTTCAATTTCAACGTCGGTGTTGTCTTTCTGTGCACTCATAAATGGGTTTTGTCCTTAAGGGTCTAAGGCTTTGCACCCTAGACCACCCATCTTCCAATGTCTGGAAAAAAACAAGTGAAACCGGCGGGATTCATTTTTAGGTTTCCACACCTTGGACGGGCCGAATTTGACCCGTTTTTTCGCACGGGGAGGATTTCCGGAGCCCGCATCTGCCGGCCGATTCGATGGATACGGCTTAAATCATCAGGTTTTGCTGGGCACTTAGTTTTGAAAAGGTTTTAATAATTCCTGAAAATGGCGAATTAAATAAGAGGTGAAGATGCTTTCTCAAGTTAATTCAGGTGCAGTGGTTGGGATCGAGGCCTTCCCGGTTGAGATTGAGGTCAATACGGGGCATGGCGAACCTAAAGTCATTATTGTGGGTTTGCCCGATATCGCGGTGAAAGAGAGTGCCGACCGGGTTTGGACGGCGCTGATTAATTCCGGTTTCCGGCCTCCTCGGGGTCGCACCACCATCAATCTTGCTCCGGCCAATATGAAAAAGGAGGGGCCGAGCTTTGATCTGCCCATTGCGATCGGGATCATTGCCGCGCTTGAGGATCTATCGACCGAGCTGCTTCCACGAATTGGAATCATTGGCGAACTGGCGCTCAGTGGGGCCATTCGCAAGGTCCGTGGCGTATTGCCCATTGCCCTTAAAGCCCGAGAATCTGGCCTGAAAGCCATTATGGTTCCGGTGGAAAATGCCGAAGAAGCCGCCGTGGTGGAAGGCCTGAAAGTATTTCCCGTTGCAACCCTGCGCGAGGCGGCCGATTTTCTGAATCAGAAGCTTAAATTGGTGCCCTATCCCCTCGATATTGGATCTGTTTTTGAGGCCAATAGTCTGTATGAGGACGACTTTTCCGATGTCAAAGGGCAAGAGTTTGCCAAACGTGCCATTGAAGTGGGCATGAGTGGGGGGCATAATTTGCTTTTGCTCGGCCCGCCAGGCACGGGGAAAAGCATGCTGGCCAAACGTATCCCGTCCATCCTGCCGAATATGACCCTGGACGAAGCACTGGAAACCACGAAAATTCATTCAATTTCTGGTTCCCTTCAGGCGCATCAGGCCCTGGTGGCCACGCGGCCCTTCCACTCCCCGCACCACACCATCTCCGATGCCGGCCTGCTCGGCGGCGGAACCAATCCCATGCCCGGTGCCGTCAGCTTGGCGCACAACGGCGTCTTATTTCTCGACGAACTTCCCGAGTTCCAGCGCAGCGTGCTCGAAGTGATGCGCCAACCGCTGGAAGATGGCGAAGTCACCATTTCCCGCGCCGCCGCCAGCGTCACCTATCCCTGCCGCTTTATGCTCGTGGCCGCCATGAACCCGTGCCCGTGCGGATATCAAACCGATCCCAAACGCGAGTGCCGGTGTTCGCCCACCCAGATTGCACGCTACCGCTCCCGAATTTCGGGCCCGCTGCTCGACCGCATCGACATCCATGTTGAAGTGCCCGCCATCGACTACGAACAATTAACCACGCTCGAAAAAGGCGAATCCTCTGCCACCGTTCGGAAACGCGTGGTTCGGGCCCGCATCATTCAACAAGAGCGGTATAAAAAGGATCCTGGTACGCATTGCAATGCCAATATGCGCAGTAAAATCTTGCATCAGATTTGCAAAATGAAACCCGATGCCGAACAGATCCTCAAAGCGGCCATGAGCGATCTCAACTTCAGTGCCCGCGCGTATGATCGAATTTTGAAAGTGTCCCGCACCATTGCCGATCTCGACGAATCGGAGCTCATCCACTCGAATCATATTTCCGAAGCCATTCAATACCGCACCTTGGACCGACAATTGTGGGTTTGA
>JBAHZU010000038.1:0-23389 GCA_037132875.1 Pontiella sp.
CAGTAGCATCATCACCTCACGGCTACGCGTCACTGAATAGCCCCATTTTCTCAGCCGATTCATCGTCACTTCAAACAGAAAACAGCTCTTTATCGACTTAAGGAAACAGTGGGGTACTGATTTGTAATAACCCGAAATAACCGTTTTACTCTCCTTTTTACCGCAAGGCGCGCAAAAGCCCGGCACCGAGTCAGGGGAATCATCGTGTATCCTCCAAACCCATCAACCACATACACCCTGAGTTGGCCATCGCCAAATTCCTTCACCAATAGGTCTCCTATGGAAAAATCTCGTATAACCACTGCATTATCCATCAGGTATTGTGCCAACTCTTCAAGCGGTTTGGTATAGATAGAACAATCTGCCGCAGAAGCTAGATGTTGTTTCAAAGATCTGACCGCCGTTCCATCTTCATTTTCAATTAAATCAAGCAACATGCCCCGCCCGCGGCTGGTCTCCACCATTCCATAAAACTTCGGAAAGTGCGTCATCGGAATTTGCAATTTCCCCATACGTTTATAGGCCTCCAACTCTTTATTGGTTTCATCAAACTGGGACAATCTGCGCAGCCGTTTATACCATTTTTTATTCCTAGACCGTCTCAGCTCTAATTTCCCAGGAATAAGCACTTTCAGGCACAAGCCTTCTTTTTCTGGATGCCGGTAGGTTTCCCTATGTGACCCTCTACCAATCAATAAATTTTCGTCTAACTCAATCATTTTGCCCTGTAATCAGGTTATTTCACCTTCATTAAAGGAATGCTCTTCTTTTAAGAAAAGATCCGTGCCAATTGCCAGCATACTTCATCTTCGTTTTATATAGATTATATTTCGCACTGTCTAAATTTCATTATTCTGCTAACGTCTACCAATAAGCAAATAATAAATTCCCATGATAAAACAACATAAAAAATCAAACCTCCTTACTCGCAGATCTTCACAGTTTAAAATCCTTGGATGTCTAGGATTAACCGCACTGGCTCTTTCAGGAAGGACTGCTCTGGCTCAGAGCAATAATATCCTCCCGAAAGGACTGATGCTGAACCTCGATTTTGAGCGCGTAAAGAATGGACTGATTCCAAGCAAATCGCTCTTTCCGCTGTATGTTCCTCTGAACGGTTTAGCGATTGAGCGCGTTATTAACCGAAATCTACTGGGAATTCTTCCGGGCCAAGGGCTTAGCATTCCTCACAGCGCGCTGCTTGATCCGGCGGGGGATGAATGGGTGGTTTCTTTTCGTGTTTTCATGCACGCCGACGGACTAATCTTCTCTCAGAGCAATGATACCCAAGGTTTCGTCGTCTACATGCTGGACGGGCAGATTCTCGCCCGAGTCCGAACCGGACATTCGGCCTTCCTACTCGAAGAAAGAGGCACGTCTCAATCCTATAAAAATCAGTGGGTAACCATTGAAGTGCGCATTCGTAAAGGTATGGCCCTGCTGAGCCTCAACCGCAAACGGGTCTGCATGGCCACCGACGAACCGGCCCTAACCGGCCAAAATCTCAGAATCCGACTCGGCGATCACCGCGAAAGGCCCGGCTTCCTGAAAGACTTTATGGACATACCACCCAGCGGATTCCAGGGAGCCTTCAGCTCCCTAAAAATCCTCCGGCAATAGGGGATGAGTCGTGAGTGAATTTCACTTCCGAGAAAGTCCCGCAGGATATTCACCACTCAATTATCAGATTTAAAACGGAACAAAATTGGTTTCGGGCGTAATTTTTTCGATGGTTCTAGCAATCAACTTCGCACATTGATCCAAATCATTTAGGCAGACCAATTCACACGGGCTATGCATATAGCGTAACGGGATGCTGACCAGTGCGGTCGAAACTCCAGCCCGATTCAGCTGTAGCGCATTGGCATCGGTTCCCGTGCCACGCGGCTCTGCATTAATTTGCACCGGAATCTTTTCCACTTTTGCCGTTTCCACCAACAGGTCAAACAGCTTGGCGTTAATATTCGGTCCGCGGGTCAACACTGGCCCCTTTCCCAGCTCGATCAAATTTTCACGTTTCTTCGCCTCATCCATATTCGGGTGATCCGTTGCAAACGTCACATCCACTGCAATTCCAATGTCGGGATTAATTCCATAAGCCGCTGTTTGCGCCCCGCGCAATCCAATCTCCTCCTGCACGGTGGCCACCGCATGGATTTCGGCCTTCGGATTTCGCTTCGCCAACTGACGAGCAGCATCCAACACCACAAAGGCGCCCGCCCGATCATCAAAGGCGCGGCCAACGGCCAGCCCATTCGCCATTTCTTCATAGCCGGAAGCAATCACGAGAGGATCGCCGATTTCGACCCTCTTTTCAGCATCGACCTTATCTGTTGCCCCGATATCTACCCATAGATCTTTAAGTTCAGACACTTTTTTACGCTGTTCCGGCGTCTGCAGATGAATGGCCACCTTACCCATCACGCCACGTACCACGCCCGTTTTTGTTTTGATCTGCACCCGTTGCCCCTGCGCAATCTGCGAATCCCAGCCACCCAGTGCTTGAATCCAAAGAAAACCCTGATCATCGATATAAGAAATCTGGAAGCCAATTTCATCATAATGACCAGCAAACATGACCACCGGCGAGCCGCCTGGGTTCACCACCGCATGCGAATTTCCGTGCGTATCGGTCCAAACCTTAGATGCAAACGTTTCCGCTTCGGCCTTCCAAACCTTGGCCACGGGGCCCTCATAGCCCGATGGGCCAATACTGTTAATCAGATCGGCGAGAAACTGCTTACTTTGCTTGGTCATGCACAAACTCCTTAATTTATAATCTGTAATTCGTAAATGGATACGCCACCGAAATCAACCTATCTTGCTTGATTTTACGTGCGCACTGCGCATTACTTGTTCGCACTTATGTAAAATTTAAGCGTTATCATCACCTTTCTGGTCTACCTCCTGTTCATGCTGGCGGTCGGGGCTCACTTCTGCAAACGTAACGAATCGCTCTCCGATTATCTCATCGGCGACCGGCAGCTCAACAAATGGGTCACCTCCATGAGCGCCCAAGCCTCCGACATGAGTGGATGGCTGTTGCTAGGCCTCCCCGGGTATGCCTATCTCCAAGGATTGGAAGCTGTTTGGATTGCGCTCGGCCTCGGCATTGGCACCTATCTCAACTGGAAATGGGTTGCCTATCGGCTACGCCGCTTCACCGAAGCCGCGGGCAATGCCATCACCCTGCCCGACTATTTTGCTAACCGATTTGACGACCACAATAAATCCCTACGCGTCCTCTCCGCACTCTTCATTCTCGTTTTCTTCCTCATCTATACCGCCGCAGGATTTGTGGCTGGCGCCAAACTATTTGAATCCGTATTCGGCCTGCCCTATCACAGCGCTCTAATCATCGGGGTCGTTGTGATTATTTCCTATACGGCGCTCGGTGGTTTCATGGCCGTCAGCTGGACCGACTTTTTCCAAGGCATCATCATGTTCTTCGCCATCATCACCGTTCCAATGATTGGAATTCACGCACTCGGTGGCTTTGAGAAAACGGCCCAAGCTTGGCAAACAGTTTCTCCCGGATTTATGAACCTTACAACCCATGGAAATGGCGAACCCTTAACCGGCATTAGTATCATTTCGCTGATGGCCTGGGGCATCGGCTACTTTGGTCAACCGCATATTCTCACTCGCTTCATGGCCATTCGTTCGCCCAAAGAAATCAAACCCGCGCGACATATTGCCATGGTCTGGGTCATCATCAGCCTCACCTGTGCGGTGGTGGTGGGCATGATCGGGCGAGTCTATCTGCCCGAAACCCTGTCCGAATCGGAATCAGAAAAAGTCTTCATGCTATTGATCGATCAACTGACGCATCCGATCATCGGGGGCATCCTACTGGCCGCCGTGCTGGCCGCCATTATGAGCACCGCCGATTCGCAGCTACTCGTAACCTCCTCCGCTCTAACCGAAGATCTTTATCGAGTCATTATACGCCCCACAGCCTCCGAAAAAGAATTGGTCCGGGTGAGCCGAGGCACTGTAGTGATAGTGGCGGTGCTGGCCTGTGTGATTGCACTCAAACCCGACAGTAGCGTGCTCGGACTTGTTTCCTATGCTTGGGCAGGGTTCGGCGCCACATTCGGACCACTGGTCCTCTTTTCTCTCTATTGGAAACGCATGTCGCGCAATGGAGCCCTCGCCGGAATCATCGGCGGAGGAATCACCGTTCTAATTTGGAAACAGCTACGCGGCGGGATTTTCGAGCTCTATGAAATCCTCCCCGGCTTCATCGTGTCCACCGTGCTGATTATAATTTTCAGCCACTTTAGCAAGAAGCCCAGCGCGAAGGTCGAGAAACAGTTCAACGAAGCAACATCATAATCCAGCCTCTCCCCCACCATGTCTCAACACGCCCGACTCATACATTTTCTCTCATGTATAAGCTGATCAACCAACCGAGTCCTCCTCTACTTCTAATAATATAATCTAAGTAATCCCCCATAATCTATGGATCAAGCTTTAGAAGTTGTGTACAAAACTCGTATGCACCTTATGGAACAATTGATCGGCACACAATTTGGGTTGCTCGCGGCCTTTGTCGCAACAGCGGCTCTGGTGGTCGTCGCAGGCATTAAACTCAGCGTCTATGGCGATGCCCTCGGCGATCGCACCGGGCTGGGGAATGGCCTCGTGGGTCTCGTGTTTCTCGCCGGGGTTACCAGCCTCCCCGAACTGGTGGTTTCGCTGACCTCTGTACTGAAGGCAACAACGTTGGCCAATGGGGCCGACCTGTCCACGGGAAATATGCTGGGCTCCAACGTATTCAATCTGCTGATTCTCGCCTTGATGGCTTTGCTCTTCCCCAAAAAGTTCCAGCCCTCTAAAATGGATACCTCGCACACCGATTCCACGATCTATGGACTCATCATGCTCGGGCTGTTCGCCCTCTCTTATCTGGCTTCCTATCGGAATAACTGGTTAGTCCCCGGCCTGGACTGCACGTGGATTGTGCTCTCGTTGCCGATCACCTATTTCTTCATTCTCATGCGCGAGCACAAACAGCATCAAAAAGCGGACCAAGAAGCTCACCGGCCCGAAGAAACTCAGCTCGCGCAAGCTCCCCACGCCCGATTTTATAGCATCCTGCTTGGACTCTGCGGCCTCATCATCCTCGGAGGCGTCCTTCTTTCCATGCTCGGCTCCCGCATGGCGCTTCCGCCAGAACAAGGTGGGTTCGGAATGGAAGCCAGCCTGATTGGAACCGTCTTTCTCGCCATCTCCACCAGCCTGCCGGAACTCGTGATCTCCTTCGCCAGCATTCGCATGGGTTTTTTGGATATGGCCGTTGGAAACGTCCTCGGCAGCAATATGTTCAACCTATTAATCCTCTTTGTGGCCGATATCGCCATGCGTAATGCCAGCCTACTGGAACACGCCTCTTCCAAACATTGGACAAGCGTCATCCTCATTCTCGTGCTCACCTTCATGGCTGGGGCCCTACTGCGCACCAAAACCCGCACCACCGCCGCCACCATCTCCATCCTTATGCTAATCCTCTACGCCGCGGCCATGACCCTTTTCATATAGGCATAAAAAAAGCCGAAGATCCGTGAAGACCTTCGACCAATTCTCCTGAAAAATGCAGGAGCAATCGGATTAGTACCGATAATGATCTGGTTTAAATGGACCCTCTTTCGGAATGCCGAGATATTCCGACTGTTTAGTGGTGAGTGTATCCAGTTTAACGCCTACTTTTTCAAGGTGCAATCGTGCCACTTCTTCATCAAGGAATTTAGGCAACGTGTAAACACCGATCGGATATTTACCCGGATTACAATACAGCTCCATCTGCGCGAGCACCTGGTTGGTGAAACTGTTGGACATCACAAAACTCGGATGACCGGTTGCACACCCGAGGTTCACCAGACGGCCTTCAGCCAGCAAAATGATGCTGTTGCCATTCGGCATCGTGATTTTATCAACCTGAGGTTTAATGTTGGTCCACTCGTATTTCTTCATCTTCTCGACCTGAATTTCAGAATCGAAGTGGCCAATATTACAGACGATCGCCATATCTTTCATCATCGTCATATGGCGTTCGGTAATCACATCGCAATTACCTGTTGTGGTCACGAACACATCACCCAGCAGAACCGCATCGTCCATGTTCACCACTTCATACCCTTCCATCGCCGCCTGCAGCGCACAGATCGGGTCGATTTCGGTTACCACCACTCGGGCACCTTGACCCACCAACGACTGCGCGCAGCCTTTACCCACATCGCCATAACCAGCCACCACAGCCACTTTACCCGAAAGCATCACATCGGTTGCACGCATGATGGAATCAACGAGCGAGTGACGGCACCCGTAGAGATTATCGAACTTAGATTTTGTGACCGAGTCGTTCACGTTGAACGCAGGGAAGAGCAATTCTCCGGCCGCTTCCAACTGATACAGACGATGAACACCAGTGGTGGTTTCTTCTGAAACTCCAAGAATATCTTTGGCGATACGAGAGAAACGGGTTGGATCTTTGGCCAGCGATTTCTTCAGCTGCGCCAGAAAAACTGCTTCTTCTTCGCTCTCCGGCTTCTTGTCGAGAACGGTTGGATCCTTTTCTGCTTTAACCCCCAACTGAACAAACATCGTGGCATCTCCACCGTCGTCCAAAATGAGATTCGGACCCATCCCATTTCCCCAGTCAAGAATACGATCCGTGTATTCCCAGTATTCTTTGAGCGATTCACCTTTAACGGCAAAAATGGGGGTGCCTTTTTCAGCAACAGCCGCGGCGGCATGATCCTGTGTGGAGAAAATGTTGCAGCTCGCCCAGCGCACCTTTGCGCCGAGAGCCTGCAGGGTTTCAATCAGCATGGCCGTTTGAATGGTCATATGCAGCGAACCCGTAATGCGCGCACCCTTCAGCGGTTTTTCTTCGCCATATTTTGCACGTAGCGCCATCAGACCAGGCATTTCGTATTCCGCAATTTCCAGCTCTTTACGACCAAAATCAGCTAAGCTGATATCTGCAATTACATAGTCCTGCCCGTTGTCTTTTTCTGCTTTATTGTTTCCAGCCATTGGAAATCTCCTATTCCATATTTTAATTAAATGATTGCTGATTTCCGATTTTATAAACTCGGATCACGCGGCCCGTTTAGAAAGGACGTATCGCAGACCCTCCCCTTAAAATTCGGGAATTAAAAATTTACTTCTTCGTTCCAACCACAATGAGCACCGAGAGGTCCGGTGTGGAACCCGGAAGTGAATCGATGACACTCGGCTCCATGCCTGCTCCACCCAACCATTCACGGATTTCGAGGGGTTCAAAACCCAGCCATTGATCAGCCCACTCCTCCCTCGTCCATTCGTGCTCATGCCGCACTAGATCTAGAATCACCAGTTTACCGCCGACTTTCAGCCCCTCTGCCGCCGCACGAATTACATCTTGCGGATTTGAAGTGTGGTGTAGCGACTGGCTGATAAAAACGGCATCAAACGCCTCTCCAGAAAGCGTCAGGCTTTCCAGATTGCCCACGCGCAGATCGAGCTGTTCGAGCACATTCTGCTCGGCGGCTCGTTCAGCCACGAGCTTAAGCATATTTTCAGATTGATCGATGGCAACAACCTGTTTTGCAAAACGAGCGAGCAATAAGGCCAAAGCCCCTTCCCCACACCCAAGATCCACCACGCGTTGCCCGGCAAAGCCCGCCGCCAGTCCGGCGGCCAAAGCCTGCCATCCACCCCCGGGCTCGGTGAGCGAGCCATAGCGCCCTGCAATTTTATCAAAAAACTCTCGGCTTTTCTTGCGGCGCAAATCGAGCACCCGCTCGACCGCTGCGGCATCGCGATTCGCCACCGAGATTTCTTTCAGCCGTTCTTTCAGAATCTGCGCAAAGGCCGCATCACGAAATAGCTCTCCGCGATTATAAAAGACCGAAGTTCCATCTCGACGGGAAGCCACCAAACCGGCCTCACGCATTGGCTTAAGATGACGGCTAACCGTGGATTGCGGCATTTCCAAGGCCTGAACAAGCTCCGCCACGGAGAGTTCCGCTTGGTCGATCGACCGCAGAATCCGGAGACGGCCCTCATCGGCCAATGCTTTAAAAATTTCAAGAATATCACTCATTATTCATATATCCGCATTTCCGGATGAAAGAACAATTACTCCGCACTGTCAATGTTTCTAATGCAAAAAATAGTGGTTTCCGCTTGTTTTTGCCCCCTCTAAGGCAGAATTTATCTGACTTCTAAATTTTAGGTAATTTAAATGAAAATGGAAAACAACGCATTGCTACTGGGTAGGGTCTTCGGAATTCCGATCAAGGTGAGTATGACCCTTCTCATCCTATTCCCCTTTCTGGCCCTCCGATACGGCGCAAACAATCTGATACTAGGCTTGGTGATTGTCGTCGGCCTTTTTGCCAGCGTCGCCCTGCACGAACTGGGACATGCTCTCATGGCGATCAAATTTGGGGGTCGGGTGAAAGATATTGAATTAGGCATTCTGGGTGGGGTTGCCCGGATGTCCCACATGCCTTCTGCACCCAAACAGGAAATTCTGATTGCACTGGCGGGACCTGCCGTGAGTCTGGCTCTCGGTTTAATTGGCGTTTTTTCAACGCTTCCCCTTCTCTTTCACATTGGCGCAATCAACCTGATGCTTTTCGGGTTCAACATGCTTCCTTGCTTTCCAATGGATGGAGGGCGTGTGCTCAGAGCGGCAATCGCTACCAAAAAGAACAAGCTGGAAGCCACACGCTTGGCCGCAACCATTGGAAAATATTTCTGCATCCTTTTTGTCATCTATGGCGTATTGAACAACCTAATCCTAGCCTTGATCGGTGGATACATTTATATGGCTGGTCAGCAGGAGTTGCGCATGGTGACGATGGAGTATCAGGCCAACCGTTTCAACGGATTCAGTCGGGACGATCACATCGAGGTGGAAGTCAGTCCACCGCCTTATGCCCGCGGCGGAAGTTCCCCAGAACCCTCACTACTTGAACGACTAAAAAAGAGGTTCCGCATGTAGGCACAAAAAAGGGGATCCTTGATCCCCTTTCACCCTTATCTAATCAGCGGTTCTCTACCAAACTTTCGGGTGTCTTCCTCGCCAGCCGCTGGAATTTTAGGTTGATATTCAACCGCATTATCTGCTGCTTGCTGCTCCCGAATCAAAATCTCACTCAGGAAGAACTGCCAGACTCCAACCGAAACTAAAACAAGTACGATCAGAACCGAAAATAAGATCCAGATCGCCTTTTCATTTTCTGATTTTCTAAACAGATGAATTCCCCGCCGTAATCCACTATTTTTACTGCGTCGTTTACGCCCGCTCTGGTCATCAAAAGCACGCCGGCTTGAACTACGGCGGCGCTTTTTTTTCGGCACTTTTTTCCCCATGGGGATGGGTTCTCTATTTTTATAAATATCGGTGTCTGACATTATTACATCCCGTTTAAGTAAAAGATTAGACAAGATCGCATAAAAGAATGCCCTCGTCCATTTTTATTCGCTACCCATTTGTTCCACGGTGCGCTCCATGGCACCTCGATTGGCCGCCACCACCTTTGCAGCCCGTTCGCCCAGCTCCGCCCGCTGTTTAGGATCGGCAAGGAGTTCTTCCACCCTTTTCCCCAGCATCTGGATATTTTTAACCTGCACAATGGAATTGCTACTGAGAAAAACAGGCATAACAGCCGGAAAGTTTTCCATATTTGGACCAACCACCACCGCTTTCCCATACATCGCCGGTTCAATCGGATTCTGCCCGCCGTGCTCCAACAGACTTTTACCCACAAAAATAATATCGGCTATGGAATAAAAATTGCGAAGTTCCCCGGTGGTATCCACGAACAACAGATCCGGCGCGTCCAACCCTTGGAAGTCCTCAACCTGGCTTCGCCGAACATAAGAAAGCCCTTCCGCCTCGAAACAAGCCACCACTTCATCGCGCCGCTCAACATGACGCGGCACAATCACCAAAAAGAGATTCGCGTGTTCGATCCGCAATTTTTTATAGAGTTTGCAGAGCATCTCTTCTTCGCCCGGCCAAGAGGACCCCCCCAATAAAATCACGGCTTCTTCCGGCACGTTAATTTTTCGCATCACCGCTACCGCAACCTGCTCACCAGCAGCATCGCGCTCAGCGACATCGAATTTTACGGTACCCATTAAATGGATATTTTCCTTTGGTGCACCGATGCCCAACATCCGATTCGCATCATCCTTGCCCTGCACACAGATCGGGTTGATCCGGCGCAGAATATCAGCCGTCAGCGATTTCAGCCTAAGATAGCCTTTATAGGAGCGCTCAGACATTCTCCCATTCACCAACGAAACCGGAACGCCTCGGTTGTCCGCCAAACGAATCAGGTTCGGCCAAAACTCACCTTCAATTAGAACAATGCGCACCGGGTCAATAATACCCAACACCTTGTTTATAATGATGGGAAGATCAACCGGGAAATAAAATAATACATCCCGATCATCAATCTCTTTTTTCCCGAGAGTATGAGCCGTTGATGTGGTCGTGCTGAGTGCAAAATATGCATCAGGATGCACGGCACGATAGGCCTTGATGAAACGAAGAGCCACATAGATCTCGCCCACGCTTACGGCATGCACCCAGATTCTTTTTTGTTCCCGCAGGCGCACTTTAGTCTGCGCACCGAAATGGCCGATGCGTTGCTCAAAATGCTGTCCATAGCCCCCGCGCTTGAGCATGCGAGAAACAAATTTCGGGAGCATCAACAGAAATACGATAGGAAAAATAAGGTTATAAATGATCCAAAGCATGAAAATACAGAAAGGCGGAAGCAATGAGACCGCTTCCGCCCTTGACCCTTTTTAGAATTTAAGGTCAGCCGTCTTCAGACGAGCGGAAAGCTCGCTGAGCACCCGTTCATCATCTTCGTCGCCAGCCGATTCAAATACGGCACCGAAACGAATAAAAGCACCGGTATTATCCCATGGCACTGTAGAAATTCCGAAGTTTTCAATGAGATAGAGCGAGGCATCTTCCCCACAGGCAAACTCAATCTCGCCCGCGCCTTTTGGCGCTTTGACATAGAGAAAGAACGTGCCACCCGGCATTTTAGCATCGAAACCAACTTCGCAAAGCACTTCAACAATACGGCGCAGGCGCTTTTCGTAGTGCACACGAATTCCTTCGGCCAACGACTCATCGGCAATGCCAGCACAGGCGGCATTCTGAATGGCTTTAAACTGTCCGCTATCGCAATTGTCTTTGATGGTCGCCAGCGCATTAACCGCCCACTCCGCACCGCAGAAAAAGGCAATACGCCAACCCGTCATGTTGTAGGCTTTGGACATGGAGTGCAGTTCTAAACAGCAATCCTTTGCGCCCGGACGCTGCAACAGCGAAGTGCGTTCGCTGTCATAGACGAGGGTTGCATAAGGCGCATCCTGAATGATCAGAATGTTGTGCTTTTTCGCGAAAACAATCAACTCGTCATAAAATTCCGGAGTAGCCACTGCGCCGGTTGGATTATTCGGATAGTTGATATAGAACAGCTTGCACCGATCGGCCAATTCAGGATCAATTTTTCCAAGGTCTGGAAGGAATGCATTTTCTTCGAGCAGTGGGATATCAACGACTTCCGCACCCAGGTATTTGGCATGCGTGGCCAATACCGGATAGCCCGGAACAGTCTGAAAAACCACATCGCCAGGGTTCACGAAAGCGAGCGGCAGCATGGCCAGCGCCGGCTTGGTGCCGATGCTGTGGTTAATTTCGGTGGACGGATCCACGTCAACATTAAAGAACTTCTTCATATAGTTTGCCGCAGCCGCTTTAAATTCTGGGCCACCGTTGTCGGCATAGCCACGATTCTCGGCTTTATCGACTTCCACCTTCAGGGCTTCGCGGATGGGAGCGGGAGCCATTTGATCAGGTTCACCCACACCGAAATCAAGAATTTCGAGGTCGGGGTGTAACTCGCGCGCTTTGGCTTTGGCACGCTTAATTTTTTCAAATTTATAGATTTCGGTAGATTTACCAAACTGGGTTCCGCCAATACGGTCGGCGAAGAGTGCTTCATAGTTCATTGCGTTAATTCTCCTTATTTAAATCGAGCGTGTATCGGGGTAATGAGCTTATCGAGTTCCTTTTCTATATGTTCCGTCGAAAATTTTCCCAACGGGAGTGCCCGGGATGTATTAATGTAGATTCCATTATTGATGCTCTGGTTCTCCCGATAGAGCCCAATCACAAGCTTTTCACTAAGAATATCGACGCTGAAATAAACCAGATCAATCACCAAACCACCTTTGGTCTGATGCTCGCGAGAATAGACATACTGTAAATTTCGCGCATATTCACCGCGGATCGAAAATTCATCCTCCGTGCGACAATGCCTAAAACCACGCTTATTCATTATTTTTTTAATTATTCCTCCACCTAGGGCCATGGAGTCCTCCTTTTACTAAAAGAATGGGATTCGTTACAAAAGTTCAGATCATTGGAAATCCGGCTCCTTAGATCAAGGCTAATCAGTTTACGGATCTCTTTAATACGTATTTATTCCGATCACACGGCCTATTCTGAGCCAACGACAAGAAAAAATAATCGCAATTAGTCCTCCAACAGAGTCACAATTGTACCGTAGCGCCGATCGACCTGCAGATGTAACATGGGATGCAAAACAACCGGATATTAAGGATCGAAGGGGTGAATGCCGCCGTGACCGCATGCCGCACTGGTGGGGTTCGAGAACAATGCCTTGCTTCATTCAAAATTGCATTCCTCCCACAATCAAAGAGAGCGCGGCATCTGAATATCCCCTCAATGCAGCCAAAGCGCTCCAATTCACCTTCTCCGGGACTCAAACCACTCTCTCAAATCCCTTTATCGAGCGATACGAAGCATGGCCTCCGCGCAATAACGCGATGGCTCTGGGGGTCGACGACTTTGACTCGCACCGAAATCCACCAACTGAATAAGTTCCATTCAGAGGAACTCTCGCTTGATCCTATTTCCCAATGAGTGTGAGGAATTCATTGCGCGTAGATTGATCCGTTCGGAAGCTTCCCAACATGGCCGAAGTGATCATGCAGGAATTCTGTTTTTCAACACCTCGCATCATCATACAAAGATGCTGCGCTTCAATAACCACTCCAACACCTTCTGGGATGACGGTCTCCATGAGCGTTGTGGCAACCTGGTTGGTGAGGCGTTCCTGAATCTGGAGGCGACGGGCGAAGTGGTCAACAATACGAGCCAGCTTACTGACGCCAAGCACTTTGCCTCCTGGGATATAGCCGATGTGGCATTTCCCGAAAAAAGGAAGCATGTGATGTTCGCAGAGACTATACAGTTCAATGTCTTTCACAATGATCATGTGATTATCTTCGACGGTGAAAATGGCGTCGTTAATGACATCTTCCAACTTTTCGCGATAGCCTTTGGTCAGAAAGTTCATCGCTTTGGCTGCGCGCTGGGGAGTATCTAGCAGGCCTTCGCGTTCGGGGTCTTCGCCAATTTGGATGAGAATGTCATTATAGAGATTATTCATAAATTACTCCGTACATTTTTTTACGTTTTATTAATTACCGAGGAGTAATCGATATTTCTCTAGTGATACGCAAGAAATGTTAGCTTCTATTATTGCACTAACTCAGCGCACCGATTAAAAAAAAAAATCAAATCCCGATTCATTCCTTTTCATTATGGCCCTGTTTTTAGGCATTTTTAAGATATTATTGCCGCCTCTATGTGTTCATTTTCTATGACCAGCACATGCGGTTCATCCCGTAATTTTATCAAATTCTAGCAGGCGATATGACGTGGAGCATAGATGTATTTTCAGGTCGCAGCCCGATTCAACCCGCTATATCGGCCTAACGGATCGGTTCATAACGAGAGATCTTCCTAATCGGCTTGCGTACCGGCATTCTCTGCGATCAGGCTTCAATACGCGACGAGTCAACCAAGGTGACGTTGGCAAGGTCTCTAATGCCCGCTGGCCATGTTGCCTTGGATTGGGGTAGCTATCCGCCGCAGACCCCTACCCACTTTTTCAGGGTTGCTGCATCGGCAAGAAACTGTGCGGGGTCATTATTTCGAACAAACTCCAACAAAGCAAAATGGTCGCCGGCCGGCAATTCCACGGAAAGATAACGCCGCCAGTCATCAGCGCCTTCTACTAAAGGCCGGCTTTCTCGTTGTTGCTTCTCGAAATCGTATAACCAGTAAAACACATGCAGGTTAAGAATCCGCTCCCTCAGCACGTCCAATCCTTGCAGGCGGGTTTCCATATCCGGCCCCCAATACATCGGTTGCCAGTAGGTATATAGATTGGGATGGCGGGCTTCCTCCAACAAATGGAGGGCGGATTCATTGGTATCCATGAGCGTATTGCGATGAAATTCGAACCCTAATCGCACATTCTGTTTCGCCGCTTGTTCCGCGATCCGAAGACTTTCAACAACCAGTCGATTGCGATAAGTCGCATCCGCGAGGTCCGATCCCAAAGGGCCAGCCCAAATGCGAATGGTATTCACGCCCATTTCCAGTGCGGTTTCTAGCACCGGCTCAAAATCCTGCACGGTGCCCGCTTCATCAAGAATCCTGTAGTAGGAGCCATACGAAGACACCGCTAATCCCGCCTCTTCCGTGATCCTCCGAGCTTCCCTTGCCGCAATCAGGTCCCCGTGCGGCACATGCACATCCCCCCCCCATTCGATGGCATCTAGGCCCGCTTCTTTAACCAGATTTGCAACCTGCAAAACAGTCAACTTCCGGAATGTAATTGAGCACAATCCTGTTTTCATTCTACGTTCTCCAACTTGAGTCTTCTTCATATTTTTCAGGATAAAAGGCGATCTCCGCGCGACCAACAACGACACCACACATAGAAAAAATAGATGCGATTGATGAGATCCTAGAAAGCTACTCCGACCATGGAATCTTGAATGGCCCAATCCAACCTTCGCAGAGGAAGCAGCCCACAAAATGGGCTGCGCGACCCACATCCTTTTGCCCCAACATTCATCCCATCATGATCACAAAAAAACCGATGTTGAACAACGCCGGGGGACCCGCACGAACTGGGTTCTTGATTCGACCGCCGTTTCCCGATCGTAACTCGGGTCTAAACCAGTCTACTTAATCGTTACCGGGTGCTATTTTAAAGTCCAAAATTTTCACTTCACCCGGAGCAATGGTAATGGTTATTTCATCTCCATAAGTCACCGTCTTCCCTGCAAAATCATTTGCATTGGGAAGAGGAGAACTGATACCAAACACGCGGTCGTTCTCCTTGCCTAATCCAAATTTTCGATCCAAAACAACGGTGTACTCTCGTATTTCTTTTGAGGGGTTATGGAATGAAATATACCCTCTGCTTTCATTCCACGCGGTATAGCCATACACCTCTAATTTTCGCGGCGAGCCCCCATGCATTTTAACCTTCTCAAAGGTTGGAAACGCATCATATACCCACTGAAGTCCTTCCGCGATCACATCCCAATCCCTTTCGGCGAGATTCTCTGTTTTTATATAAAATTCTACAAATCCAGTACCTCGCGAAAGATTCATCAATAAGTATTCAGCGAACTGTTCATTAGATTCTCCGGTTTTTACTTTTTTGGGCTCATGATTAAAAATAGCATGCATGGGGAATTTAGTATTTTCTTGTTGCCAAATGTCATGATAGACCCCGTCGCGATATACCAATTCGCCGGATCGACCCTCACCAGTGGCACCATCGGCGGCATTGATAAGCCATACCAAATCGACATGTTGCAACCACCAGGGGCTTAAGTAAGCTCCGTTGGTAATGGCCAGGAATACTTTTGGATTAATTTTAGATACCTTTGTAAAGATTTCAATGAGGCGCTCGGTACCCGCAACTAAGTAATAGGTTTTTAATTCATCATATTTACTATCGTTCAACCGGGGATCGGTATTGGTAAAACCTGCCGTATCGAGTTGCGGCATTGAAGGGGCACCTCGTCCATCAAGTTCAAATGCTCGGGTATATAAATGGCCAAAAACTCCATCAAATTTGAAGTATGATATGCCGAGTTCTGCCAACTCTAATGTTCGTTTTTCAAAAGCATCCATGTACTTTGGCCCAGACATGGACATTGAAAAACCCAGACTCTCAAATCCCTGTTTCTCTAATTTCTTAACCATTTTTTTGGCACCAAAAAAACATCCCGGGCTATACCATAGTCCCAAGGTACCCTTTTGAGATTTCACAAGCTCATGAGTACTTTTAAAATCAGGATCAAATCGTTTGGTATTAATTTTCCATAATTTATCAGACCAATCGGACGTTTTTGAAAAGCTATCTTGCCACCCATCATCAATGACATAGGCATTCAGAGGTTGAGCGCCTCTTTCGACCACCAACTCTTGATATACTTTCTTGATGCTCTTTCCAAAATTTTCCTTGTTAACATTCTGGCTGAAATCAAACCAAGAATTGTACTGAACTTGGAGTCGAAGCGGTCTTATTTTAATCGCATTGATATAGTCATAAAAAGCATCATCTATAAAATCAAAATCATCCGCTACGCCCACAACGGCTTTATACGTTACATACGTTTCGTTTGGTTCTATTTCTCTCCCCAAAAGGTATCCGCAATTAAGTTCATCTTCTTGAACATAATTCGACGCGGCAGGAAATTCTATTCCCCAAAAGGTGGCGCTTAACTTTGTATATAAGGGTTGCCCTAATCCGGGTTTGAAATCGGTGATATTTCCCGCCCGCTCTGGGACATATCCCGATTTAGCACTGATTTTTTTTAACGATTGTGCGGTGATCTGCTTCAACGTATACGGCTGAAAAGCATCTGGGAAACGCAGCACTTCAACATCGATACGTTCTAGAGTCATCGTATTTTCCGATGCTATTTCTAAAAACTTTCGGGCATAAAATTCGCCTTTGGCCAATTCATAATGAACCACCACCGATAATTTGTACTTCACATTCTCTAGCTGGACCGCCAAACCGTCCGTATCGTTATGATTGTACGCTCTGACAGATAGAACGTTAAAATCTTTGGCGGTTAAAGTCACATCACTGCCAACCGTATGCGTTCCCTTGGAAATTCGAAGTCTAAATTCTTCGTCGTTGGTTGGGAGCAGTATTTTACCCCCTAGTTTATTCACAATTTTAACCGTATTAAGGGATCCGTCCGCAGAAATTGTTCGACTGATAAACTCATTTTCCAGCGTATAACTTCCCGATAAAGCAGCTTCACGGATCCACTTATTTTCCACCGTATCATTTCCTTGTTTTGCAAACGCCGAAGCGATTATTCCCACGACTCCTAAAGCCCATATACATTTGATTTTTCTAGCAGACATACGATCATTTCCTTCTAAATTAAATTTCAGGGTGAAAAACGTTAAGGCCCTCATCAAACCGGACGGATAGGTTTTCCACGTCCGGCTCTTCGAGCTCTTTTTCACATAGCACGGATCCCGAAGATTCCGAGCACAGCAGTTATGTCCATTCAACGGCTATGCTTGGGCACACTCATTTCGAATCCTTCAGCTTAAGTTGCCTCCGCCAAAGGATACCTCCGATGCCTGCAACCACCCCCCCGCACAGAAGAAAACAGATGCGCCCTTTCAGATCGTTGGGAAGTAGCGCCCCCAGCAACAGTACGCCGCCATAGGAGAGGCAAAGCCCCCCCATCTTGCGGCACTGCATGCGGTCTGTATGCCGGTGTTCATCGGAATCCGCAAGCACAGGAGTTTCCATATTTTTATACAGCTCATCTACGCGTTTCTGGTCTATTTCATTCAACGGGAAGCGCTTGTAGAGCAAGGCAGCAACCAGATAAATAATCGTACCGAGAGCGCCGCCGACCAAGTAGATGACCCCAGACATCAGATCGGCGCTTTCGCGCGCACTCATGGGACGCCATCCTAGATTTTCGGCCATGGCGTCAAAGTCCACTAAAAATTTAAGACAACAGGAAACCACCAGCAGCGTAACAATGGCGACAACCGGGGTCGCCTTCGGCGTCTTACGAATCAACATCCCCAAACACAGAGGAATAACCAGCGGCATCAAACAGATCGCGTTAAAGTGCTGGTTCCATGCGAAAAGATCGACATTGCTGAATTTGGCATAGGCAAAACCGCCCCCAATCATAATGGCACCCGCCAGCGTGGTGAACGACTTCCCGACAATGAGCAACTCGCGCTCGCTGGCGTTGGGCCGCAACAAAGGCATGTATATATTGCGTACCAGGATGGCACTGTTCTGATTAAGCGCAGTGTCCAGTGCCGACATCGTGGCCGCAAAGATTCCGCAACCAAGCATACCAAGCATACCTTTGGGCAACACTTCAACCGCAACAGCCAGATAGGCCATCTCTTCCGGATTTTTAAGATCAGGAAACATGGCTCCGAGATCTGGAAATAGAAACGTGGCCGCCATGGGCGGAATAAACCAGATCACCGGTCCGATCAAGAATCCGATGGAATACAACCAAGCTGCCTTTTTGGCATCCGAGTCGCTGCGCACAGTCAGAAAACGGCCAGCGCCCATCATCAGGTTATAGATCTGCAGGAACTGCCACATGGTCAGCGCAATAACGAAAATGATCAGAACCGGTAACTGATCATGAATGGTCCAATCAAACATTCGCGGAGGCAACTGTTCAACAAAACCGGTTATGCCACCCACCTCCTTATGCCCCAGCGTCAATACCATCATGATTACGGTAATGACAAAAAGTACCAGGCTTTGAACAAAGTCGGAGGCCACCACTGCCCAGGCCCCGCCCGTAACTGACATAAATACCACCACAACCCCAACGAGAATCATCCCTTGTCCCAGAGAGATCCCCAGCAGAGGCGTCACAAAAACACAGAGCGTATAGAGCGCAATTCCTGCAAACAACATGCGAAACACGGTGGTATGCCACGCAAAAATCTGCTCGGTTATCCTGCCGTATCGCGCCAGAATCGCATCCACGGGAGAAATCACCCGCATCCGGCGATAGCGGTGTGCCAGATTGATGGCCAGAATGACTCCAAAGATGCTCTGCAGAAAAAAGGAAGTAAAGATGATCATGGTTCCTGTCGCATAAATTCGACCCGCTGCGGCCACAAAGGTCCAAGCACTAAAATTGGCCATAAAGACCGATGCCCCCGTCATCCACCAGGCCATGGATCCACCCCCCCGAAAATAGTCGCTGCTGTTCTTACTAGAGCGACTGAAGAGCAGGCCGATAACGACCATGAAAACAAAATAAACTCCTATAACCAGATTGTCCTGCCATGAAAACATATCCTATCCTCTTTTAAATTTAGATTTTGCAAAGGCATCGGAGATCGGATTCAAGTCCGCATCAAGGTGCAACACCGCCCCCAGCTCCAACACATGATCGACCGTATGATCAGCACACCGGATCGTGCACCGGCCATTCACCGAAGCTTTAATTGTCAATCGGATCAGTGCACCAGCCTTCCATTCAATATTCACTTCAAAACCGCCGCGGGCGCGTAGCCCGCTCACAGAACCGTCCGGCCATTCGTCCGGCAGGGCTGGCAGGATATCCAGAACCCCGGTATGACTTTGAATCAGCATCTCCGCCACAGCAGCGGTTGCCCCAAAATTACCGTCAATTTGGAACGGCGGGCAGTTATCCAGCAGGTTGGGCAACGTGGAGTGCGCCAACAATTCATAGAAGTTATCTAACACGCTATTTCCATCCAACAGGCGGGCATAGAAGTTCAACATCCAGGCCTTCGACCAGCCCGTATGGCCACCACCGTGCTCCAAACGGCGGCGAATGGTCACCGCGGCCGCGGCGAACAGATCCGGCGTTTCTTCTGCTGTAATTTCATTGCCGGGATGAAGCCCGAACAGGTGCGACATATGCCGGTGCCCCGGCTCCGCCTCCCCACATTCTTCTCGCCATTCAAGAATCTGCCCGGCGGAGCCGACCTGTGTCGGAGGAAGCTTCTCAACCGCCGCACGCACGGCATCGGAAAATTCATCGGAAATTTCCAGGATTTCAGCTGCGTCTAACGTTGCATTGAAAAGACCCCGGAGTATCTGAGAGTCCATAACCGGCGCCATGCAAAGGGAACCCCGTTCTCCGCGGGGAAGCATATAGATATTCTCCGGCGAGACCGAAGGACCGGACAACAGCGTTCCATCTTCTGTTTCATATAGATAGTCGATGAAGAATTCGACCGCTTCTTTCATGATCGGCCAGATTCGCTCGCGCAAAAGTACCCTATCCTGAATATAAAGGAAGTGATCCCAGCACTGAAGCGATAGCCAAGCCCCGCCCATCGGCCAGACATTGTTACTAATCCCTTCTCCACAAATTCCCGTATCGTGAAAGGCATCCAGATTGTGATGGATCATAAATCCCCGACAGCCATACATCTTCTGCGCGGCCACCCTACCGTTGGGTCGCGCCCGATCTACAAAATCTATAAACACGTCTGCGCAATCCGAAAGATTGCATAGGTCAACCGGCCAATAGTTCATTTGTAAATTGATATTAATCGTGTATTTCGATTCCCACGATGGGGTGTAGGAATCGTTCCAAATCCCCTGCAAATTGGCTGGCAGGAGGCAATTTCGACTGGAACTTGCCAACAAGTAGCGCCCTAGATTAAAATAGAGCTCGATCAGTCCCGAATCCCGTTCCCCCTGGGAAACCGCCAGCAGCCGTTGATCGGTCGGCACAGCGCTTTTATCTTCCGCATGAAGATTTAAATCGACCCGATTAAAAATCGTTGAGAAATCGGCCACATGAGCCAAGCGCACACCGGCATAGTCTTTTTTGAAGACGCGTTCAATATCCGCGACACAGGCTTCGAAGGGATGATCACCTCGATAGTCGGTGCGACCCGCAATGATCAAAACCACTTCAGAGGCCCCCTCAACCACAATATGTGCCCCCGTATTATGCACCTTCCCGCCGATTGCTTTTGCGCGCACAACCGTGGCATACGCAACCCCGTCCGGCCCCGTTGCTCCTTTCATATAAATGCCATCGTCCCCAACTTTACCGACTCGGCCTTGAAATGGACGACGCGCCAGATTGGCATAAAAAGAAATCCCATTGGGATGCGTGGTGTAGAAGCGTTTATAAATGACGTCGTCTTCAAGAGATGAAAAAACCTCGACGGAGTAGGCTTCACCATCCACCGTCCAACTGCTGCCTGCAATTCCGGTTTCCAGATTCAATCCGCGCCGATAATCGGCCACTTCATCGGGTAGACCTCCCGCACTCCAGTTCAGATGCAACTCCGCCAACGGCTGATACGGCGACTGTTCGCGCGCCGCTGAGCTCATGGAAATGTTTGCAAGGTCTTCCGCCTCAGCAATCCGGCCGCTCAAGAGTAATTCGCGGACCGTGGTGAAATTCTCAAGCGCATCGGGATTATGACGATCCTCGGTTGCATTACGAAACCATACGGATTCCTCGTTAATCAGAAACTTTTCTGCAAAGAACTTCGCACGCCCGATATTTCCATAAAACATGCCCCCCAGCCGCCCATTACCCAGCGGCAATGCCTTATCAAAATCTCGGCCTGCAGGCTCATTATACCAAAGTATATTATTTACTGATTTTTGCATAATAACTGAATACCTCTCATTATTTGCCTAAACCGATCGGACCGAAACAGACGGATGCTGAACCTGCCATTTAAGCGGGTCTCCGGTCAAATAGCGTTCAAGATCATCGACCATATTCTGCCCAACACGGATTCGTTCTTCTCCATGAGATCCGGCAATGTGCGGTGTAAGCAATACATTCGGCAACAACCAAAGTCCATTCTCCGGCTCTGGCGGCTCCGGATTGGTTACATCCAGAACAGCAAACAAATCTTTTCGTTCGGAAAAAACATCAACCAGTTCATCTTCCCGGACTAGGCTTCCACGTGCTGTATTAATAAAAGAGGCTCCCCGCTTCATGCTTTTCAATAATTCACCGGTAATCATGCCCCGAGTCTCCGGAACTTCCGGGGCATGCAATGAAACCACATCGCACTCGGCAAAGATCTCCTCAATCGACACCTTCTGTGCCCCCAAAAGATGCATGGCCTGCGCATCTAATCCGGGATCGTAAGCCAATACTTGAACATCAATCTTTTCCAACAATCCAATCAAAAGGCGCGATATACGACCCAAGCCGATCACACCCACTTTACCTCCGCACGCCCCAGATGCCCCTCCCATCGAATAGCTCTTCGCGAAATCCTGCCGGTAGGCATTCGTTGCGTGGTAGGCATGCTTCAGGCACAGAATAATCTGCGCAAACGTATACTCCGCCACCGGAATCGAATTGGTATAAATTGAGCTACAAATCACAAGATCCCGCTCATCTGCTGCGGAAGTAACAATGGCTTTCGTGCACCCACCGGCATAAAAAAATGCCTCTAGCTGGGGGGCCAAATCGAGCAACTCACGATCCAGCCGAAGACCGCCCCAACCCGACATGATGATTTCCACCTCACTTAACAGCGATGGTTCGCGCTGAATAATATCTGTCCGCTGCGGTGGAGCAATCACGTCAACAAGTTGCTCAACTCTCCGCTGCAATTCCGGAGAATACATCTCCTCAAAACGATCTGTTACAAAAAGAGCTTTTTTCATAGTACCCAACCTTTCGTCCTTATATCAGCGCCGATTATCATCTCTCCGGTTCAGCTGATTGGACCTGTTAAATGTACAAAATCACTCACTGCCCGGTCTTAGATTTATACAGAAACCATAATTACTACGCAGTGATTTCTAATATGATTAACTCATCCAACGAACATATGTCAATGATTTACCGGATAATTCAATCATATCAGCCTTAATCCATAAAACATCCCGATCATCAATTCACTCCATATAACTTATTACTATGCTGTGATTCAGAAATAACCACCCCTCACCCATTTACTTAACAAAGAGACACTTATAACAATTCTATTTTTGTTAAGAAATAGAAGAGGGGCCCACTTCCCAGACGAAAGGTAAGATTATGGCGTACCCAGAAGCTCGGTTTTATAAAACCCACTTGGACTCTGACCCGTTTGCTGGGTGTCCGTGACGGAACCTTCCTGCGAGGTGAAAGTCGCAATAGGAACCCATGGATCAGACACCAAGTTGGTGCTGCCAGACATCAGATAAGTAAAACCCTTCCTCATATAATCCGTGCTGACCACCAAGCTGCTCGAGCCAAAGGCATAGGTCCACAGTACGTCATCAACGAGGCCATCCATATAGCCCTCATCCCTCACGGAATACAGCAACACGTTGTTCAGTGTTTTGAGCCGAGAGTCGTATCCTTGTCCGTAGGCAACGACGCGATAGTCCCTTGTAAAATCCAGTGTTTTGGCGGTGGTACCCTGCGAAATACCATCCTGAAACAACTCGGTACCGCTCGATTTAAAGACCATCCGATAGGTGTGCGTTCC
>JBAHZU010000048.1:0-34704 GCA_037132875.1 Pontiella sp.
GCCGCGCCCATGGGGCGCGCGGCAGATTCCTAGCGATCAAACAGTAGGCGTTGGCCACGGAGGGCATCGTTGATCTGGCCGTTCTGGTAGGCAATTTGGCCGTTGACGAGTGTGGCAACGATTGATGATTTAAAGGTGACGCCTTCGAAGGGCGACCAACCGCATTTGTATTCAATATTTTCTTGGGTGACGGTGGAGGGGGTTTCGGTATCGATGAGGGTGAGATCGGCCCAGTAGCCTTCGCGGATAAATCCGCGTTCCAAGCATTGGAAAATTCGCGCGGGATTATGGGCCGTTTTTTCAGCGACGGTTTCGAGCGGAAAGAGTTCTGCAGCGGTGGTCATGGCGCTTTGAATGAGGGGTAGCCCGGAAGGGGCGGATCCATAGGGATTGAGTTTTTCTTGGTAAAGGTGCGGTGCATGGTCGGTGCCGATGGTGTCGATGAGGCCATCGATGATTCCTTGCCGCAGGGCGGCGCGATCGGCCGGGGTTTTAATGGAGGGGTTGCATTTGATAAACGCGCCCATTTCATCGTAGTCGTCGGAGGAGAACCAAAGCATGTGTGGGCAGGCTTCGCCGGTAATTTTTTTGCCAGAAACAGGACCGACCTGGAACAGGTCGAGCTCTTTGGCGGTGGTTAGGTGCAGCACATGGATCTGTGAGTTGTATTTGGTGGCCAGTTCCACGGCGAGGGCGGTGGAGCGGTAGCAGGCCGCTTCGGAGCGGATTTTCCAATGTTCGGAAAAGGGGATGTTTTCGCCATACTTTTTGCGGGCGGCTTTTTCGTTTTCTCGGATGGTATGGGTATCTTCGCAGTGCAGGGAGATGGGAACTTGAACCTGGCTGAAAATGTTTTCAAGCTGTTGGGCTCGGTCGACCAGCAGGCCGCCGGTGGAGGCACCCATAAAGAGTTTTACGCCGCAGACGGTTTTGGGGTCCATGGCCAGCAGTTCATCCAAATTGCTATTGGAGGCACCGAGGTGGAAGGAGAAGTTCGTGAGGCATTGGGTGGCGGCGAGCGAAAATTTGTCTTCGAGGATGGCGTTGGTGATGGCGGCGGGTTTGGTGTTGGGCATCTCCATGATCGATGTTACCCCCCCGGCAACGGCTGCGCGGGTTTCGGAGTGCAGTCCGGCCTTGTGCTCAAGACCGGGCTCTCGGCAGTGTACGTGGCAGTCGATCATACCGGGCAGTAGGGCTTTTCCTTCGGCATCAATCACGATGTCGGCTGCGTCGGACAGACTGGCGGCGATCTTTTCGATGCGGCCGTTTTTAATGAAAACATCAGCGGGGCGGGTTTCACCCTCGTTTACGAGCTTGGCATTGGTGATTAGGATTGTTTGCATACCGTGAAACATAGAAAAGCAATGAATGAATGGAAAGCAACGAATTCATTCATGAACACTTTATGGGAGGTTAGACCGAGGCGGTGCCATCGGTGGGAACCCGCCCGCGGGCGATGATGAGGCCTGGGGTGGGGGCCGGAAACGCCCTGCATGGCCGTTGGAGAACGAGCTAGTTTTTATCGGCCGGATGTCGATAATCTATTTGATGAATCGATGCATCCACTTGCCGATCAGATGAATGGGCCCTGAAAAAGAGGGGTCGTCTCTCCGGATAATGCGTGGAATATTTTAGGAGCGACGTGGTCCTACCTACCCGTATTGAACCTCCGTATTTGATTAGGTTGACTGATGGGCCATAAAATGGATGATGCTGGGCTCGATTCAAACCTTGGAAACTTTTGGGGTGGATATTTAGACGAATCTATACCAAATTGGTGCCAATTAATTGTGAGGCCTTCATTTATGAGTGAATTTATGCAACCTAGAATCAGCGATGCTGACGCACTGGACATGCTGAAAAACATGTCGACCCCAGAACTTATGGCCCGTGCGGATGCCATTCGGCGGGGTCGCCACGGCAATAAAACGTACTATGTGCATAGTCATAATCTGAACCCCACAAATCTCTGCGTGGTGGAGTGCAACCTGTGTTCATTCTGGCGACCGGAAGGGGCAAAAGATGCTTATATTACTTCGCTCGAGGATGCCCGGGAGAATCTGGAACGCGCGCAAAATTGGAATCTGACGGATTTGCATATTGTGGGCGGAATGATTCCTGAACTGGATCTTACGTACTATGAGAATCTATTTTCTCTCTCTCGTGAAATGTTGCCGGGCGTTCTATTGCAGGGTATGACGGCGGTTGAAATTCATTGGATTGCTGGCAATGCGGGCATTACGGTTCGCGAATGTCTGCAGCGCCTGCAGGCGTGTGGCTTTGGCTCCATTTCCGGCGGCGGTGCGGAAATTTTTCATGCCGATATTCGCAAAAAAATCGCCACCACCAAAATTTTGGCTCAGCATTGGTTGGATGTGCACAAAGAGGCGCACTCGCTTGGGATTCCGAGTAATGCCACGATGCTTTTTGGGCATATTGAAGAGGATTGGCATTTGATTGATCATTTGTCCCGCCTTCGGGAGTTGCAGGATGAAACCGGCGGATTCCAAGCGGCGATTCCGCTGCCGTTTCAAACCAATGGCACCGCACTTGGCCTGAAATATGGGCCGTCCGGCGACCGACAGGTTCGGGTTGCGGCGATCACCCGGATCTATCTAGATAATTTCCCGCATGTTCGAATGTTGGTGAATTATATGGACCGCAAACTCCTGGGTGTTTTGACGCATAGTGGCGTGGATGATATTGGAGGAACCAGCTTGGAAGAGCGTATTGCTAAAGAGGGCGGCGCTCCGCAGAGCCAAAAATTCTTTACGGCGGAGGAGATGGAAGATTTCTTGAGCAACCTTGGGCACACGCCGGTGCTGACCAATAGCATTTACGAGCAGTTGGAAGGCCAGCCGGATGTCTCGGCCATTCCCCCCGCTCCAATTGTTTCCAGCCGTTGGAAGAGCATTCTGGATCGGGTGGAAGCTGGAGAGCGTGTGAACGACGAAGAAGCGGCGATTCTCTATAATGAAGCTCCGTTCCAAGAGCTGGGTCGTGTGGCCGGAGTGTGTCGCCGTCGAGCGGTGCCCGGTGAGCTGGGTACCTATGTGTTTGATAAGAATCTGAACACCACCAATGTGTGTATCGTGGACTGTAAATTCTGCGCTTTTTACACCAAGCAGGAAAATGACAATGCCTATGTGAAGAGCCCGGAAGAAATTGTGGCTCAGGTGAAAGTGGCCGCCGAGGCCGGGGCCACACAGATTCTGATTCAGGGCGGTCTTCATCCGGAGCTTAAACTGGATTACTACGAAGCCTGCCTTTCTGGCATCCGCGATCATGTTGATATCTGGATTCATTCGCTTTCCCCGACTGAAATTGAGTTCATGGCCAAGATGGAGCATATTTCAATTCTAGAATGTCTGCAGCGCCTGAAGGATGCCGGATTGCAATCGCTCCCCGGCGGAGGAGCCGAGATTCTGAACGATGAGGTGCGAAAGCGCATCAGCCCGAAGAAAACGCGGTCGAAAGCCTGGCTGGACCTGATGGAAGATGCACATTCGATTGATCTGAAAACAACCGCAACCATGGTCTATGGATTTGGCGAAACCAATGAACAGCGTATTGAACATTTGATGAAGGTGCGCGATCTGCAGGATCGTACGGGCGGTTTTACGGCGTTTATTCCGTGGAGCTTCTCGCCGGATATGACCGATCTAGAATGCCCGCATTTGCAAAATGGCGTGGACTATCTGCGTTTGGTCGCGATGGCCCGTATTATCTTGGATAATGTTCCGCATTTGCAAGCGGGTTGGGTGACGGAAGGCCCAGATGTTTCTCAGATTGCCCTGCAATTTGGTGCGGATGACTACGGTGGGGTTCTAATGACCGAAGAGGTGGTCAGTGCAACCGGCGTGGATTATAAGGTGGATGAGGCGCTCGTGATTCACCTCATTCGGGAAGCCGGTTGGGTGCCTTCGCAGCGTACCACGCAGTATGACACGATCAGAATCTACGATAAAGATGAGGGGAAGGAACTCGTTTCTTCTGAGAAGTAGATTATGGCTAAAAATATTTTAGGCGGCGACCTTATTCCGTGTAGCATGGATCCGGTCACCGGATTTTTCCGGAACGGAAAATGCGATACGCGGGCGGATGATCAAGGAATGCATACCCTCTGTGTGCGGATGAGTTTTGAATTTCTTGCGTATTCTAAACGGGTGGGCAACGACCTTTCAACGTCGATTCCGGAGGTTGGATTCCAAGGGTTGGAAGCGGGCGACTTTTGGTGTTTGTGTTTGTCGCGTTGGATTCAGGCCTATAATGAGGGGATGGCTCCTCAAGTTCGATTGGAGTCGACCCATGCATCGGTTCTTGAATTTATAGAACTGCATACGCTGGAAGAGTTCGCCGTTTAGCCAGGAACAACCTCCACGCGATGCTGCAGAGCGCTCGGGAGAGGTTGTTCTTGTCTGTTTTATCAGAAACCGCAGGGGTGCTGATTTAGAATAATCCCGTCACCTTTCCGGTATCCAGATCGACATCGATTTGTCGGTATCCCGGATTGGAACCTGTTCCTGGCAACAGTTTAATGTCGCCCGCCACCGGCACCACAAAGCCTGCGCCTTTATAGATCAGTACATCGCGGATGGGGAGGATCCAGTCTTTGGGAGCCCCTTTAAAATCGGGGTTATGCGAAAGGCTGAGGTGGGTCTTTACCATGCACATGCCCATCTGCTTGATTTCGGGATCTTTCTCGAATTGGGCGATTTTTCGCTCCGCCTTTTCCGACCAATTCACGCCCGATGCCCCATAGATTTTGGTGGCAATGGCGTGGACGCGTTCTTTGAAGGGTAGATCGAGATCGTAGAGGAATTTGAAATGATTTTCGTCTTCGCAGGCTGCCACCACTTCTTCGGCCAGTTCAATTGCGCCTTTGCCGCCTTTGAGCCAGTGTTCGGAAACCGCGCACCGTGCACCCTGTTCCTTGGCAATACGTCGGATGAGAAGGTGTTCGGCCGTGGTGTCGGTGTAGAATCCATTAATGCAGACCACGGGGTTGATGCCGCTTTGTTTAACGATGTTGATGTGGGCAATCAGGTTGGAACAGCCCGCTTCGAGCAGTTCCAGGTTTTCTTCGGTATAGGCGGGGTCGAGTGGTTTTCCGGGCTTAACCGATGGGCCGCCGCCATGCATTTTAAGCGCGCGCACTGTGGCCACAATCACGACGGCATCTGGTTGGAGTCCGGAATAGCGGCACTTTAGGTTCCAGAATTTTTCATAACCGATATCGGCCGCAAACCCACTTTCGGTGATGAGGTAGTCGCCCATTCGAATCCCGAGGAGGTCGGCGATCACCGAGTTCTGTCCGATGGCAATGTTGGCAAAGGGGCCGGCATGCACCAGCACAGGGTTGCCTTCGATGGTCTGAACCAGATTGGGGTTAATGGCGTCGATCATCAGCGCGGTCATGGCACCGGCCACTTCGAGATCGGTCGGGGTTATTTCTGCTCCACTCCGACTGTAGGCAATGACCATTTTGCCAATGCGTTTGCGCAGGTCGACCAAGCTGTCGGCGACGGAGAGAATGGCCATGAGTTCGCTGGAAACGGTGATCTGGAAACCGGACTCCATTTCAAAGCCGTCCATTTTGCCGCCCTTACCAATTGTGATATTACGGAGCGATTGTGCGCAGAAATCCATGGCCCATTTGAGCTGCACGCGTTCGGGATCGACGTCGAGGCGTTTGATGCCAATTTTTGCGAGGCGCTCGTCGTCGTAGTTCTGTTCATGCTGCATGCGGGCCGTCAGGGCAACCATGCAAAGGTTGTGGGCATTGGTGATGGCGTCGAAATCGCCGGTTAGGCCGAGGGTGAACGGTGCGAGGGGGATGCATTGTGCCAGTCCGCCGCCGGCCGCAGAGCCCTTGATGTTGAACGTGGGTCCGCTGCTGGGTTGGCGAATGGCGCCCACCGGTTTTTTGCCGATCATACCGAGGCCTTCCACAAGGCCCATCGTGGTGGTGGTTTTTCCTTCGCCAAGTGGGGTGGGGGTGATGGCGGTGACATCGACATATTTCCCAATCGGAGCCTCTTTGAGGCGCTGCCATGTTTTATGGTAGTCGATCTTGGCAATCGTGCGTCCCATGGGAATCAGTTCATCCTTCTGGAGGCCCAGTTTTTCGGCAATTTCTTGGATGGGTTTGATGTGTTGTTCCGCGGCTTCGGCAATTTGCCAGTCGGCCATTTGAGTGGGGTCAAGTTTCATGATGAGTTCCAAAAGAATTAAACCTGTTAAAAGGCCGTTGTACTGAATGAAATGGAGGTTTAATCAGTAAATGAAGTATTTTTGTCTTATTTCTGCTTTAACCCATTGGGTGATTTTTGTTGGCTTCATTTCTCCCTTTCGGATTGCTTATTTTATTGTATCTACTTTGGTTTGAGTCCCTCGAGGTTGGCATCTTCTCCGTCAGGACTCCCCTCGTGCGTCTACGATAAATTGGGCCATTTAATTTTTTAGGTTAAAGACTATTTAGTCGAGTTTTCGAAGATATAGGATCCAGTAGATCGCGCCTACAAAGATCGCACCTCCAATCATATTGCCGAGGGTAACGGGGAGCATATTTTTGAATAGAAAGCCGTGAATGGTCAGGTTGGAGAGATCGGCCCCATTCATTTGAGCCACAATTTCTGGGTGGTTTTTTATCAGGAGTCCAGCGGGAACCAGATACATATTGGCCACGCAGTTATCGAGGCCAAGGGCCACAAAGGCGGTGATGGGAAACATGATGGCCAGAATTTTGTCGGTCACTGAGCGGGCTCCGTAGCAGAGCCAAATGGCCAAACAGACGAGAATGTTGCAGAGCATGCCGCTGCAGAATGCGCCGAGAAAGGTTTGGCTCACTTTGGCGTTGGCCACTTGTAGCGCCTGGAGGCCAATCATTCCGTCATGGTGGGTCCAGTGGTTGCTGAAGTGAACCAAGGCGAGAATGGCTAACGATCCCGCCAAGTTACCAAAAAAGACAAAGAGCCAGCCTTTGAGCATTTTTCTGATTTTAACCTTTTTCGAGAGGCAGCCCATGATGACGAGTGTGTCGCCGGTGAAGAGATCGGCTCCTGCAATGATGACGAGCACCATCCCGAGCGAAAAGGCCATGCCGCCTAGGGTTTTTGTGAGCCCGAGCCCGAGCGAGGAATCGGTGATAATGGCGGTGAAGAATGCGCCTCCAAGAGCAACGAAGGAGCCCGCTTGAACGGCGAGAAAAAAGGCCGTGACGACGTCGCGGTTCGCCTTGCGGATGGCGGAGGATTCGGCTCGACTGGCCATCTCCGCCGGGACATGCGCATCTGTAATGATTTCTTCCATGTTCTCATATTCCTTGTCATAAAAATGAATTAACGGCGCAGACTATCGCAGAATACCTTGATCAGTTCTATGGCATCATTCATTTTTTACATATCGCTCAGGATGGCCGCATCGCCCGAACTGAGGTCTCCTCCATTTGGGGCTGGCGGGTTTGGAGTTGAGCCGGGATCTGGGTTTGCGCGATGGGGGAACGTGCTGGCTTCCGCGCGCGAGCAAACCGGTGGGTCGGACCGGAACTGCTGTGGGCTATTTCTTTGGTTTGAGCCAGCCCAGAGAGACGAGGAATTGATCCATTTCGGCAACGGTTTCCGTATATCGGTTCTCATTCTTTCCCGGATTAAAAAACCCATGCCCCAGGTCAGTATAGAGATGTAAATCGCATCGATCCCCGTTGGCTTCCATCCGATTTTTATAGTCCTTCGCGGTTGCAACCGGGATCAGACGATCTTTAGTCCCCAGAAAAATGATGGTCGGCGGGGTCCCTTTTTTTAGGTTGTGCATGGGTGAAAATTCGTTCCAATATTTGGAAACGCGTTTGTAGCCATACCCCTTTTCGGAATTATCGAAGACCGGATTAAAAAGAATCAGGGCTTGGGGTTTGCAACTGATGGAGATGTCGTCGTCGGGTTCGTTGAAATGGTTCAGGGTGGCGGTCGCCGCGGCCAAATGCCCGCCTGCAGAACCGCCGCCTGCTGCAATGCGTTGCGGATCAATGCCCAGTTTGTTGGCCCGTTTGCGAATCCATCGTATGGCGGACTTGGCATCCATTACACACGCCCGGGGATCGGTTCCGTGCACTTTTTTTGTGCGGTATTCTGCCGTGATGGCCACCATGCCGCGGTCGGCGAGATATCGCGCGTGCGGATAAAATTGGCTCGGGCTTCCGCTATTCCATCCGCCGCCCGAAAAAAAGACGATGGCCGGTCGCTTCTGGTCCGGTTTAAATCCGGCGGGCTTGAAAATATGCAACCGCAGTTCCCCTTGGGGGGTTTCTTTATAGGGCACTGTTTTATTCGGTTGGGGGGTGGCACTGGCCACGGCCCCAATCAGGGCTAAAAAAGCGATTATTTTTTTCATTTTGAAGGTCTTCCTTGAATCAATTCATGTGAATTGTGCTCAATCGTATTTAATGAAGCAACGATATGCTGATGCAAATTGGGACATGAACTGATATATTGAGTCTTTAAATCGGAAGGATTTCTATGTTCAAAGAGAGGATTGAGGACGTGTTGATGGCGGGCGGAGCCTCCGACGTGCTGGTTGAAGAGATTTCAATGGGCGTTCAAGTGCTCCTGACGTTTGCAGGAGCATATTTGATTTATTGGGTATTCCGTAATTATCTGCTCAAACTGATCCGTCGGATCACTGAAAAGACGTCGAATAAATGGGACGACAAGCTGATGGAATCTCGCATGTTTCATCGGATTCTACGCCTGATTCCCCTAACGGTCATCTTGCTGGTGCTGGAACGCGTGGCGCCGGGGCAGATGGAGGTGCTGAAACGGGTTCTTTTTCTGATCATCATTTTTATTGGGGCCCGGACGGTGGAGGCCTTTCTCAATGCGGTTTCAGACATTTACCACGCCTCGGAAGATACACATCGCAAACCCCTCCGCCCGCTCTTCCAAGCGCTGCTGATTGGGGTCTATCTGTTTTCCGGAATTTTTATGATCTCGGTGTTACTCGATAAATCGCCATGGCATTTGTTTGGATTGATGGGCGGCCTTACCGCCGTGATTATGCTGGTATTCAAGGATACCATCCTCGGCTTTGTGGCTGGCATTCAGTTGGGGGCCAACGATATGATTCGGGAGGGGGACTGGATTGAGATGCCGCAGTTTGGTGCCGATGGCGATGTGATTGAGGTTACGGTGACCACGGTTAAAGTGCGCAACTGGGATAAAACCATCTCCACGATCCCAACGTATGCGCTGATCTCGGATTCCTTTAAAAACTGGCGGGGGATGAGTGAGTCCGGCGGGCGGCGTATTAAGCGCTCGGTGAATATTGATATGAATACCGTCCAATTTGCCGATCAGGCGATGCTCGAAAAGTTCCAATCCATGGAACTTTTGAAGGAGTATATTGCGAAAACACAGGGGGTCATTGATGTGGCCAACACCGAGCGGGGCCTAGACCTTTCTGCAACGGTGGTGAATGGACGCCGTCAGACCAATTTGGGTATCTTTCGCGCTTATTTGGTGAACTATCTCCGCGATAATCCAAAAATACATAAAGGCATGACCTTCCTCGTGCGGCATCTTCAGCCCACGCCGCAGGGACTGCCGATTGAGATTTATGTCTTCAGTTCCGATAAAAATTGGGTGAACTACGAGGCCATCCAGTCTGATATCTTCGATCATATTCTGGCCGCTCTTCCTGAGTTTGGTCTGCGGGTCTATCAGCAACCCTCGGGAATGGATTTTGCTTCGTTAAAGCAAGGATAGTCCCGGCTTTACGCGGATTTTAGGGTCAGTAGGGTGAAACTGACGGTAACGCTGATTTGATCGAGTTTCATGACGTTGGCTTTTGCTTCTTCACTGGAACGATAGAAGAGCGGAGTCATTTGAATGAGATCCGCGATCTGTTCTTTATCGAGTGTTTGTTTAAAGCTCAGCACTTCGCGATGTGTTTCAATGAATTGTGGCGCACATTTTTCCGCGGCTTCATTGGCCTTTTCTTTAAAATCGCCGGAAGTAAACTGAAGCTGTTGGCGGAGCTCGATCAAGTGATTGGGGCCCGGAACCCCGATCAGGAGAGTGCCGCCCGGCTTGAGAATTCGGAGAAACTCGGTGTTGTTGCGCGGGGCAAGAACGCTGAGAATTACCTCCATTGAGGCATCTGCAATGGGAATGTCGCGCATGCTGTTGGCTACGAGCCAGGTGGCCTTCTTATGCCGTTTTGAGGCCATTTGAGCGGCCTTCTTAGAAATGTCGATCCCGCAAAAGAAGCCTTCAGATTGTTCGCTCAGCGCACCGAGCAGCTGGCCTTCGCCACATCCGCAGTCTAAGACTGAAAGCTCCTTTTGGCAGAAGGCGGGGGCCTTGGAAACAAGCTCCGTGAGGGGCGCATACGCCCCCGAATCAAAAAAACGACGGCGTGCCATCACCATTTTTGGATCATCGCCAGGGGTTTTTGATTTTCGCTGATGACTCAGTAGGAGGTTAATATATCCCTCCTTTGCCACATTGAACGGATGGCCATTTTCACAGCCATACATTTTATCCTGAGGGGTCAGTGGGGCACTGCAAACGGGGCAACGAAGTGGCGATGGGGGTGATTTAGTCATGAGGAGAAATTATATCCACTTCTATTCATGTTTCAGTATTAATCCCGCGTCAATTGTGGCTCGGGATCGCAACGAGACGCAACCGCAAGGGGTTCTACCTTTTTGTGCGGTTCCTTATTGACGGTCAAACGCGGCCGAAATTCAGAAAAGGACCCCTTTTAGGAAGAGATTACGATTCTTCCACATCCAGTTGTTCGAGGGCCCAACCGTGCATTTGTTGAAGAACGGGAAAGAGGCTTTCGCCCCGATCGGTCAGCTTGTATTCCACTCGGGGCGGGACCTCCGCATAGATTTTTTTGGTGAGCAATCCGTCGCATTCCATTTCGTTGAGTTGCTGGCTGAGCATCTTTGGACTGACGCCAACAACGATCCGTTCCAGTTCTTTGAACCGCATCGTATTCTGGTGAAGATGCCATAAAATCAGACACTTCCATTTGCCGCCCACAATGCCGATGGTGATCTCGACTGGACACCGATATGCTTTTCCATTCCATGAAACCATAAAAAACTTTCCGTGGCCAATCTGCGTTGGACCCTGTTATTGTTCAATACATACCAAAAGGTGTGCTGTTCCCCAAATAGTGCCTACTTGTGTCGTGGTTTGAAACAGATAACGTCTACAAAATTAACGACTAATAAGGAACAGTGATATGAGCTATAAAAAAATAAATGCGGTGATCTTGGGATTAAGTCTGTCCGGCTTCGTTGCCGCCGCCGAAATAAACAAGGAATCGAACACCAAAGATCAAAGGAGTGAAACTATGACCTATCCAAGAGCATTTTCCCATATCGGCATTTCCGTGACCGATATTGAACAGGCGGTGGAATTCTACACCAAAACCTTTGGTTGGTATGTCATTATGCCGCCCACAGAAATTGTTTCCGATGACTCTGCAATCGGCATTATGTGCGACGATGTTTTCGGCGAAGGCTGGGAGCGTTTTAAAATTGCCCATCTAGCCACCGGCGATAAAATTGGGATAGAAATTTTCGAGTTTAGAAATGCGGAAAAGCGCGAGAATAATTTTGAATATTGGAAGACCGGCTTCTTTCATATCAGCGTTCAGGATCCTGATGTAGAAGGGCTCGCGGCGACGATTGTGGCTAATGGGGGCAAGCAACGCATGCCGGTGCGCGAATACTATCCGGGCGAAAAACCGTACCGCATGGTGTATTGCGAAGATCCCTTCGGAAATCTGATTGAAATCTATTCGCACAGCTATGAACTCACCTATTCCGCGGGAGCCTATCAGGGGAAATAAGGGAGATGCAAGGGGCCCTATCGATCGTGAAATGGGCGCCCTTTTTCGGAGGAATAACACAACGGATCAGAAACCAAGGTTTCTGATCCGTTTCACTTTGACGACCTCGACCCGGAGGTTAACTGGCACTGATGATGCGGATGGCATCGAGGCGCAGGCGGGCTTCCGACAGTTTGCGATCCAGCTTGGTGATGGCTTTGCGCGTATGCACTAATTCTTCATCTCGGATATTGTCATTCACTTGCTGAAGGTATTCCAGCCGCTGGTACTCTTCTTTAAGTTTTTCCCGCATGGCCTGGCGTGCGTCCGCAATCATTGACTCGGCTTTTTGGTCGGCCAGTTTTCGCGTCGCTGCGATCATCGCGGGGATCATCTGGGTTCGGATGCCCTCGTGTTCTAGCAATCGCCAAGGTTCGCCATCTTTGAGCTGCGGTGTGGGGGTCTGATCGATGGGCGACCCGGTGTGGTCCACGGTGATGCTGATGGGGGTGGGCGGCAGAAAGCGGTCGGCATTCAACGCCGGCGGAGCAATGGTTTCCAGCACAAAGACCGCCTGAAGGGTGAGAGGTGCTTCCTGCGTTGGGTCAACTGCAATGGCGCAGCTGCCCCGTTCGGATCCTAGAATCACTTCACTGGCACCAGTAACCATTGGATGGTCCCAGCTCATTAAAATATTATCTGGTCGGATCAACGCATCGGCCCGGCTGAAGGTGACGCGCAATCCCTCTGGAGGCAACGGGAAGAGATCGTCGAACAGCTGATCTGGGCGAATATGAAATGAGGTGGCATCCAGCGGTTCGGCCTGTACGCCATACTGATCGAACAGTTGGAGGAGATAGGTCTGCAGTTCGGGCGACTCTTCCACCTCGCTAATCTGTTCGGCAATTTCTGCGCCGATGTCCGGACGGAAGGACGAGAGCTCCAGCAGGCGGTCACGACCTTCTGTGATCTGAGTGCGAATCTTTTTATAAGCAATCTGGGTTTCGGTGATCACTTTTTGCGTGACCTTATTCAGCTTGGACTCAAATTGTTCCAACATTTTGAAGCCACCAATCACGGGTTCTTCAAAGGCATTAAGTCCTTCATGCAGCCAGCGAACCACGTGTTCTTCGGGGGTTCCTTTTAGGTAGGGAACATGAATGTGCACATTGCCACGTTGGCCGATCCGGTCGAGACGGCCGATGCGCTGTTCGAGCAGTTCGGGATCGCGCGGCAGGTCAATCAGCACCAGATGGGAGGCCATTTGAAAATTGCGGCCTTCGCCGCCCATTTCTGAAACAACCATCACTCGGGCTCCCTCGTCTTCTGCAAACCAAGCGGCCTGCCGATCGCACTGCACCAACGGCATTTGCTCGTGGAAGTGGGCCACATCCAGCCGCGAAAGGCTCTTGATGACTTCAACAATTGCGGCAACCTCGGTGCGGGTTCGGGCGATGACCAGCACCTTTTCTGCAGGATTCTGCTGCAAGAATTGGTTTAACCAATGGAGCCGGGGATCGTCGGGACCCAATAATTCAGCCCCTTCCGGAAGATCAAGAGGGATGGGGTCGGGAATTCGTTTTGGAAAACCAGTCATGCATCGGCGGGTATTGCGGAAAATTACGCGGCCCGGCCCGTGATGGTCCAGGATGTCAGCCAGTTCGTATTTATCCATCGACTCCAGTTGCGTTTCAAGATCGGCCGCGACCTCCGCATAGCGGTCGTGCTCTTTTTTATAGGTTTCAAAATCATAGTATCGATGGGCGTCGAGCAGACGCAGGCGGGCAAAGTGGCTTTCGAGCCCCATTTGTTCTGGGCTTGCCGTGAGCAGGAGCAGCCGAGGTGTATTGGCCGCGAGACGTTCCACCACATCATATTCCGGGCTCGTTTGTTCGGGCGACCAATGCAGGTGATGGGCCTCATCAACAATCACCAAATCCCATTTGCACGAGCTGGATTGTTTGGCGCGCGTCGGGTTTTCTGCGAGGAATTCAATACTCGTTATGACCAGCTGGTCATCTAGAAACGGGTTGGCGTCGGGCGCGCCGGTTTCGATGTTTTGGCAACGCTCTTCGTCATAAATACTAAAGGAGAGATTAAAGCGGCGCAGCAGTTCAACAAACCACTGATGAACCAAGGCATGCGGAACCAGAATTAAGGCGCGCTGGACGATTCCACACACCATTAGACGATGCAAAATGAGACAGGCTTCAATGGTTTTTCCAAGGCCCACTTCATCGGCGAGCAATACCCGCGGTAAGGGGCGATTGCTTACTTCTTGCGCAATATAGAGCTGATGAGGGAGCAGATCAATGCGTCCGCCAAGTAGGCCGCGCACGGGCAATTGGCCATATTGATGGCGTGCATTGAGAGCGGAAAGCCGCACGTTGAACAACGTATTGGTGTCCACATGCCCCCCGAGCAGTCGGGCTTCTGGGCGGTCAAAACTGGAGAGGTCGCTGAGATTGGTTTCGAGGAGTTCGACCCCCTCGGCAGACACATAGGTCAGTACGTTCGAGGTTTCATCCTCGAGGACCGATTCGACGATGAAGCGATCCCCCGTTTGCGAGGCCACTTCATCGCCCGCCGCATAGCGCACCCGTTTGAGTGGGGCATGGTTGATGGCGTAGTGGCGGGTTTCATCGGCGGCATGATAAAGTATGGCCACGGTTCGGTGCGCAACATCAATGACGAGGCCCATTCCGAGTTCGGGTTCAGTTTCGCTAATCCAGCGTTGTCCGGGGAAGTAAATATTCATAGGACGGCGGAGAGTACGTGATTAGCGCGGCCGTTCAAGTTAAAGAGGGGGATGAATATGAGACGCATGGCTTGAGCGAACCGAGTGCACTTTCCGGGATACCTATCTGGGACGGGGCAATCTGCAATTCCGAACGATATAAGTTATAAAAAGAAGTAGAAAGGAAGGAACCGGAGGTTGAACTGCATCAACGCAGAGCCATCGTCTGATTTCCATTTGAACCCATACTAGGGATTTTTTATTTTCTTCATTCTCCCCTCGGAGTAGACCGCTACGCCGTTCGGACTCAAACCTCGTAGCTACGCCCCACTTGGCAACTGCATTTTAAAGATGAACAGCGAGCCCGGACGGACTCGCTGTTTCATTATCAGTTGGGGAATTGCTTATTTATAAGGTGCTGGATTTTGCATACATCTCGCTGACCTTCTCCCAGTTGATTACACTAAAGAATGCGTTGATGTAATCGGGACGTCGGTTTTGATAATGCAGATAATAGGCGTGTTCCCATACATCCAACCCGAGGATGGGGAGTCCGTCGTTCGGCACATCCTTCATCAGCGGATTATCCTGATTCGGGGTCGAGCAAACGCTGAGGGTTCCGCCTTCGTGTTTGCACAACCAAGCCCAGCCGGAACCAAAACGTGTGGCGGCGGCTTTGCTGAAAACATCCTGAAATCCGTCGATGCTGCCGAAGGAATCATTGATGGCCGCGAGCAAATCGCCGGTCGGTTCGCCGCCCTTGGGGCTCATGATTTCCCAAAAGAAAGAATGGTTGGCATGTCCGCCGCCATTATTTCGGACTGCGGTGCGTTTATCTTCAGGGACTTCGTCGAGTCGCGCGCACAGTTCGCAGGGGGAAATTCCGGCGAGTGGGGTTCCTTCGAGCGCGGCATTCACGTTGTTCACGTAGGCCTGATGGTGCTTGGTGTGATGGATCTCCATCGTTTGGGCATCGATGTACGGCTCTAATGCATCATAAGCATAGGGTAAGGCTGGTAATTCGTATGACATAATAACCTCCGATAATTTGCTGTTAACTGGGGCTATAATGGAACGTTGAGAGTTGAAGTCAAATCATAATAGAACCAAAATAGTTCTGTATGTAAATGGGCTGTGTTTGACGCTTCGGGGCTTTAAGGTTGAATTAATTTCCAATCCTTGGAGAATAGGCGGCATTTCCAACCCTTGGAACCAATATGGATCGTTCAACACACCTTGCAATTTTAGGATATGGCCTCATGGGGGCTTCGCTGGCGCTGGGCCTCAGGAAGAGAGGCTTCACGGGGGTCATTTCTGGCTATGCCCGTCGGGAAACAACGCGGGCTCAAGCGTTGGAATCTGGAATAGCTGATCAGATTTTTGCTGATCCCGGCGATGCTGTGCGTCACGCAGATCTGGTGGTGATCTGCGTTCCGATCTGGAGCATTGCTCAATTGGCGGAACAGATTATTCCATCGCTAAAGTCGGGGGCTGTGGTGACGGATGTCGGCAGCACGAAGTCGGAACTGCTGAACACCTTGGCCCCGCTTTTTGAATCTTCGGACGCCTGTTTTGTGGGGTCGCACCCGATTGCTGGTTCTGAGAAAATTGGGCTCGATGCCGGAGATCCTGATTTATATGACGGACGCCTGACGGTGGTGTGTCCCTCGGAGGATACCCCTTCTGAAGCCGAAGCACGGGTTTCCAACCTGTGGAAAAGTGCGGGCTCGGAAGTGGTTGAAATGTCGCCGGAGCAACACGATGCCATGCTGGCTTCCACCAGCCACTTGCCCCACATGGTGGCCGCTGCGCTGGCGCGTGCCGTGGTGGATCGTGATCCGGCTCATAAAGCAAATTTCTGTGGAACCGGATTTAAGGACACCACGCGCGTGGCTTCCGGTTCGGCCGATATGTGGGTCGATATCATTGATACCAACCGTGCGGCATTGGAAGCTGAACTGAATCGTTTTAATGAAGAGCTGCAGGGACTCATTCAAATCCTGCGCACCGGCAAGGGCGACGATATTCGCACCTGGCTTGAAGATGCTCGCGACGATCGCGACGAAATTTTAAAACTCAATAAATTCCTAAAGAGGTAAATCACCCCAACGATACGAAGGGCATATCACGTGGCGTACGTTGTGTCTTAAACGAAGCGGGTGTTTGATTTAGATATGAACAGTAAAAAAGTATTTCCAGCAAAACTCGCGGGCACTTTAACCGTTCCCGGAGACAAGAGTATTTCACAGCGCGTGGCCATGCTGGCTTCGCTGGCGGAAGGCACATGCAAAGTGACGGGCTATCTCAATGGCGAGGATGCCCGCAGCACGCTTTCCGCCATGGAGCAGATGGGGGCTAAGGCTGAATTTAAAGCAGATGCTCTTTATATTACGGGCGTGGCCGGCCAGCTGCAACAACCCGATGAACCCTTGGATTTGGGCAACTCGGGAACCGGCACGCGCCTGCTGGCCGGGATTGTTGCGGGTTGTGGAATTGATGCAACGATGGTGGGCGACGATTCGCTCTCGTCGCGCCCGATGGGCCGGATTCGTCACCCACTGGAGCAGATGGGTGCGCGCATTGGCTTAACCGGCAAGAAGGGCACGTTGCCGATGATGATTGCGGGTGGAAACCTGCAGGGCATTGGCTATCTGTTACCGATGGCTTCGGCCCAAGTGAAATCCTGCGTGTTGTTGGCGGGACTCTTTGCCGAAGGAAAAACCACGGTGGTGGAGCCGCGACCCACCCGCGACCACACGGAAAAATTGTTCCAAGCGTTGGATATTCCCATCGAAATCAATGGGCTAGAAATCTCGGTGGAAGGTTTTGGTAAAAAAGGGCCGCGTTATAAAGCGCGCGATTTTGTGGTGCCTGGCGATTTCTCTTCGGCCGCCTTTTGGATTGTGGCCGTGGCCGCTCGGCCGGGTGCTGAGCTAACGATTGAAAACGTGGGGCTGAATCCGCGCCGTACTGCGCTGCTGGATGTGATGAAGCGCATGGGGGCTGATATTGAAGTGATCGTTACCGAAGAAAAGGGCGATCCCTATGGCACGATTAAAGTCCGCGGTGCGCAGCTGAAAGGAACGATCATTGAAGGCGATGAAATTCCAAATCTGATCGACGAGCTTCCGGTCATTGCGGTGGCAGGTGCGCTGGCGGAGGGGCAAACCGAGATTCGCGATGCCGCCGAACTACGGGTCAAGGAATCCGACCGTATTGCAGAAGTTGTGAAAAACCTAACGCTCTTCGGGGTGGATGTGGAAGAAAAAGAAGACGGCATGATCGTTACGGGGCCCACCTCATTGAAAACACCCGAGGGAGTGATTGATAGCCACGGGGACCACCGCATTGCCATGTCGATGGCCATTCTAAACAGCTTTAGCGATGGACCCATTTGCATCGACAACGTAGGTTGCGTGGATACCTCGTATCCAGAATTCTGGCAGCATATGGAACAACTCGGCGGCCGAGTGGACTAAAAGTGGGAAGGTTTATACGGGGTATTTAATGCCTTCAACAGGCGGAAGTACCCCTTGGTTAAAAATAGCTATTTGATAGGAGAGAACATGGGAAAAACAATTGCAATTGATGGGCCTTCGGCTTCGGGAAAATCATCCGTCTCCAAAGGGGTCGCGGCGGAGTTGGACATTATGTATGTGGATTCGGGGGCATTGTATCGGGGCGTAACGTGGCAGGCCTTGCGGAAAGGCGTGGATACGAGCGATGCGGCGGCGGTGATCGACTGCATGCTGAATGCCGAATGGGATTTCTTTATGCAGGACGGCGCGTCCACCTTTTCGATTGATGGCGATGTTCCGGTGCGGGAACTGCGTGAAAAAGAAGTCCGCGAAAATGTGGCCCTGGTGGCGATGATTCCAGAAATTCGTAAGTTTGTGGTCGAAAGTCTCCAATCCTTGGAAAACTTTGGTTCGTTGGTGATGGAAGGCCGCGATATTGGAACCGTGGTTTTTCCGGACTCGCCGTATAAGTTCTATCTCGATGCCGATCCGGAAGAGCGCGCCATGCGCCGCTATCGGGAGCTGGAGAAAGCGGGTGAAAGCGAAAAAGCGGAAGAAGTGATGGCGAGCCTGAAAAAGCGCGATCAGATCGACGCCACCCGCAAGACCGATCCGCTGGTGGTTGCGCCGGGTGCTCGGGTGATTAATAGTACATCCATGAGCCTTGAGGAAGTCATTCGAGCGGTTGTGGATATGGTGAGGGCCGACGGATGACTACAACCGCATTGATCAAAACCGAACAAATGAAAGACTGCGAGAATTATCGCTGGTCCACGTGCATGTTTAAACTTTTCCTGCTGAGTTGGCACCGATTGGGGGTGCGCGGGGTCGAAAATATTCCGGATGACGGCGGAGTCATGATTGCCTCAAACCATGCCAGCTATCTCGATCCGCCCGTGGTGGCCTCGGGCTATCGCAAGCGGCCGATTCATTTTATGGCGCGTAACACCCTCTGGAAGCCCGGCTTCGGGAAATGGTGGATGGATTCGGTGGGTTGTATTCCTGTGGCACGAGGAACGGGGGATCGCAGAGCGCTGACCGTCACGATCAAAATGCTGAAAGAGGGCAAAGTGGTTTCCATGTTCCCCGAGGGGACACGTTCAGAAGATGGCGAACTGCAGAAAGCCAAAGGCGGCGTTGCCTTCATTATTGAAAAATCTAAATGTGTGGTGGTTCCGGCGTATATTGATGGCTCGTATCGGGCGTATGCAAAGGGTACCAAATTTATTAAGCCACTTAAAGTGACGATCACCTATGGAAAGCCGATCACGCAGGAAGACTTCCAAGCCTTGGGAAGTGGGCGAGCGGCCTATGATGCACATGCGGCGCTGATTATGGAACGGATTGCCGAGCTGAAGAATAAGGCGTGAATACAATCCGGTGGGGGTGAGGATTGAGCGGTGACTTTTCTTGTGAGAACGAAATGATGCGTGCAGAAAAATTAAAATTTCGCTCATGGATTGGCCCTTTTTCTCAACCCCTTTTATTTCCGGAGATCGCCCATAAATAAAAATCATATGATCTGCGCCGCAAAAATGCACCTTTCCGAGGTCATTAAGCGGACAGGAAACCGGCGAGCCGGATATCATCTGCAAAAAGGAACCGCCGGCGGTGGATCGAATCCTTATTGCCACCCCATGGAGCATGGAATGACCCTTTTGATAAACGACCGAATCATCCCGACCCATCCTAACGTTGTGGCGGTGTGGCCATGAGCGAAACCATGCACGGTGCATTGCAACGGATTTTTGGATTCCAGCAATTTCGTCCGAATCAGGAAGAGATTATCTCGAATATTATCGAGGGGCAGGATGTCTTTGCGGTTATGCCGACGGGCGGTGGGAAGTCGCTTTGTTATCAGCTTCCGGCTCATCTTATCGAAGGGCTTTGTGTGGTAATCAGTCCGCTGATTTCACTAATGAAAGACCAAGTGGATGCGGCCAAGGCGAATGGTCTCCACGCGGAGTTTCTGAATAGCACGCTGTCCCCCAAAGAGAGAAGCCGGGTTTATCAGGCCATCGAAACGCACGAACTCGATTTGCTTTATGTATCGCCGGAACGATTTGCCATGCCGGACTTCATGATCCTATTGAAGCAGGCTAAGGTGTCATTCTTTGCTATTGATGAAGCGCATTGTATTTCGGAATGGGGTCACGACTTTCGGCCGGATTATCTGTCGCTTTCCAATATATCGGTTCATTTCCCCCAAGCGCCGGTCGCGGCCTTTACGGCCACGGCCACACATAAAGTTTCGGAAGATATTATCACGAAGCTTGGGCTGCGGGATCCGCATTTGACCCGCGCTTCCTTTGATCGACCCAACCTGTTCTACCAAGTGCTGCCCAAAGAGAATCTGGATATTCAACTGCTTGAATTCCTGCACGAGCACCAGAATGAATCGGGTATTATCTATCGGACCACGCGAAAAAGTGTGGAAACGACGGCCACTTTTCTGAAGGAGCAGGGGATTCAGGCCTTAGCCTATCATGCGGGCCTCACTCCGGCTCAACGCAAAAAGAATCAGGAACAGTTTAACCGCGATCAGATTCAAGTGGTGGTCGCAACGATTGCCTTTGGTATGGGGATCGACAAATCCAATGTGCGTTTTGTGCTGCACGGCGATCTTCCAAAAAATATGGAAGGCTACTACCAGGAAACTGGCCGTGCCGGCCGCGATGGGGAGCCCGCACGCTGTCTGCTCTATTTCAGCCGGAGCGATATTGTGCGCATTCGCTATTTCATTGAGAAGACCGACGATCTGAGAGAACGCAAGATGGCTGAAGATCAGCTGTTTCAGATGGTGCAGTTTGCAGAAGCCAATGTATGCCGCCGTAAGGCTGTGCTTGGCTATTTCGGCGAAGTCTATTCGAAGGAAAACTGCGGCACGTGTGATATTTGTGTGGGCGATGTGGAGTGCGTCGATGCCACGGTTGATGCGCAGAAAATTATGTCGGCCATTCATCGGTCGGGTCAAAATTTTGGGGCCGTGCATATTGCGGATATCGTGGTCGGAGCAAAAACCGCAAAGATTCGGCAGTTCGGGCACGATCAGCTGAAAACCTATGGAACGGGAAAGGATCAGGATAAAAAATATTGGCGACGGATCATTGATGGTTTGTTGGCACAGGAATGCTTGGCTCAGAATGCCGAACAACACTCCGTGTTGGAAATCACCTCGAAAGGTAAGCAGGTTTTGTTTGGCAAGAAGGCGTTTGAGACCATTCGGCAGAAGACGCTTAAACCAAAGGCTTCGATCGGCAATGCGAGCGACTATTCCCCGAAGCTGTTTGAACAACTCCGGACCGAACGAAAGCGGTTGGCGCAGGAAGAAGGCGTGCCGCCTTTTGTGATTTTCTCCGACCGTACACTTCGCGAAATGGCCCTCTATTTTCCGGACTCCGAGGAGAAGATGTCGGGCATATCCGGTGTGGGAGCCGCCAAGCTTTCCAAATATGGGGATACCTTTATGACCATTATCGAGATGTTCAAGCATATGCATCCCGATGAAGTGAAAAAATGTGCCTTGTTCCAACTTCCCTCCCCGGTGAAAAAAGGCCAAAAACCCAAAATCACCAAGACGACTCGGGAAACGTTCAAGATGGCTGAGCAGGGGTTCACGGTTGAGTCCATTGCCGCCGTTCGTGATCTTACTGAGGGTACCGTCAGCCAGCATATTCAAGCGCTACTGGAGCAGGGGCATGGCGATAGGCTCAATATTGATCAGCTCATCGCTTCGGAAACGCGCATCCAGTGTGAAGAGCTCTTTCGCCGGCTTTCTGGTGCCTCCATGCGCTCGATCGTTGAAGCCTCGGGCAATCAGGTTACCTTTTCCGATTTAAGATTGGTGCGGGCTTTTATGCAGTTGAAGGGCGGATGATGCGAAAAGGTAACGCGCTATAAAGGGGGCGTCTTTTGCCGCATCTATTTCGATTTGAGCCCCTCGGAGTCAGCCGCTTCGCCGCCAAGGTTCCAATCTCGTGCCTGCGATCAACTGGGGGCCTGTATTTTTTGGGATGATTGAACCCTGCGCTCGCGTGTGCTTACACCAGGTATTCTTTTTGCGCAATGAACGAGAGCCCATTCAGCCGTATGGGGCGCATCGGGGCTATGCATTTTCTTCAGTATTGGCTGGAGTCTGACGCCGCTTACGTGCAGGTTCCTCCGATTCAGAATTAAACGCAATCAGGACATAGGGTTATGAAAACATTTAAAGAGCTGGGCATTGCTGACGATTATATTCAGGGTTTGAAAGAGCTGGGTATAGAGACGCCAACCGATATTCAGGAAAAAACGATTCCAATGATTCTCGGTAAATCGAGTGACTTTATCGGCCAAGCGCAGACCGGAACGGGGAAGACCGCTGCCTTTGGGTTGCCGTTGCTTGCCGCAATGGATGCCAAAAATCCTTCCATTCAGTGCGTGGTATTGGCTCCCACCCGGGAATTGGCCAAGCAGGTTCAGAAGCAGCTGTTTCGCTTCACTAAATATACCGATCGTATTTTTTCTTATGTAGTCTGCGGGGGCGATAAAATTGAGGGTCAGATGGACGCGCTCAAACGCCCAACACAGGTGTTGGTGGCCACGCCCGGCCGTTTAATGGATCTGGTTCGCCGCAAAGCCGTTGATCTTTCCTCGGTTAAAATACTCGTATTGGACGAAGCCGACGAAATGTTAAAACTCGGTTTTCGCGAAGATATTGATTCCATTATGAAGCTCACCAAGAGCAATATTTGGCTCTTCTCTGCCACGATGCCCCAAGGCATTAAGAAAATCATTCACAAGCATTTGGCAGCCGACTGTCCATTCCTTAAGATTGATAAACAAAATGTGGTGAACCCCAATATCCGGCATCATTATGTGCGGTGCACGGAAGGGGAGAAGCTGCAACATATTGTGGAATTTCTGAAGGACCGTGGGGAACAGCAGGGCATCATTTTCTGCCGCACACGGCAGGATACCATTGATTTTGGTGAAGCACTTAAGCCATACGATTTTTCCAATGTGGTATTGCACGGCGATCTGATGCAGACCGAACGCGACAAATATATGCGCATGTTCAAGAAGGGTCGGGTTCGTATTCTGGTCACCACCGATGTCTCCGCCCGAGGCATTGATGTGGAGAACTTGTCTTTTGTCATTCATCATCAATTACCCGAGAAAAACGAATATTACACGCATCGTAGCGGTCGTACGGGTCGGGCGGGAAAATCCGGCATCTCGCTGGTACTCGCCACCAAACACGACGAAAAACGCATTGCAAAATTGGAAAAGGACCTGAGAATTCAGTTCCGCGAAATTGCCTAATCAAATGCAGAACGGATCATCTTATGGGTGGCGTGTAATCAGCCTGCCCGTTGAAGATCCGGTCGAAACACGCCATGGATGATGTTGTAGAAATTTTTACGGATGGGGCCTGCAAGGGCAATCCCGGGCCGGGCGGCTATGGGGTTGTGCTGATTTCGAAGGGCCGGAAAAAAGAACTGTCCGGGGGGTTCCATAAAACCACGAACAATCGGATGGAGCTGTTGGCTGGTATCGTTGGGCTTCGTTCGTTGAAAAAGCCTTGCACGGTGGTGCTGACCAGCGATTCGAAATATGTGGTCAATGGCATCGAAAAGGGGTGGGCCAAAAAATGGCGTTCCAAGGGGTGGAAACTTTCGCCCTCTAAGCCGGCAAAAAATCCCGACCTCTGGGCTGAACTGCTCGATCTTTGCGAGGAGCATACGGTTGAATTTAAGTGGGTGAAAGGGCATAATAATCATCCAGAAAATGAACGGTGCGATGAATTGGCCGTGGCCGCTTCCTGCAAAAAAGAGCGGCCCGTGGATGAAGGGTTTGAAAATCCGACTCAACCCGAAGGCGATTTGTTTAGCCTGTAGGCTGCCGACTCGTTTGGTGGGAGCATGTTTTACACAATAATTTAGGACAAAATAATTCGGTACGGATCAAGATTTGAACGTATGCGACCGTAATTAGAATTGTCGAACCAGTTTCTGAACGTTGAATGAACGCGATAGGGGCTAAGGGAATACTATGAAAAAGACCATTCAACTGACTCACGAGAAAATTAAATATCCGCGCCTAGTGGATGCGGCAAAAAGTGAAGTGCGCAAATATATCAAACGCGAACGTCGGCGTGAACTGCCAGAAGGCGTGGACTTTTGGGACTTTGAATGCAAATTTGGTGACACAGAAGCGGATGCGAAAGTCATCCATCTCACCGAAATTGATGCCCACATCACCGAGATTGAAAAGCGCGAACGGAAAGCGTTCTATGTTGAAATACTTCGAACAGAAGGTGTTCGGACCAAGCCTGAGCCCAAAGGAACAGAGGCTTCGGCGATTGAAGTTTCTAAAGTTAAAACCTTCGGCGAGGATTAATCCGTCCCCATTTTCCACCTCTTGGAACTGATATTATGCACGAAAAACAAAAATCGTTTAAACGCCCGCTGAGAAAACATACCCCCAAGGGACTTGAAATTCTTTATGAAGATCGGGATATCGTGGTGGTGGAAAAATCGGACGGCCTTTTGACGGTCGGCACGGAAAAAGTGACGGAAAATACCGCCCATTTTCGGGTGAATGAGTATGTGCGGAGGGGAAACTCTAAATCAAAAAATCGGGCATACATCGTACATCGCCTGGATAAGGAAACGTCTGGAATCCTGATTTTTGCCAAGAGTGAAGAGGTGAAGGAATTTCTTCAGAAAAACTGGCCCAATACCCAAAAACAATATTTTGCTGTAGTGAGCGGTACTCTGAAAGAGAAAGAGGGGCTGGTAACCTCCTACCTGCTGGAAAACAGCGTACACCGCATGTATTCCCTGTCGAAATCGGAAACGGGTCGGTTGTCGAATACCGCGTATAAGGTGTTGAAAGAATCCGAACATTTTAGTCTGCTAGAGATTGATCTTTTAACCGGTCGGAAGCATCAGATTCGGGTGCATATGGCGGATAAAGGTTGTCCGGTTGCCGGAGATAAAAAGTATGGGGTGAAAGGGCAGGGCGTGAAACGACTCTGTTTGCATGCCGCCAAGCTCACGATCAAGCATCCTTTTTCCAAAGAAATCATGACCTTCGAGTCTGAAATTCCACCCTACTTCCATAATGTGATGTGCAAAAAATTGGAAGCCGTTAAAGCCGTGCCCAAGACGGACGCAAAGCCGGCGACGCCGAATCGGGGAGCAAATAAAACCGTGGGTGCGAAAAAACCTCGGAAAACGAATGCCGCCCGGAAAGCGACGGCTGCCAAAAAGGCCAAGAAGAATCAGCGTCGAAGGTAGAGTTTTGCGCAGCCGATCGCATCGGACAGGGCATCATGGTGTCGGAGCGGAATGCCAAGCCGCTCGCAGCAACTATTGAGCTTGTGGGGCACATAGCCTTTCGCCTTATAGATGCGCATGGTGCATTCCCAGGGATCCGCCAAACCCAGCTCTCGATAGGAGAGATCATAATACTCCATGGTGTGCTTCAGTATGGAGCGATCGAACGTCTCGTTATGCGCCACCATGGTGCGTCCCTGCAGACGTTTTTTAATTTCAGGATAGACCCGGTCGAAGGTCAGGGCTGAGCGCGTATCCTCCGGATGGATGCCATGGACGGAAATGTTCATGCTGAAATATTCATTGCCGGGCGGTTGAATTAATGAATAATATTCATCCGTAATGATGCCGTTTTCAATGGTAACAATGCCTACCGCACAAGCACTTTCGCGCTTGCCCGTGGCGGTTTCAAAATCAATAGCCGTAAAGTTCATGTGTCGGAATATAGCTATTTGAAGGGGGGCGGTAAACACAAAGCATCGGGTGTTTAATTTTACCCAAACGATTCGCGAAGGAGTTCTTCGGCGGCATGGTTCCAATCCTTAGAAATAGAGGCGTTTGTGCGAAGGTATAGGCGGCGGGATACAATGACTTCAAAGGCTGCCGCCGAGGCAAAATGATCCAGCATATGCGGCGGATGCTGATGAATGGCCGAAGCGAGTTCGCGGATCAGGTCGAGGGGTTCTTCGTGTTTCGGAATCAGGATGAATTGCCAGAGCCCATCTGGTTCGCCCGCAATGGCGCGGTGAATAAGCTCGGTAATCGCGGTGCGGTGACTGAAGAGGTTGCTCCCCGAAATAAGCAGGGCCCGTCGGTTGCTCTGGCCGGGAATGGCGGGGGCCACCGGCGAGCGCCGAGCATTCCCCGAAGACGAATCGAGGTGCTCTGGGGATTCGCTGGATTCCTTGGTGGCGATTAAATGTTCTACATCGATATGTATCTGTTCGTTGAAAAGGCCGGAGAGCCGCTGGCTGCAGAAGCGCGGTGTGATGGGATCGGCCGGGAGCTTGGGGTGTTCATCGAGCAGGAGCTCAATGGTGCGGATATCATCGGGGCTCAGTTCGTTGGTTTGTTGGATGGCGTAGGGTGGTTGGTTCTTATGCTCAAGTTTCCAACGGTTGGAATCGTTGCGTAGGACGGTTCCGGGCAGAATGAGCGTTTGCATGCATTGCACCTGAACCTGGTCGCCAAAGGCGAGGCCCCAATCCAGACTTCGTTGAACATCGCCGAGTGTTTGGCCGGGCAGGCCATACATGATGTCGAGCACCACATGCACGCCTGCGTTGCAGAGGGCTTGAATGCCCGCGCCAGTTCTTTCGAGCTTGACGGGGCGGGTCACATTTTTCAACACCTCGGGATCGATGCTTTGAACGCCGACTTCCACGGCGGTAAAGTTGCCCTGCTTCATAAGGGCCGCCTGTTTCTCCGTCAGGGTATCGGAGCGAATCTCGGCAAAGAATTCCAATTGATGATCTTGGTTCAGCTCCGCAATGGCCGCAAGAAATTCGGTGAATTTGGGGCGGGCGTTAAAGGTGGGATCCACAAAACGGATCTCTTGGGCACCGAGATCGCGGAAGCGGCGGATACGTTTTAAGACCTGTTCGGTGGTGAGTTGACGGAGGCCGGTGTGGAGTTGGTAGTAGCGGCAATAAGAGCAGGTGAGTGGGCAACCGCGTACCGTCTCCAGATAAACCACCGGGCGATTCTGCACGCAGTGCATAATGGATTCTTCGCTGGGCTGAGCGGTGGCCAGATCCGTGGAGGGCGCAGTTTGGGTTCCCCACGTCCAGCCCGCGGACGTCTGGAGGGCCAGATTATCGAAAAGGGCGGGGGTTCCGGTACGCCAGAAGTGGAGCAACGCGGGGAAGGTTTCTTCGCCTTCGCCGGTCACCACCGCATCAAAGGCCGAGTGTTCCTTAAATAGCAGGGGATGTTCTTTGGCTGTTTCTGGGCCGCCGACTACAATCCGGATGGCCGGGCGTTTTGCTTTCAATAATGTGGCGAGCCGTAACGTGCGCTCGATGTTCCAGAGGTATAGCGTACAGGCGATGAGGTCGGCGCCGGTGGCCAGAATGGCGGTGCATAAATGTTCGGTGTCTAGTTCGTCCCATTCGGTAGGCGAAAAAGAGGTGGTGTAGAAAGCGGCTTCGGGACTGCGGCGCAAGGCGTGGTCCAGATAGGCCCCCGCAAAAGGAAAGTTTTCCCGTTCGCTATGGGGGTCATTATCCAGCAATGGAAGCTGTAGATAGAGAATGTGTTGTTGATCCATGCGGGGAAGATAGTCTGACTGCTGGGCGTAAATGAACTGATTTCCGGATGTATTTTTCGGGGTTGAGCGAGGGGGGCCCCCGGCGGGATATTTAAACCCGCTTTACGCCGCTGGGCATCGTGTGGTCTTGGCAGTTTTTAGCGGGTTTGGACTGGCGAGGATGGTGATCGGAAGGGATCATTTTCCCCTCCCATTCGTTGCTCATTGAGGAGGGGGCGCACTGCCGATCGTTCTGTTTTCCAGGGATTGGAAAATGGCGGGGCATTCCGGGCGTACTTTTTGCGTGAGTTTACGGGTTTGGAAGGGTAGATTGCGCGCTTCATTTTCAGGGCCACTCGTTGGCGTTTAAATACCAGAAACAGGATTATTATGGCAAAGCAGAAAAAAACGGCAATTACTCCGACTCGTGAAGAAAACTATCCGGAATGGTATCAGCAGGTGGTACGTGCGGCAGAGTTGGCGGAAAACAGCGATGTACGCGGCTGCATGGTGATTCGTCCTTGGGGGTATGCGGTCTGGGAAAATATTCAGCGCGGGCTGGATAAAATGTTTAAGGAAACAGGGCATGTGAATGCGTATTTCCCCCTGTTCATTCCGATTAGCTACCTGGAAAAGGAAGCGGAACACGTTGAGGGATTTGCCAAAGAGTGCGCGGTGGTCACGCATCATCGTCTGGAGCTGGGCGAAGACGGAAAGCTACATCCGGCGGGCGAGCTGGAAGAACCCTTGATTGTGCGCCCGACTTCGGAAACCATTATTGGCGCAACCTATGCCAAATGGGTGGAGAGCTATCGCGACCTTCCCATTTTGATTAACCAGTGGGCCAATGTGGTGCGCTGGGAAATGCGCACGCGTCTATTTTTGCGCACAACGGAATTTCTCTGGCAGGAAGGGCACACCGCCCACGAAACCGAAGCAGAAGCGTGGGAAGAAACCCGCAAGATGCTGGAGGTGTATAAAACATTTGCAGAAGAATATATGGCAATGCCCGTGCTGACGGGGGAAAAAACGGACGGGGAACGCTTCCCGGGGGCCGTGAGCACGTTGTGTATTGAGGCCATGATGCAGGACCGTAAGGCACTGCAGGCAGGAACCAGCCATTTTCTGGGTCAGAACTTTGCCAAGGCGTCGAAGATTCAGTTTAGCACTCGCGAGGGGGGAAAGGAATATGCTTGGACCACCTCGTGGGGGGTTTCCACTCGGTTGATTGGGGGCATGATCATGACGCATGCCGATGACGATGGCATGGTAATGCCTCCGCGTCTGGCTCCGCAGCATGTGGTGATTCTTCCAATTATCCGCAAGGAAGAAGATCGCGAAGCCATTTTGGCCTATTGCAATGAGATTGCTTCCACCCTTCGGAAACAGCGTTTTTATGAGCGTGATATTGAAGTAACGGTCGATGCGCGCGACATCAATGCGGGCGAAAAAGGCTGGGGCTGGGTGAAGAAAGGCATTCCAATCCGCGCCGAAGTGGGCCCGCGCGATATGGCGAATAATTCGGTCTTCATGGCCCGCCGCGATACGGGTAAAAAAGAGGGCGTTGATAAGGACACCTTCACGGCGAATATTGTCCAAACCTTGGAAGATATTCAGCAAGGTATGCTGCAAAAAGCGCTGGATCATCGGGCAGAACATACGCAGGAAATCGATGCCTACGACGTATTTAAAGCGTATTTTACGCCGGAAAATAAGGACCGTCCGGAAGTGCATGGTGGTTTTGCGATGAGCCATTGGTGTGAAAGCACCACGTGTGAGGACACGATCAACAACGAGTTGTCGGTTTCCATTCGCTGCATTCCGTTCGATCGTGCCGAGAGTGGCACGGGCGCATGTATCTGCTGTGGGGAACCGAGTGTGGGTCGTGTGGTGTTTGCAAAAAGTTATTAAACGGGCCGGTTCACGTTTAACTCGTCTTTCATTTGGAATTGCTCCCAGAGCATCCGTAATCTAAATTGACTTCATTATGTATTTTTCACAAAAAATAGTACGACTTCCACTTCTTGGGCTGCTTCTCTTTGGCTCGATGGTTCATGCTCAGTCGGGCGCGAATGATCTGGGGGGGGCACCGGTCGGAGCTTCTACGCAGGTTTCGAATCAAGAAATTCAGGAACAGGCCAAAGACGAGGATGTGTACTGGGTGGAAGATGAAGGACGCACTTCGTTGCGTTCGGCTTTTGAAATCAAGAAAGACACCTCGGCGGAACAGTGGGAGTTTGCGAAAACAACCCGCGACCGGAATCGCTTGAAAAAGGCTGAAAAGCGCATGCTTTATTTGTATCGCCGTTGGCCCAATAGCAAAGAAGCTCCCTGGGCCGCGCGCGCTCGGGCGGACCTGCTCTTTGAACGCACGAAATGGAAAGAGTCGTTTACGGCCTATCAATATCTGATTGATAACTATTCCAGCCGCATGGGCGACTACGATTTGGTGTTGGAGCGCCAATTCGAAATTGCCGAAAAGATTATGAATCATCGCCGCCTTCGCTGGGTTTTTGGCGGCTATAGTGCGCAGGAATATGCGGTGGAATATTTTGAAAAGGTCATCAACAATGGGCCGCAGTGGTTCCGCGCCCCAGAAGCCCAATTTATGGTGGGGAAGTGCAATCAGAATGCCAAGGAGTTCGAATTGGCCATCAGTGCCTTCGGCGTGCTGGGCTACCGTTATCCAGACAGTGCTTATGCCGAAGATGCGGCCTGGCAGCAGATCCAATGTCTGATGAAACTGCGAGAAGAGTTTATGAGCAGTCCTGAAATTTTGGACCGCACCCTGACCGCAACCACCGTATTTCTTTCGACCTTCCCGCAATCGAGCCACCGAGACGAAATTATCCAACTGCGTAACATCCTCTATGAAGTGAAGGCCGGGCGCGTTTTCGATGAAGCCGTATTTTATGCCGAAGTGCCAAAAGAGCCAGAAGCGGCGATTATTTATTATAAAAAAATGATCGAAGAATATCCGCGCAGCCAAATCGTTCCGCTGGCGGAAGAGCGCATTGTTGAATTGAGAAAACTATTGGCCATGCCGTTAGAAGCTCGCTCGCCGAAAGCCCGGCGTTCACGTCCGTTGCCCTTCACCCAAGGATCTGAGCATGCCGACGGTTAAGCCGTTCTTTTTATGGCTGAGTACCTGTGTCGTGCTGATGTCGGCGGGGGCGGCTGATTTTGAGGTGCCGAACGAAATTCCCGACGAACCGTTCGATCTGCGGGCCGCTCGATTGGAATATACCAACGGAACCATGATCGCCAGCGGCGGCGTGACCGGTCGGTTTGAAAATGTCACGCTTCGGGCCGACACGGTATCTGGGAATCCCCAGACCGGCGATCTACATATGGAGGGGGATATCCATTTTGAGCGCGGAAATATGGTTTGGCAGGGTTCGGAGCTGGATTATAACTATCTCACCCAAAACGGAATTTTTGGTCCTTCAACACTGAATTTTGATCCCATTCTAATGAGTGTGGATCATGTTGAACGGGTATCCACGAATGAATACCTGCTCCAAGGTGCCACCTTCACGACCTGCGTGAAGGATGCTCCGCATTTTCATGTGCGAGCCAAAGAGGCCCGGTTGGTGGATGAGAAATATCTCATCGCCAAAGGGGTTACGGTCTATGCTGGCAACGTACCGGTATTCTATATCCCATATTGGCGCCAGAATCTCTCAAAAAGCATTTTCACGTTTGAAGCGGGGCTGGGCTCGGAATGGGGCCTATATCTGCTCAGCAACGCAACCATTCCGCTCAGTAAACATTTGGAATCCAGCACAGACCTGAATCTATACAACAAGCGCGGGGTGGGCTTCGGGCAGGGCTTTAATTGGAAGAGTCCCAAGGCCACCGGTACGATTACGGGGTTTTATATTAAAGATGAAGATCCCTATGCGCAGTACGATTCGGTTTCTGCACGAGAGCTGATTGAGGCCGAACGATTCCGCCTAAAATTTGAGTACCTCTATCGGTTCTCGGATACGAGCTATATTAGCACCAAGATGAACTACCTGAGCGATCCGGCGGTGATTGAAGAGTTCTTTAAATCGGAATATCGCAGTTACACGCAGCCCGAAAACTATTTTTCTTGGGTGTACGGGAATCGCTATATCGGAAGCGAAGCCCTCGTCAACCAACGGCTGAACGATTTCTATTCCAATACCGACCGGATAGAATACAGCATGGATCTGTACCGGACCAAAATCCCAGGAACCCCATTCTATTTTCAAAGTGAAAATGCCATTGCAAATCTGGATCGCCGATTTGCTGAAACCAACAGCTTGAGTGCCGTACAACCGTCCTTCGACTCCTTTCGTGCAGACACGCTGAACACCCTTTATATGCCGCAACGTTGGGGGTTCCTCCGTGTGGTGCCCCGTGCCTCGTATCGTGCCACGTATTATAGCGACAGCATTTCGGGGGACGATGAGATGCGCCTGATTCCTGGGTTCGGGATGGAGATGTCGTTCCAAGCCACGAAAATTTTATCCGACCGTGAGCGGTGGTATGGCAAAGGACTCCGCCATAAATTTGAACCCTATGTGGACTATATTTATCAGAACAGCTCGGTACGGACGAACGCCCTATATCAGTTTGATGAGGTGGATGAGTTGCGGGACGAACATAAAGTGCAAATCGGGTTCCGAAACGTGTTGCAGACCAAGCGGAATAACCAAATCTCACGCTTTATTGAACTCGACCTCTACACGTACTATCAAATCAAAGATCACGGGACAGGAAACGATTTTGATTCCCTGTTTGTGGATGCCCGTATGCCACTGACCAAAAAGATAATGGTCGATCTGGAAGGGGAGGTCGACTGGAACAAGGGAGAGGTGCCCTTCTTCAATACCCGCGTCTCTCATGACAACGGAGATTTGATTCTGTCACTGGAGCATCTCTATCGCCAAGCCGAGAATCAATCGCTTTGGACGCCTCGATTTGAGATTTTTCCAGAGGACAAATTTTCGCTCGAAGGGTATGCCCGCTATAATTCGCGCCCGAACGATCTGGAAGAGATTGCCGCCATTTTCTACATGAACCACTGCTGCATGCGCTATGGTCTAGGGTATCACTTCTACGACGAAAATGAGCATCGCGTCATGTTTTCCATCGGTCTTTCGGCCTTCCCGAAAGCTCGGGTTAGAAGCAGTTTCTAACGGGTTCCCCCTCCGATTTTCAGAGAAGACCGCCTGCTGATCCATAATCAATAGGGATCGGTTCAACTGGTTCAAGCAGACCCGGAATGGCCGCCGGTTTTTTCCAAAGGGTGGAGGTCAGCTTAAGGACGCAAGGCTCCAGTCCTTCGGCTTCAGCGCGCAGGAAGGCGCATTCTTTTTCATTGAGGCTTTGGATGAGGACCTGATGGCGCCCCCCAAAGGCGGTGCTCACCTTGCCGTTCGGGGCATCAAGCCCCGTTTCGAGAATCTTGGCATGACCCTGAATGGAATACGTAATCAAATGTTCCGCCGTTGGAACCCAGCGCCCTTGGGAGTCCACGATCTCAGCGTTGCCAATGAACAATCCATCGCCTTCCGCGGTCAGGCGAATGGCGGCGGGCTTGCCGACGGTTTCGAGGGTGGTGCGCAGAATTTCGTTGCCGTCGGCCCCGTAGCCGATGGCTTCCAACGTGCCGGGTTCATAGGTAATCCGGCGTTCAAAATAGCCCGTGGTCGCCACGGATTCGCGGGCAATGGATTGGCCGTTGAGAATGAGCTCCATCTCCGCGCAGTTGGTGTAGGCCCGAACGTAGATCGGTTGCCCTTCTCTTTCGTCCCAATTCCAGTGCGGGAAGAGGTGGAGCATCGGCTCCGGGTTCCACTGGGATTGATAATAGAAATAGGCATCCGTCGGGAAACCATATCGATCCATAGTCGCGTCCTGCGGGATCAGATCTCGGATTTCGTTAATGACCATAATGCCGAGCCGGTCGCAGATCTCAAGCAGGGCGGGGCCGGGGGGGTGGTGTGAAACGCGAAGGGCATTAACGCCCATTCTTTTCAGCTGCCGGATGCGCCATTCCTGAAGCGCAGCCGGAAGGGCCCTACCAACACCCGCGTGATCCTGAGGTGTGTAAATGCCATGAATTTTGAGCGGTTTGCCGTTTAGTAAAAATCCTTCGCGATCATCGAAGTGTACCTCCTTCATGCCAAAGGGGGTTTTGTATTCATCGACGATCTGGTCCTCCAACCGAATCACAGTAATGAGGGTATAAAGGTAGGGGGTTTCGGGGCTCCAGCAGATGGGCGAAGGAATAACTGGGGCTTGTTCGAGGCAGACGGCTTCTTTCGATTCGATGGTGATCGGAGTTTGTGCGACCACCACCGCGCACTCGTTGGCATCGATAATCACCGACTGCACCACGCAATGAGCGGCTTCCGGTCCATCGTTTCGAACCGTCGTTTCAAGGTGTAGGGTCGTGCAGGTGGTTTGAATCAAGATGCCGCACCCGTCGACCCGGACGGGATCCGTTTTAACCAAGCGCACATCGCGGGAGATCCCGCCGCTTTCAGAGCGCACCGCGAGGGTATTGTGGGTGCCATAATGCAGCCGTTCGGAAACATCGCACGAGAAGCCGGTGTCGCCGTTCGGAGGGTCATGTGCAACGTGCCCGTTTATCCAGACCTGGGACGCAGGGAAGAGGCCCTCGAACTCAATATGAATCCGGCGGCCCTCGTCGGAGGCCGGCAGAAAGAAGGTTTTACGATACCAGCCCCCGTTGCAGGATAAGGAACCACGGTTCGCTTCAGCTCGGCTTGAAAAGGGAATGTTGTGTGGAAGATCAACGGCCAGCCACTCCTGATCGGGATAACCGACTTGGGAACGGGCGTGATTGCCGGATTCGTTCCCTTCCGGCGCAGGATCAAACAGATCCTGCATGGACTCAGATGTTTGCTCGCCGCCCTCGTGCAGCAGGAAGCGCCAGCCGGGATTCATGGAAAATATTTCACGCATAGAAAACCTAGGTCGTTGAATGAACTGACGGAGAGAAAAGAAGCTGGAGGATTTGCATCCATCCCGCTATCC
>JBAHZU010000053.1:0-8890 GCA_037132875.1 Pontiella sp.
TTCCGGGTGTTAAAGGTTGATTCCGGCAATCTCAACGAGATCTATTACAACCCCGACGCGCTGAATCAATCTGATCTGTTTGATCATACCGACAACCTTAAGGACGACCGAACGGCGGAGGACTTGCTCTTCCATATCCTGCTCGACTGGGGGCTGCCGCTGGATCTGCCGTTTAAAATGAAAACCATCGCAGTTGACTCGAAATCGTATGAAGTTATTTTTGTGGACGGCAATGCGATGGCGGTCTGCCTTGTGAAAGATGGGGAAATTGACGAAGCGTTCTGCAAGGTGCTGGCGGCCGAAAAACCGTTACGTGCGGTTTTCCGCGATGCCGGATTCAAAGATGATAGCGCAAAAATCAACGCCGAGCAGATCTTCAAACTGCTCAGCCCAGACACGGAACTAAAAACCATTTAAGAAACAGGTTAGCTATGGTTGATGAACTATTAAAAGAATTAAACGCGATAGATGAGCACCCGAAGCTGGAAGCAAAGGCCTGTAGTTCTGGGGATCTTGGCTCGTCTTTCTATGAAACCGTTTGCGCTTTTTCGAATGAGCCCAGTATGGCCGGGGGGCGGCTCATCTTAGGGGTTCAAAGGGATGAATCTGATTTTTTCGGCGGCTATGAAGTCGTGGGTGTAAAAAATCCAGACAAACTCCAGCTGGATATTGCATCGGGGTGTGCCGAGCGTTTTAATGTTCCGTTGCGGCCTCGCATTACGGGTGAAGAGATTCAGGGTAAGGTGGTGCTGGTGGTTGAGGTGGATGAACGACCCAATAGTGATAAGCCCGTTTATTTCAAGAAACAGGGCCTTCCGCGAGGCGCATGGCGCCGCATTGGCTCTAGCGACCAGCGTTGCTCAGAAGAAGATATGGTTGTTTTTTACGGGGATCGCCGGGGGGAAAGCCACGATGCGGTGATTATCCATTCGGCGGAGCTTTCAGATCTTGATTCGGATGCGATAGAGAATTACCGTAGTCTCCGCGCAAAGATAAATCTCCATGCTGAGGAACTTTTTTGGACGGATAAAGAGCTGTTGCAGGCGCTTTCTGCCATCAAGAAAGAGAACGACGAGTGGAAGCCTACTCTTGCGGGCTTATTGCTTTTTGGAAGCAAAATAGCGCTTCGTCGCGAACTTCCTATGGTGCGGGTAGATTATATTCGGGTGGCCGGAAATGAATGGGTCAGCGATCCGGATCAACGCTTTTACAAAACGACTGATATGCGGGGGCCTATTTTACCTTTGGTCGATCGAGTTCTGGCCGCCGTGATGGATGATCTGCCCAAAGGCTTTGAATTGCGGGAAGGCGACGTTCAATCTAAGACCAAAATGCTTCCTGCGCGGGTGCTGCGCGAGGCGATTGTAAATGCGCTGATGCACCGTTCCTATCGAGAGCATTCTCCGACCCAGGTGATTCGCTACAACAATCGAATTGAGATTAAAAATGCAGGTTTTTCATTAAAAAATGAAGATTCGTTGGGTGAGGCCGGGTCTCAATTGCGCAACCCGAAGCTCGCGGCGGTATTCCATGAGACCAATACCGCGGAAACCAAAGGCAGCGGAATACGCACCATGCGGCGGTTGATGCAGGATAACGGGTTTAGTGCTCCAACTTTTGAGTCCAATCGGGCCGACAACTTTTTCACGAGTCGGCTCCTTTTACATCACTTCCTTTCAGAAGGGGATATGCGTTGGCTTGGAACCATTCCCCACGACTTAAATGACCAACAAAAACTGGCTCTTATTTTCCTGCGAGAGCAGGGAGCCATTAACAATCAGAGTGAACGCCAGCTGACGGGATCAGATATGCTGACCGCCAGTGCGGATCTCCGGAAGCTGAGGGATCTTGGGCTTATCTCGCGAAAAGGAAAAGGTTCTGCAACATACTATGTCAAAGGACCCAAATTCCCGAAAACACTTGAAGAATCAGCGATTGCAGAAGCAGAAGAAGCTAGCGGGCATGGTACTTTAGCGGCTGGGCATGGTACTTTAGCGGCTGAGCATGGTACTTTAGCGGCTGAGCATGGGTCTTTACGCTCGGAGCTCCCCACGGAGTTACTTGAAAAAGTTGAAGAATTGACCCTGCGACCAGGAAATAAAGTGCGTCCGGTGCTAAAGTTGCTGTGCCAATGGCGGGCTTTAACAGCAACTCAGATCGCGGAAATCTTGGGCCGAAATGATAGCAAATCAATCAAGCGCGATCATTTGAAACCCATGATTGATGCCGAGGAGTTGGTTTATACCTACCCCGATATGGAAAAGCATCCGCACCAGGCCTATCAGACCCGATAAGGAACCCTTTTTATTATGGATCAGTTAAAGTTTAAAAAATTGCCCCATCAGGCCAATGCGGTCAATGCAGTGGTCGACTGCTTTGCGGGGCAACCGTATATCAACGGCGTCACCTATCAGATGGATCCCGGCAAGCGCCGACAGCAGGCATTGTTTGAAGAGGCCTTTCGGAATCCGGAAATTATTTTGCCGCAAACTCAACTGCTCGAAAATGTTCAGCAGGTGCAGCGCGATCAAAATCTGCTGATCAGCAACAGCCTGACCGAGTTTAAGACGCTCAAAAAGAACCAGTTTGTCGCGGACCCAAAATACACCAAGCAGGCGACCGCGATTTCTGCTCTCCATCTGGATGTGGAGATGGAGACCGGCACCGGGAAAACCTACTGCTATATTCAATCGATCTTTGAGCTCAACGAGCAGTATGGCTGGAGCAAGTTTATTATTGTGGTGCCGAGTATCGCGATTCGTGAGGGCGTGTATGAATCGCTAAAAATCACCAGCGATCATTTTCAGGAAAAGTACCACAAGAAGGCCAAATTTTTTATCTACAATTCCAGTCGCCTGTCGGAACTGGAGGATTTCTCGTCGGACGCGGGCATTAACATTATGGTGATTAATGTGCAGGCCTTCAGCAGTGCGCCTGCTCCAGGTGCTTCAGACAAAACGGTACTGAACAAGAAGAACAAGATTTACCGGGAACTGGACGATTTTCAGAGCCGCCGCCCGATCGATGTAATCAAGGGGAATCGCCCTATTTTAATTATGGATGAACCGCAGAAGATGGGGGGAGCAAAAACTCTGGCGGCCTTGACGGAGTTTAATCCGCTATTTGTGCTTCGTTATTCGGCGACGCATAAAGCGCAACACAACAAGATACATCGGTTGGATGCGCTCGATGCCTATAACCAGAAGCTGGTAAAGAAGATCGCAGTGCGCGGGATTTCGGTGCGCGGGCTGACCGGCACCAACGCCTATCTCTATTTCGAGTCAGTCGAGGTCTCCCGCCAGGCTCCGGTGGCCCGGGTGGAAGTGGAAGTGCGGCAAAATAACGGCATTATTCGAAAGTTGATGCGACTGAGAAAAACAGACGACCTCTATGTGCTCTCGAAGGAGCTGGATCAATACAAGGGGTTTGTGGTCAGTGATATTAACGCGAACACGGATACCATTGAGTTTACGAATGGCAAGCAGCTTATAGCAGGAGAGGCCACGGGCAATGTGGATGATCAGGTATTGCGCCGCATCCAGATTCGGGAGGCGATTAACGCGCATTTCAAAAAGGAGCAAATCCTATTCAAGCAGGGCATTAAGGTGCTCTCTCTTTTCTTCATTGATGCCGTGGCCAAATATCGTGACTACGAGGCGCAGGATGAAAAGGGCGAATATGCCCGTGTATTTGAAGAGGAATACAACATCGCCCTAAAACGGCTCGATGAGGAGCTTTTCCTTGATGAGGAGTATAAGCAGCACCTGAAATCGATCTCAGCCGCGCAGACGCATAAAGGGTACTTTTCCATAGACAAAAAAGGGCGGATGGTGGATGCCCAGAAGTCTACAAAGAGTGAGATGGAGGAAAGTACCGATCAAAGCGCTTATGACCTCATTTTGAAGGACAAAAAGACGCTGTTGTCTTTCGAGGAACCCACCCGTTTTATCTTCTCGCACTCGGCATTGCGGGAAGGATGGGATAACCCGAACGTGTTTGTCATTTGTACGCTGAAGCACAGCGATAACACGATTTCGCGCCGCCAGGAAGTGGGCCGCGGCTTGCGTATTTGTGTGAATCAGCATGGCGAGCGGCAGGATCATCCGGCCACGGTTCATCAGATCAACGTGCTGACGGTGGTGGCGAGCGAAAGCTATAAGGATTTTGTGACGGGACTCCAGCAGGATGTTGCCCAGTCGCTATCCGAACGGCCGCATGTGGCGGATAAGGCCTACTTTACCGATAAGGTAATGCATACCGAACAGGGTAAGGTCAAGGTGACGGAAGACATGGCCGCTGGCATCGAGTTTTATTTGATCCAAAATGGATATATCGACCGTAAGAAGAACATAACCGAGAAATACCTCGAAGCGGTAAAAGAAGAGACGCTTGCACCGTTGGAACTGGATCTGGCGCCGTATGCGCCCCAGGTCTTCGAATTGATCGATAGCGTCTATAACGGTCGCACCGTTGAGGTGGATAATGATTGCGTCCAAAAGACGAATCCGTTGAACGATAACTTTAAGAAGAAAGAGTTTAAAGAGCTCTGGAGCCGAATCAATCGCAAGGCGGCCTATAGCGTTCACTTCGATAGTTCGGAGCTGGTCACAAAATGTATTCACACCATCGAGCAGGAATTAAATGTAACTCCGCTCCAGTACACGGTTGAACGGGGGGAGCAGGTTAAGGAACTCACAAAAGATCAGTTGATGGCGGGGGAAGGATTTAAGGTGAAAGAGAGGCAAACCGCCTATAATACCCACTCGGTACATTCTGCGGTGGAGTATGACCTGATCGGGAAGCTAAGTGCTAATACACAGCTTACTCGTAAAACAATCGCGCAGATCTTAACCGGTATCGAGAACGCGGTTTTCCAACAGTTTAAGACGAATCCGGAGAGCTTTATCGCGGAGGCGACTCGTCTGATCACCGAGCAGAAAGCAACCACGGTGATTGAGCACTTGAGTTATGACGCCATTACAGAGCGGCATGAGATGGACATCTTCACAAAAGCGCAGGCCGGCCAAAACTTCAGTAAGGCGGGCGACCCTCTTCAGCGCCATATTTATGACTACGTCGTTACCGACTCAAACACAGAGCGAAAATTTGTTACCGAACTCGATACGAGCGAAGAGGTGGTGCTCTATGTGAAGCTCCCCAAAGGCTTCTCCATACCGACTCCGGTGGGTGACTATAATCCAGATTGGGCGATAGCCTTCAAGGAGGGCTCTGTTAAACACGTCTATTTTGTTGCGGAAACCAAAGGGGATATGTCGACCTTGCAGCTCAAAGGAATGGAGAAGACGAAAGTTCAATGCGCGATGAAGTATTTCGACGAAATCAACCGAAAGTTAAACCCCGAAATCGTGAAATACGCCGTAATCGACAGCTATGAAAAACTCATGGATTTGGTCCAAAGGTAGCAGCCGAAAAGAGCGGGGGGCGAGCATGTCTTGTTCACGAATGAACACAAATAGGCATAAATTTCCAGTGGTTGGAATAGGATGTGAACCATGGCAGCAGACAAAAAGAAATTAGGTGGAAAAGACCTGACGGTTTCCCAAATTGACCGGCAAAATATCCTTAATAATCCATACGCCATTCGGGAGATTGAAAAGGCGGCGCAGATTCGCGGTATCCCGTTCGAGGGCAAGACGGTGGTGCTCAAGGAGCAGGTGGCCGCATTTTTCGAGATCAACCTGCGCACGGCGGAAAATTATCTTTCAAAGAATTCCGAGGAACTGGCCCGAAACGGGTACGAGATCATACGCGGGAAGCGATTGAAGGAGTTTAAGTTGCGCATTGTTGAGAATGATGTTCCCGAAACAGATTTCGGGAACATATCCAAGACTCCGCAACTGGGCATTTTTGATTTCCGCGCGTTCCTGAACATGGCCATGCTTTTGACCAAGAGTGAACCGGCCCGTCTATTACGCCACGCCATCCTAGATATTGTGATTGATACGATCAATATCCGCACGGGAGGAGGCACGAAATATATCAACCAACGGGATGAAGACTTTATTGTCGCCTACTTTCAGGGTGAAAATTACCGAAGGGTGTTCACGGATGCGCTGCGGGATTGTGTGGATATGGGCAATTTTAAATATCCGCTCTTCACCGATAAGATTTATGTCAGTATTTTCAATGAAGATGCGCGGGAATACCGGAAAGTCCTGCGCCTGCATGCACAGGACAAGGTGCGGGATACCTTTTATTCTGAAATTATTGATTTGATCGCTTCGTATGAATACGGCTTCGGTGAACTGTTACGAGAGGTTTCCACGCGGGAGGATCGCCGGTTGGATGCCGTTGAGGTTGACGAGCTTTTTCGGGTGTTCGAAAAACAAGCGCATTGGAAACCCCTGATTGACAGTGCACGTAAAAAAATGGCCAGCAGGGATCTGGCCTTCCGGGATGCGTTGCACCAGCAACTGAGTGAATATATAGCCCCGATAAATCGGGATGAATTCGAACGGTTCCTTGGAGAAAAGAGCAAAGAACTGGCCGAAAGGCTTGAAGAGGCGAAGGACGTTATGAAGCGGCTGAAGGAGTGTGAATAGCGATGATTTATCTGACGCTTGAGCAAGCCGTGGAGATCCACAGCAATACCGTAGAGGTCAGCGGGGGCGGCACGCTTGAGGCGCTTGAGCTGGGCAAGTTGGAGAGTGTTCTGCAGAACATACAGAACGACGATTACTATCCGAGCATGGAAGATAAGTTGACTCATTTGTTCTTCAGCGCAAATAAGTTCCATTGTTTTGCCGATGGAAACAAACGGATCGCCATTACGCTTTGTGGGCAGATGCTCTTGCTGAACGGCTATTTGTATTGTGTCAGCCGGTTCCTGCGGGACATGGAAAATATTAGCCGTCATGTAGCGGCTGGATTAATTGATAAAGAATTACTGCACGAAATCATCACGGCCTTCCTCGCAGAGGAGATAGATTCCGATGAAGAACTGAAGCTGAAGATTTTCCATGCGATTTCGCAGGCAGAGTATGAGACCAAGGACTGAGCTGAGAGCTGGTTCGCTTCATCTTTTCGCACTCGGCTCTGAGTGAAGGACAATCCGAATGGGTTCGTGATCTGCACGCTCAAGCACCGCGATAGCTCTTTTCTAAGCGTCAGGAAGTGGACCATGGTGCGGTTATGCAAAAGGGGGTCGCATGGATAGCGGGCCCAGCGTACACCAGATCTGGCCAGCGAAAGCTATAAGGATTTCACGACAGGCTTGCCGAAAGAAATCGGTGAACAGTTCCCATAAACTCATGGAGCTGGTTCAATAAAAAACCCAGAGGCGTGCGCCAACCGGGTTTCATGAAAACGTGGAGTCGGGCTTACTTGCCGAAGATTTCAGCTTCGATGTAGTGGTTCATATCGGAACTGGTGGAGCCGTTGGAATACAGACGAATGAACTGTCCCTTCACGCCTTTCGCATCGATCAGTTTGCCTTTGTTGGTTTCGATATATTCTCGGTCTTTACCCACTCCCAAGCCCGCAGAGTTGTCGTGGTCGTTATTGAATATAGTCTGAACATTTTCAATGAAGTCCGCATCGTCCGCCACCTGAATGATCACGTCGCGATAAGCGCGGCTCTGTGCGTGGTAGTGCCACAGCGCAATGGCAAAGATTTCTTTCTGTGCGCCGAGGTCGATCTGAACCCACTGTACGCCCGGGCCCAGTTCCACATAGGAACCGTCCGCGCCATCTTTGTCGCCGTCCGTAACGTATTCGAGTTCACCAATCACGGGAAAGTCATCGGAGCTGGTAACGTCTTTTTCGGCCGCCACATTCGTGGTGCCTTTCGGAACCATGATTTCTGGAATCACCGCTCGACGTTCCAGATTCGGGGTTTTGATGCTCTTCGGCGTTCCCGCAAAAAGCGGCTTCGGCAGTTCGAGTTCAAGTTTAATCATTTCTTCGGCCATCGTTGGGCCGGCGCAGATCGCTGCGAGTGCGGCAACCGTCGCGAGTTTCAATTGATATTTCATGATAGAGTCTCCGTTAAAAGCGGGTAAATTACACCGTTGCTGTAGGGGTGTCTTGTATATAAAACGTTCAGCGTCGCCTATTTCAGACACCCATTTTCAGGAATGATTCGTCGGGGGTAACCACAAATGCGGTAATTTCAGGGTTTTTACGGCAAAGGGCCGCGATTTTTGTGGGCTCCATCATCATAAAGGCCGTGGAAAGTGCATCCGATGTGGCCGCCGATGGATGGACCGCCCAAGCCGCCAAATGGCGTTGGGCCGCTTTCCCCGTTTTTGGATTGATAATATGATCGCCCTTCACCTCGGTTCCGGAGCCGCTGAGGGCTTCATTTTCGAGCTGCAGTTGGGTGAGCCCAACCTTCTCGCCCCAAGGTCCGCCGACGCCGATATCCCATTTTTTGCCCCATGCCAGTACGGTGCTGGTTCCGCCGTTGATGACCGCCGTTTCAATCTCCCAGTCCGTAAGAATTTCTCGGGCCCGATCGATGGCATAGCCTTTACCTATTCCGCCAAGGTTCACTTCGCCCTTGCCGCCTTTTTTCCAGCCGACGGAAAAATTCGCGCGATCGATTTCCAACCCTTGGAAACCTGTTCCCAGCGTGGGATCAAAAAGCCCGTCCGAAACCGTATACACCCACGTTGCCATCTCCAGACACTCGATGGTTTCCAGGGTTACGCGTATCGATTCGCCCGGCTTCAGCAGATTCACTTGCCCGATGTCGCTGCCGGGATCATATTTGTTCAGCAGATCATTCACCCGATCCACTTCGCGGAATACCGCTCCGGCCGCCTGACGAGCATATTCATACTCGCCGCCCTCAATGATCACCTCAAAAAGGGTGGTCATCGCTTCATAGGTAAAGCTGTGTTGCGCGTGGTTCATAAGCAAAATGATT
>JBAHZU010000086.1:0-8316 GCA_037132875.1 Pontiella sp.
TTGGGACGACGTTCATTAGCTCCACGCAAGGCGATAATGGCTTGGTAGCAACGGATATGGGTACGTATTTTATAATAAAAAGTTATGGGGAGATATCTGTGGGAAATGTCGCAATCGAGGTGATTCCTGGGGGAGAGAATGCGGTGATTCACTGGGCCACGTCTGGGAATGTAACTTTTGCGTTAGAATCAACGGAGAGGATTGCGTATCCGGAATGGACTGACGTTGTGTCAGGCCTTACTGGAGGGGCATCTGGTATCTCCGTGACCACCACGGTCTCCAGCGCTGAAACCTGTTTTTATCGAGCATATATCGAAGACTAAAAAAGAATCCATTCGCACCACCTCTTAAAATTGAAGGGGCTCAGCGGATTGCCGATGGACGCGAGGTTTGAGTTCGGAGGGGGTAGCTGCCTGCTCCGCGGGACTCAGACCGAAGTGGATGGGATAAAATGGCTACTCGTAGGGGTGACAAAAAAATGAAAATCAGCGAGTGGTTAAATCCCTGGGCTCTTCCTTTTTGCTCCTAGCGATAGGTAAATTTGGCCACAAAAGAGCGCAAAAGATACAAAAACACATGGAATCGGCTGTTGTTATCCTTGCGCTCTCTCGGGGCTAATCATCTCAGTGTTTAAGAACCGGATCTCTAGCCTTTAAGCCGGAGCTTCCACTCCTGTATCCAGCAGTAGAGGACGGGAACGACGAGCATGGTGACGACTTCGATTAGCATGCCGCCAAAGCTGGGAATGGCCATGGGGACCATGATGTCGGACCCCCGGCCGGTGGAGGTGAGCACGGGCAATAGGGCGAGGAGGGTGGTGGCGGTGGTCATGAGGCAGGCCCGGACTCGGCGGTTGCCCGCTTGAACCACGAGGGCGCGGACTTCATCCACCGAAGAGGGCCTATTTTCCCGGAAGGTTTGGGTGAGGTAGGTGCCCATCACCACGCCATCGTCGGTGGCGATGCCGAAGAGGGCCAGGAAGCCAACCCAAACCGCGACGCTCATATTGATGGGGTGGACTTGGAAGAGGTGCCGCATTTCCACCCCGAATAAGCTGAAGTCGAGAAACCACGGCTGGCCGTAGAGCCAGATGAGAATGAACCCCCCGGACCAGGCAATGAATACCCCCGTGAAGACCAGCACGGTGGTGGCGGTGGATTTAAATTCGAGATAGATCAGCATGAAGATGGCAAAGAGCGCAATGGGCATCACCATGGCGAGCGTCTTGGAGGCGCGGAGCTGATTCTCATAGTTCCCGGCGAAGCGATAGCTCACGCCGCGCGGGAGGATGAATTCGCCGCTATCGATCTTGGATTGCAGGTAGGCTTGGCATTGTTCGACCACATCGACTTCGGCATAGCCGTCTTTTTTGTCGAACACGACGTAGCCAACCAAGAAGGTGTCCTCGCTCTTGATATTTTGCGGGCCCCGGACATATTTAATTTCGGCGAGTTCGGTAATTGGAATGTGCTGCCCCCCGGTGCCGGGAATGAGAATTTGGTCGAGCGCCTCGATATGATCGCGCAGCTCCCGGCTATAGCGGACGCGAACGGGGAAGCGCTGGCGGCCATCGATGACGGTGGTGACTTGCCGGCCTCCAATGGCAATTTCGATAATGTCCTGGAATTTTCGAATCTGAATGCCGTAGCGCGCGAGTGATTCGCGGTCGGGGATGATTTCCAGATAGGGTTTGCCCACAATGCGGTCGGCAATGACCGCGGCGGGTTCAACACTGGGGACTTCTTTGAGGAATTGCTCGATCTGGAGGCCGACCTTTTCGATGGTGTCGAGGTCGGGGCCTTGGACTTTCACCCCCATGGGGGCCCGCATGCCGCTGGCAAGCATTACAATACGGGCGGCAATGGGCTGGAGTTTGGGGGCGGAGGTGGTGCCCGGAATTTTGGCGGCTTTCACAATCTCGTCCCAGATATCGTCCGGAGTTTTAATGTGGTCGCGCCATTGGCGGAAGGGTCGGCCGCGTCGATCTTCGATCAGCTCGCCCTGGGCATCGCGAACAAATTCGCCCCGTTTGTATTTAAAGTGAATGCGTTGCCCGTCTAGGGCACTTTTGTATTCGGGGATATAGTTGATGACCGTCTCGATCATCGAGATGGGCGCGGGATCGAGCGGGGTTTCGGCGCGGCCGAGTTTCCCGACGACCGACTCAATTTCTGGAATGGATTGAATGGCCCTATCCTGCTTTTGGATGATGTCGATGGTTTCGCCAATAGAGGCATGCGTCATGGTGGTTGGCATGAAAAGGAAGGAGCCTTCATCGAGATTGGGCATGAATTCTTTGCCGAAGCCGGGGAAGGCGTGCGCCATTTTCTGAGCGGTCGCGCTGTGCAGCATTCTCTCGGGTAATCCGCCGAAGATTTTTTCAAACCCGAGCCAGCAGGTCATCCCCAAAATGAAGAGGGCGATGGGCAAGGTGAGGAAGGTTTTCTTGTGAGCGAGACACCCTTGAAGCAATGGCGTGTAGAAATGTTGGAATACTTTGAAGAAAAGGAGCAGTCCCGAAATGAGGAGGGTGACGAAGGCCAGATTGCGGATCAACCCTCGTTCGGGCCCGAGCGGTTCCCAGTCCATCGTGAGCAAGACCCCAACAGCGGAAATCGCCAGATAAAGGGCAATCCGAGGCGCGAGCCTGACGATCCGTTGCGGGAGGAGGGGTTCGCTAAAACGATAGACCCCCACCAGGATCAATAGGATTCCGCCAGGCACGGTGAATGTGATGGCGAGAAAGAGGCCGAAAAGAATGAGCGCTCCATGGAGGAGATTCACCCAGCATTTGCTCTTCTTTTTTGCGCAGAAGAGGAGGTGAGACGCCGCCGGAAGGAGGGTGAGGGCCATCACGACCGCCGCGATGAGCGCAAAGGTTTTGGTGAAGGCCAGCGGCCGGAAGAGTTTGCCCTCTGCACCGATCATGGTGAAGACTGGCAAGAAGCTCACCACGGTGGTGAGTACGGCGGTGAGTACGGCGCCCCCCACCTCGGAGGCGGCACGGTGCACGACTTCGAGTTTGGATTCGGCGGGGTCGGCTTGATCCAGGTGTCGGAGTATATTTTCACAGATGACAATGCCCAAATCCACAATGGTGCCGATGGCAATGACGATCCCCGAGAGCGCCACAATATTGGCCTGCACGTTGAATAGTTTCATGGCGATAAAGGTGAGCAAAACCGACAGCGGAAGCATGGAGCTAATCACCATGCCACTGCGCAGGTGCATGACCATGATGAGAATGACGATGATGGTGATTAGAATCTGTTGGCCAATGGCTTCGTTGAGCGTGCCGAGCGTTTCATAAATCAGTCCGGTCCGGTCATAGAACGGCACCACGGCCACGCGGCTGAGGGTGATCCATTCCGGCCATTCTTCCGAGCGGGTGCTTTGGAGATATTCCTTCCAGGCCGCTTGATTCAACCCCACTTCTGCGAACGCATCAAAGCCGTGGTTGAGCGCGAAAAGGGAGATCGCTTCCCGCGAGGTTTGTTTGAAATCAAGGATCGCTTTGGCCGGCAGTGCATCCTTTGTTTCTAGAATCTTGGCTTTGACGTTGGAAATCACTTGCAGGGGATTTTCGCCATAGCGCGCCACCACCACCCCCCCGACGGCGGGTGCGCCGCCTTTATCGAGTGCCCCCCGGCGGGTCGCTGGACCCAGCGTCACTTGGGCCACCTGTTTGATCAGCACCGGAATATGGTCGGCACTCACTTTGATGACGCTATTTTCAAGGTCCTCGACCGATTGGATGAACCCAATGCCGCGGATGAAATATTCCACCTGATTGACCTCGATGCTCTGGGCACCGACATCGATGTTGGCTCCTTGCACGGCGCGGTAGATCTCGTCGATATCCACGCCATAGGCCCGCATGGCATCGGGATCGACGTCCACTTGATATTCCCGCACAAAGCCGCCAACCGAGGCCACTTCGGCCACGCCTTCCGCCGCGAGCAGCCAATAGCGAGCATACCAATCCTGAATGGTTCGGAGCTCCTCGCCATCCCATCCGCCGGTCGGGTTTCCATCGGGATCGAGGCCTTCGAGTGTATACCAAAAGACTTGGCCCAACGCGGTGGCATCCGGACCGAGGGTCGGTTGCACGCCCGCTGGCAGGGTGCCCGCAGAAAGGCTGTTGAGTTTTTCAAGCACGCGAGTGCGCGACCAATAGAACTCCACGTTCTCTTTGAAGATGATGTAGATGGAGGAAAAGCCGAACATGGAATAGCTGCGGATGGTTTTAACACCGGGAATGCCGAGCAATTGAACGGTGAGCGGATAGCCAATCTGATCTTCGACATCCTGCGGCGAGCGCCCCATCCACTCGGTGAAGACGATCTGTTGATTTTCTCCAAGGTCTGGAATGGCATCAACGGCCACTGGATAGCGTTGCAATTCTCCGATTTTCCAATCGAACGGGGCCACCAGTAGGCCAGCAAAAATGAGGGCCAGGGTGGCGAGGCCCACCACGAGTTTGTTTTCCAAGCAGAAGCGAATGAGCTTTCCTAGGAGCGATTTTTGCTCGGGGGTCTGCTCGGGCAGGGAGGGGTTACTCATGGTCTGCTCCAAGAGTTGCTTGGATTTCGCCGCATCGGAGCATCATTGCGCCGAAGTAAGGGTTGAAAATCTCCTGGTTGCTCTGGAGCCAGATGGCGCCGGTGTCCTTAAAGGCCATCGGGCAGAACGCCTGCTGCACGGGAAGCTCGATTGGGAAGGTGCGTAGCGTGAGGGCCAGTTGTTGAGAAAGGGAATGGAAGGCCGCGCGTTGCGTCTCGATGGACGCCGCGCTCCGCAGTTGAATCGTGGAGGCATTCAGTTGCTTGAACTGTTCCATCCAAACCCCATGGCCTGCGCCTTCGAGCAATCCCATATCAATCTGTTGCAGTTTTTTCTGAAAAGCCTCCGTCGCGGTTTTTGCTCCTTCGGAGTGGTCGCTGCCCAGGGCCTGTTGTATGTCGAAGTAGGCCCGAACCGAGGCTTCGAGGGCTTGGGAAAAACGTTTGGGAACATCCCCCGGGCGGATCGGGGCCGACGGAGTGCGGGGCTCCCGTTCGGGGCTCGCTGTCGATTCGCTGGGAGCACTCATCATGCTGGGTTTTGCGTGGATTTGGAGCTCTGCATCCAGTTTGAAGGCGCCGCGAGTGACCACGCGCTCGCCTTCTTCCAACCCACTTTTTACCACATAGAATGGGCCGAGGCGTTGGCCCAATTGGACCTCGCGGCCCTCATACGTTGGTTTTTTGGTATGGGGAATTTCCACATAAACCACGGCCCGTTTTCCGGTTTTGAGGGCGGCGGTAATGGGAATGAGCAAGGGGGCATGGTCTTTGGTTTTTGCCACATAGCCCAGCGATTCAGCGGTCACCAGCGGCATCCCGCACACATCGCAAGAGCCGGGGGCGTCTTTGACAATTTCCGGATGCATGGGGCTGATCCATTTTCCGGCCAGCCCGGCATCCATCACGTGGCCATCTGCCGCGATCATGGGGCGGGCGATGGCCCGCACAAACATGCCAGGTTTTAATTTTAAGGTGGGGTTGTCAACAATCAGGCGCACTTTGGCCGTGCGGGTGGCGGGGTTGATCATCGGGTCGATGAAGGAGATGGTGCCTTCAAACACTTCGCCCGGATAGGCCACGGTGGTGAACTCAACGCGTCCGCCATAGCGCAGTCCATTGAGGTCGCTTTCGTAGGCATCGAGTTGGATCCAAAGGGTGGAAAGATCGGCGATGGTATAGATGCGCATTCCGGTCTTAACATACATGCCCTCCTGAACTTCTTTTTGGATCACGATGCCAGAGCCGGAGGAGTAGATCGTCATGTGATCGCTCGGTGTGCCCCGCGTTTCGATGGCGGCAATTTGCTCGACGGTGAAGCCCCAAAGGCGCAATTTTTCACGAGCGGCGACGATGGTTTTTTTGGTGGATTCAAGCAGATAGGTGCTGTCGGAGTTTTTGAGTTCTTCCACGGTTTGGATGGCTTGTAGCAGTTCTTCCTGTGTGGTGATCAACTCCGGACTGTAGATCTCGGCGAGATGGTCGCCCTTCAAAACGGCCACGCCGGTATAATCAACAAACAGGCGGTCGATACGGCCCGCCACCCACGATGCGATGTGGGAAACGCGGGTTTCGTCATAATCAACTTGGCCGACCATGCGCACTTCGGCGGCGGCAAAGCGGCGAGACACGGCCGTGGTTTCCAATTCCATGAGTTTGGCGGCATAGGGGCTGATGCGGATTTCGCGTTCGCCACCGCCTTCATCGCGCGCCTCCAGTGGAATGAGATCCATGAAGCAAATGGGGCATTTTCCCGCCTTGGGCAGTTGAATTTGCGGATGCATGGAACAGGTCCAGATGGTGGGGGCCGCGACCGCCGGAGCGGCCGGGGGAGGCGCGGCCTGTTGGGGGCTGAATCCGCCGCGCAGTAAAAAACCCGTCAGGAGAGCGGTCAGAATGATGAGGGTGAGTTTAATCCGTTTCATGAGAGGCTCCTTGAAGAAAATCGATGCCGGTTCGTTGCCCCAATTCGGCACGGTGGATGAGGTGATCGGTGCGGGCGCGTTCGTAGGCCAGTTTAAATTCGAGCAGCATGCGTTCGGCATCGATCAGGTTAATGAATTCCATCTGGCCCGCCTCGTAGGCCTTGCGGTTGACTTCCAACGACTGTTCGGCCTTGGGAATGAGGCTCTCGTGGTAGAGGTTGATCTTACGGTCGGCATCGCGCAGTTTAAAGAGGACGTACCGGAGGTCGGCTTCGAGGGTTTGTTGCCGATGTTCCATCAAGAATTGGGCGGCGATTTTTTGGTGTGCGGCCGATTGAATACGGGCCCGATTTTTGCCGATCCATAGCGGAAGGTTAATGCTGATGGTTCCCATGATTGCATCCTGCCCACTGCCGGCCATCGATTGAGCCGCATCGCCGGTATCGATGTATTGCAGGCCCAAGGTGAAATCGGGGAGGCGTTCGCGCTTGGCCCATTGCAATTGATGCTCGCGCTGTTCGATTTGGTGCGTCAGTTCTGCCAGCTCTGGGCTGGTGTGTTTGAGCTCTTTTTGCAACGATTCTGCCTCGGCGTTGATGGGGCGGTAGGGCAAAGATGCCGGCCAAGACAACGGGGCCGTGGATGGGCGGTTGAGTGCGGCATTCAGCCGAGCCACCCGAGGCTCCCTTAGATCGTTCAGGGAATTCAGCCGATCTTCGAGCCGCCCCAGTTCCACTTCAGCTTGCAGGATGGGGGCCATCGGGGCTCCGGCCTTATAGCGAGTGCGGGCGACCTGTTCGAGATCCTGAATGAGGCGGATGCGATCTTGGGTGATGCTGATGCTGCGTTTGAGAAAGTGGAGTTCGGCATAGGCTTGGGTGATGGTGACGTGGAGTCGGAGTTTCTCGCGGTTGAAGCGCGCTTGTGCCGCCGCGGTTTGGTCGGTGGCCATGGCCTTCTTCAGCGAAAGTTTTCCAAAGCCTGGAAACGTTTGGGTAATGCCAAATCGCTGATTTTGCGGGCCCACCCGGGTTTCGACCGATTCAAAATAGTAGCCATAGGAAATCATCGGGTCGGGGAGCGCCTGCTGCACCGCAATATTTTCCTCGGCCGCTTTCCAGAGGTTGAGGGTGGCTTGGAGCCGAGGATTGTTTGCTGCGCCATAGTCGAGTGCGGCCTGAAGAGTCAGATTCGTGCTGAACGGATCGGCCCCAAAGGAAAGGGCCGCCGCGCTGATGGCAGAAAATAGCAAAAGAGAGGAATTCATGGCTCGCACCTAGATGAAGCAGGAGGCCCTTTTGGCCTCCCGCAGGGGGTTAATGTTTGTGTTCGGGGGCGTCTTTCTTTGTGGGCGTCTGATCCAGCACAATACCTTTCGCTTCGAGCTCCTTAAGGTATCGGTCGGGATTGGCTTTGATCTTGGCAATGCAACCCTTGCAGCACACATAGATTCGCTTGCCCTTCACATCGGCAAATTGAGCCGGGTTGATCTTCCCGCCCATCACCGGGCATTGGGCCTGTTTTTCCGCGAGGGCAGGGGTTCCGACCATGAGGCTCATGGCGAAGAGGGTAAGGAGTGCTTTATTCCGTTTCATGGGTGTTTTCCTTTAGTTGGGGGGTGAGTCGGCGGGGTTGTGTTTGAGCCTGAAGAAGGCGGGGCCTCAAATGGGCTGCATCTGCGCGCTTGGAGTTCGGAGGGCGGAGAGGCCAACAACGCGTGTTCCAGTTCTTCATAGTCGATGGGTTTGTTGAGATATGCGCAGATACCCAATGCCTTCAGATCCATAAGGTCTGTCAAGTTGCTGTGCGCGCTGATCAGGATGGTCCGA